>NZ_JAKGTG010000024.1:0-69189 GCF_022324845.1 Clostridium sp. YIM B02506
TA
Source organism: Clostridium sp. YIM B02506 (assembly GCF_022324845.1). Classification (NCBI taxonomy): domain Bacteria; kingdom Bacillati; phylum Bacillota; class Clostridia; order Eubacteriales; family Clostridiaceae; genus Clostridium; species Clostridium sp. YIM B02506. The sequence goes on from NZ_JAKGTG010000024.1 coordinate 3, forward strand.
TAAAAAAAAGCAGGGCATGTATTTCTACATACTCTACTCTTTGAGTGTATCATCTTAACTTAATGACATTGTGAAATATATCAGCAATCTTTTATTAATTTATATAGTCTGGTCTATTAGGAATTATAATAGCGCAAATTATATATGCTAGAATTCCGGTTCCTGCTAAACACACAAATAGTACCCACCCTAATCTGATTAGCGTTGAATCTATATCAAAATATTCGGCTATTCCGCCACAAACACCTGAAAGTTTTTTATCTGTTTCTGAAAGATATAATTTTTTATTCATTATTAATCCCCACCTTGTAATATAATAGGCTTTAATATATTATACTACAGCTTTTATGATTATTCATGTTTTCTACTTTCTTTTAAGAAAATCTTTAGTTTTATATATTATTTTAATTTATATTTTGGTTAAAAATTGAAGACTGTCCCCAAGTAATGACATTCCACTATCATTATCTAAAGTTAAAATACTTTCTGGATGAAACTGAACTCCTAATATTTTTAGTTTCTTATGCATTACTCCCATTAATATTCCTTCTTCATCCTCACAGATATTTATTAAATCCTCTCCAATTTCTTTTCCATACAAAGAATGATATAGTCCCACTGTAAATTCTTCACTAACTGATGCCCATGGAGCTTCTTTTGATTTTTTCACTTTGAGTTTTTTGCCGTGTCTTGGATTCTCAATATAGTCAAGCTTTCCTCCAAAATACTCAACTATTCCTTGAAGTCCTAAACAAACGCCAAATATAGGCACACCTTTTTCTATTGCAATATCAATACTTTCATTTAAATTAAACTCACTTGGTGTTCCTGGTCCTGGTGAAAGAATTAAAACATCAAACTTCTCTTCTTTTAGCTTCTTTCTTCCTTCATCTCCTCTATAGGTCTCAACATCAAATCCTAACGTCTTAATATAGTTTGCTAAAGTATGAACAAATGAATCTTCATGATCTATTATTAATGCTCTTTTCTTTTGGGGACAGTTAACAATTTTTTTCGTGTAATTAATGCTTAACTGTCCCCCAAATTTCTCTAAACTTTTAAGCATAGCTAATGATTTTACTTTTGTTTCTTCTTCTTCATCCTCTTCAATAGAATTCATAAGAAGTGTAGCTCCAACTCTTATCTCAACCTTTTTATCTATATATCTCAAAGTTCTTAAAGTTATTCCTGTGTTCATATCTCCATTAAACTTTATAAAACCTACAGCACCACCGTACCAGTTTCTTTTGTCCTTCTCAACTTTTTCTATCCACTCTATTGCTCTTTTTTTAGGTGCACCTGTTAAAGTAACTGCCCACATGTGAGTTAAAAATGCATCTAAAGCATCGTAGTTTTCTTTCAATATTCCTTCTACATGGTCTACAGTATGAATTAAATGAGAATACATCTCTATAGTTCTTCGATTAATTACCTTAACCGTCCCCTCTTTACACACTCTACTTTTGTCATTTCTATCAACATCTGTACACATAGTTAGCTCTTCTTCATCTTTTTTAGAGTTTATAAGTTTCTTTATCTGTTCGCTGTCTTCTATGGCATTAGCACCTCTTTTTATAGTACCGCTAATTGGGCAAGTCTCAACTTTTTTGTCTTCAACTCTTACAAACATCTCTGGTGATGAACCAATTAGGTATTCTTTACCTAAATTTATAAAGAAGTTGTAAGGACTAGGATTTATATTCTTTAAGTTGTGATAAATCTCTTTTGGATGAAGTTCAGTTTCTCTAACTATAGAATAAGAAGGAACAACTTCAAACAAGTCGCCTTTTCTAAAGCTTTCCTTTGCCAAGGTTACTATCTTTGAGTAATCTCCTTTTTTGATATACTCTTCATTTAATGTCTTTTGAACATCTTTTTGATTTATTGATTCATTATTTTCGGACACTGTGGTTATTCCTTCATAAGAGAAATCATATTTTACACAAAAAGTCTTTGATAATTTATTATCTCTTAAATAGATTTTCTCTGGGAAATACAAAACTACATCTTCGCTGCCATCTCTAGATTTATAAAGTTTAATATCATCTTCAAATTGAAAAACAAGATCATAACCAAAAGCCCCATATAATCCAAGCCAATCATCTTCACTTTTAAACCCATTCATAAGAGCTCTTATTATTGTAAATATGCTTCTCTTTTTACTTCTTTCTTCTTCTCTATAAACCTTGTTATCTTTCTCTAGGGTGAATTCTATCACCTCTTCTCTATCATCTAAATTCACGCCGTCTATTTTTTGTAGAATCACCTTTACTATTTTTAGAAGTTCTTTCCCAGATCTACTTAATGCTCTTACCTGTCCCTGAAGTCCTGAGGTTCTAATTTCTAAATAAGGATTTACAACCCCAAGCTCCCATCTTGAATATCTATTAGGAAATTCATAGTTTGATGAAAATAGTGCTCCTTTATTATTATTTATTTCTTCCTCTAAGAAACTTAAATCCTTAAAGTCTAGCTCTTCTTTGCAGGCAGTAATCACAATATTCATTGGTGTTATATAATTTTTATTCATACTCACTCTCTAGCCGCCTTAATTAATTCTGAAATTTCTGCATAACCGTCCCCTCTTAAAAGTTTGATTATTTTGCTACCTACAATAACACCATCTGAATATTGTTTTATCTCTTTTACATCCTCTTTACTACTTATCCCAAACCCAGCCATGATAGGAAGAGTGGAATTTTCTCTAATCTTTGCAAGACTGTCCCCCAAGTTTTTCTTATCTATTTCCTTTTCGCCTGTAACTCCTAATGAGGTTACAACATATAGGAAACCTGAACCTACTTCGCATAAATCTTTAATTCTTTCTAAAGGAGTTGTTGGTGAATACAAAGGTACATAAGCTATTTCATATTTTTTTATATATTTTTCTATAAAGGAAAACTCCTCTATTGGAACATCTGGTAGTATTACTCCTTGAACTGATAACTGAGATGATCTTTTAAAAAACTCCTCTAACCCAAACTTAAATATGGGGTTTATATAACTCATTATAACTAAAGGAACTTCTGATACTTCTCTAATTTTTGATATTAACTCAAATACCTTATGAACGTTAATTCCATTTTTCAAAGCCTTGATTCCACTTTCCTGGATAACTGTCCCATCAGAGGCTGGATCTGAAAAAGGTATCCCAAGCTCTATTAAAGTCGCTCCTTCTTTTTCTAAAAACAGTATATCTTTATAGGTTCTCTCTAAAGAATCTTCTCCAACCATGATATAAGGAATAAATGCTTTTTCCCCTTTTTCTTTTTTCTCATTTAATAGCTTCAATAAATTACTCATTAGCTTCACCTCCAAATAATTCACTAACTCTCTCTACATCCTTATCTCCTCTTCCAGATAAACATACAACTAAAATTTCATCTTTTTTCATAGTTTTTGCCTTCTTAATTGCGTAAGCAACAGCATGTGCAGACTCTAAAGCTGGAATAATACCCTCTAATTTTGATAAAAGTCTAAAGCTTTCTAAAGCCTCATCATCATTAATTGGGTAATATTTAGCTCTCTTTATATCACTTAGATAACAATGTTCAGGTCCAACACCTGGATAATCTAACCCTGCTGATATTGAATATGGTTCAATAACTTGACCGTCTTTATCTTGAATTAAATACATAAGCGCTCCATGTAAAATTCCTTTTTCTCCTTTAGCTATTGTTGCTGCATGTTCCTCTGTATCTATCCCAAGTCCACCTGCTTCAGCTCCTATTAGTTCAACTTCTTCATCTTCTATAAAAGGATAAAACATTCCTATGGAATTGCTGCCTCCACCTACGCAAGCTACTATTGCATTTGGAAGTTTACCTTCTGCTTCTAATATTTGCTTCTTAGTTTCTTTTCCTATTACACTTTGAAAATCTCTAACCATCTTTGGGTATGGATGAGGTCCTAGCGCTGAGCCAAGTATATAGTTTGTATCTTTAACATTTTCAGCCCAATATCTTAAAGCTTCATTGCATGCATCTTTTAAGGTTTTGTTTCCACTTTCAACTGCTACAACCTTAGCCCCTAAAAGCTTCATTCTAAACACATTTAAAGCTTGCCTTTTTACATCCTCAGCACCCATAAAAACTATACATTCTAAGTTAAACATAGCTGCAACAGTTGCTGTAGCTACCCCATGCTGCCCAGCTCCTGTTTCTGCAACCACCTTTTTTTTCCCCATTCTTAATGCTAGTAAGGCCTGCCCTACTGTATTATTTATTTTATGTGCTCCAGTATGGTTTAAATCTTCTCTTTTTAAATAGATTTTAGCTCCACCACAAAACTCACTTAATCTTTCAGCATAGTATAATGGAGTTTCTCTTCCTACATATTTTTCTAGATAATAATTGAATTCTTTTTGAAAAGCTTCATCCTTCATTGCCTCTTCATAGTATTTCTCTAGCTCTTTTAATGGTTTCATCAAGGTTTCTCCAACAAACCTACCACCATAAATATCAAAATGACCTCTTTCATCCGGTAAATTATACATTTATTTATGCCCCCTTACTATTTCTATAAATTCTTTTATTTTCTGCTTATTTTTAACCCCGTCCACTTCCACACTTGAAGAAACATCAATCATACAAGGTTTTGCTGCTTCTATTGCATCTAGTACATTTTCAGCGCTAAGTCCTCCCGCTAAGATTATTCTTTCTCTATCTTTTTTGTTAACTGTCCCCAAAAATTCTAAAAGTTCAGATGATAATTTGTTTCCATTTCCACCTTTTAAAAGGCCTTTTCCTTCCAGTAAAATAAAAGGAACTTCATAGTTTAAAGCTTTTTTCACATCTTCTAGAGTCCCTACGTTAAAGGCTTTTATAACTTTAAAGGGAAGTTTTCTTATAAAGTTTTCATCCTCATCACCATGAAGTTGTACCATGGATAATCCACCTTCACAGTAGTATTTTTTTATCTCATCTTCTGATTGATTAACAAAAACCCCAACTTTCTCGACCTTATTTCCTAACCCTAAAGTAATAGCTTTTAAGGTATCCATATCTATTCTTCTTTTTGATGGACAAAGAATAAATCCAAGAGCATCTGCACCTAATTCTTCAACATACTTTCCTATTTCTCTGTCTTTAATCCCGCAAATCTTTATCTTTGTCATAAAGTTAACTCCCTAAAAGTTTCTTCAACATTTCCTGAAGTTACAAAACTTTCCCCAACTAATATTCCTTTAACTCCATGTTCTTTTAGCTTCTTAACATCTTCTCTTGTTTTTATCCCGCTCTCTGAAATAATTAGTCCATCTTCTTTTATATATTTAGAAAGTGCTATAGTTGTATCTATGCTTACTTCAAAGGTTTCTAAGTTTCTATTGTTTATTCCAATGATATCTGGTTTAAGTTCTTTTGCTCTTAATAGCTCCTCTTCATCATGAACTTCCATCAATACTTCTAAATTCATAAAATGTGCATAATCTAAAAGTTCCTTTGCCGCTTCATCTGATAAAACCTTAAGAATAAGAAGAATCACATCTCCACCATAAATTTTACATAAATCAATCTGTATTTTATCTATAAAGAAGTCTTTATTTAATATGGGGACGGTTAAGCATTTTCTTGCATTTTCTAAATCCTTATAACTTCCTTTAAAATATCTCTCTTCAGTTAAAACAGATACTGCTTTAGCTCCAGCATTTTCATAAATTTTAGCCATTTTTTCAACATCTAGATTCATATTTAAATCACCTTTTGAGGGGGAAGCTCTTTTTATTTCTGATATAATTCCTATAGTTTGGCTTTTTATTAGGGAATTTTTCAGTGACTGTCCCCTATTATTTTTAAGTTCCATAGCTTTATTATGAATTTCTTCTCTATTCAAAAATTTTAAATCTTCTTTCTTTTTTTCAACTATTTCCTCTAAAATATTATGCATAACACTGACTCTCCTCAATTAGTTGATTTAATTTATTTAATGCTTTTTTTGAATCTATAAGTTCTTTTCCTCTATCTATTCCTTCTTCTAAAGAGGAAACTTTATTGGCAGCTAGAAGTCCCAATGCACAATTAAACAAAACTGTATCTCTGCAAGCTCCTTTTTTCCCATTTAAAATATCTAAGGTTATCTGTTTGTTGTACTCTGGTTCTCCCCCTTGGATGTCCTTTAATGTTATTCTTTCAAAACCTAATTCTTCTGGAGTTATGCTTTTGTATTCTATATTTTCTTTTCCTACTATAGCTAAATGTGTTTCTCCTGTTAAGGTACCTTCGTCTAATCTATCATCTCCATTTACAACAATTCCTGTTCTTCCCATTGCCTTAAGTGCTTTTGCTATTGGCTTAACCAAATCTTTTCTATAAACCCCTAAAAGTTGTGACTCCAGTTTAAATGGATTTGCAAGTGGTCCTAAAATATTAAAAATAGTTGGTATTCCAAGACTTCTTCTAACAAGCATGATGTTTTTAAACTTAGGCTGCATATTTGGTGCGAAAAGAAAAACTATTCCAATTTTCTCTATAAGTTCTTCTATGCCTTCTTTAGTAATATTAATATTCACTCCTAAAGAGGTTAATAAATCTGCTGATCCACTTTTGGATGATATGGATCTATTCCCGTGCTTAGCAACCTTCACGCCCCCAGCTGCTAATAAAAAACCATTGGTTGTAGATATATTAAAGCTTCCACTTCTATCTCCACCTGTCCCACAATTATCAAAAAGACCTTCTATATTTTTTAGTTTTATGGCATTTTCTCTCATGCCTTCTGCCATTCCCGCTATTTCTTCATAGCTCTCGCCTTTTGTTTTTAATGCAAGTAAAAATCCCCCAATTTCTCCTTGTGTAGCTTCATCTGAAAACATATAGTTTACAGCTTCTTTTGCTTCTTCTTGATTAAGGTCACTTCCCGATGATACTTTTAATAAATAATCTTTAAATTCCATTATAAAAGCCCCCTTTTTAAATCTATTGATTGTAATAAAAAAAGCCCTCTATAGAACTATAAAGTTCTATAGAGGGCGAATATCCGCGTTGCCACCTCTGTTAGCATAAATAAAATTACAAAAGATTATAATCTTACTTATACCATCTCATTGTCAGATACTTTCATATCTTATCCCTGTAACGTAGGAAAACGTATTGCATACTCAAATTCAGCTCTCTCTCGTAAGTCCATTCACTAAAAAAGTTATTGTAAGTTCACACCAACCCACTTACTCTCTGAAAATCCCTTTAAAAGTTACTACTCTTACTCATAGATTTTATCAATATTTTTTTATTAATACTATAATATGATTATAGTTATCTTTTGTCAATAAAAATTAGGGACAGTTAACAAAATTTGTTTAAATTAAATTTTGTTAACTGTCCCCAAAATGTTTAACTCTCCTTTTTATTGTCAAGACTTTAGCTAAGGAGATGATTTTAATGCCAAGATTACCAAGAATAAAACAAGATAACGGTATTTTTCATGTGATAATGCGCAGTATAAGTGATGTAAATCTATTTAAAACTTCTGACGACAAAGTAGAGTACTTAAAAATAATTAAAGAAACTCAATATATTTTTAAGTTTAAAATATACTCCTATTGTCTTATGAGTAATCACTGTCATTTCATAATTGACAGCTGTGGAGCTGATATTTCTAAGATTATGCATAGAATTAACTTTAAATATGCGCGTTATTTTAATGTAAAATACAATAGACATGGTCATTTATTTCAAGATAGATTTAAGAGTAAACTAGTGTCCGATGAAAAATATCTCTATTCATTATCACTATATATACATAGAAATCCAATGGACATTAAAAATTATTCAAAGTCTCCTGAGAAATATAGATTTTCAAGCTTATCCGTGTTTTTAGGAATTAAAGCTGATGAATTTGAAATTCTAGATGATTTGTTCATTCTCTCACTTTTATCTGATAGTTTAAAAAAATCAAGAGAAAAATACCTAGAGGCTCTTTCAATTACCAGTGAGTTGAAAGATAAAAATATTGATATGAAACAAGATAAATCCTTATATATGAGTGGAAAAGTTTATATTAATAGAAATTATTCTCCTACTTCAATAATCAATTTTGTATGTAATAAATTTAAAGTGAATAAACATCTCATATTCAGCAAAAATGTTAGAGAATTTGTACATATACGAGCATTAATAGTAACTATGCTACGCTCTTTATGTGATATCAATATAAAATCTATATGTAGTTTATTGGGGAATATTTGTGCATCTAACGTATCACGCTTGTCTTCAGTTGGCGTAGATTTATTAATGAATAATAGTATTTATTCAAACTTAATTGATGAATATGTTACTTTAAATTTAAAAGCCATCTAAATGATTATATCTTAAAAATTCTTTTTAAAATTTTTATTATTTAAGAATTCATTGTGGACAAGTATTATTAATTATAACTATTACATATAAAAATCCTCATTTTCCCTCTATAGGTCATTTAAATAACTAATACTTAACTGTCCCTAAAAGATAGCGTTTTTATGAGCCTATCTTCCCCTATTACAACATTTTCAAAAACATCTTTAGCATTAACTAAATACCAACTTGGTTTATCCATAGCTGGCGAGAAGTGAGTTAAAAGCAGTTCCTCTACCTCTGCATTTTTAGCTAAACTAGAGGCCTCTCTAAACGTCATATGTTTATTTTTTATAGCTTTTTCTAGATCATTATCATCACCATAAGTACCTTCGCATATAAATAGATAACTGTCCCTAACAAAGTCTATTATTTCCTCTATTGGTCTTGTGTCCGTTATTATTGATAATTTAATTCCTTCTCTATCCTCCCCTAAAACCATAGAGGGATAAAATCTTCTACCTTCAAATTCTATCTTATTTCCTTTTTGCAAAACATTCCATAGATCTTTCGGTACGTTATTTTCTAATGCCTTTTCAACACTAAATTTCGGTGCTCTTTTTATATAAAAACTATACCCTAAGCAAGGAGCTGAATGATCAAGATTTAAAGTTGAGATATTAATAAAATTATCTAACTCTATAGTATCAATTGGATTTTCGATTATCTTAATATCGTAAGGCAGATATGGGCATATTACCCTTAGTGAATTAACTGTATTTTCAATTCCTTCTGGTCCTATTATTGTTAAGGGATCTGTTCTTCCGCTATTTCCTATAGTAGCTAATAATCCTGGAAGCCCTACAATATGATCTCCGTGAATATGAGTTATACATATAATATCTATGGTTTTAAATCCCCATCCAACCATTCTCATAGAGACCTGAGTTCCTTCTCCACAATCCACTAATATCTTTCTTCCTCTATAATTTAATAAAATTGAAGAAAGATTTCTATTTGGCATTGGCATTCCTCCACCACAACCTAATAATACTACATCTATCATAAAATTCACCTCCTTTTTATATTATGCACTAAATTTATTAAATGTTGTAATATATATTTTGAGAAAAAATTGGGGACAGTTAAGCATAAAATTTTTGCTTAACCGTCCCCCATTATATACTTTTATTTAAACTTCATCAGCATATCCTTAGCTGCTTGTTCAATATCTTCTTTTCCTAAAATAGCACTTACAACTGCTATTCCATCTATTTTACTTTCCTTTAATAGTTCAGCATTATTCTGGCTAATCCCACCTATACCAACCACAGGGACGGTTAAGGATTTTTTTATCTCCCCTAAAAGTTCTATAGATACAGAGCGAGCATCCTTTTTTGTATCTGTTGGAAAAACAGCTCCAATTCCTAAGTAATCCGCACCTTCAGCTTCTGCTAGTTTAGCTTCCTCTAAAGTTGCGGCAGAAATACCTAATATCTTATCTTCACCAATAATCTTTCTAGCAACATTTGCAGGTATATCACTTTGTCCAACATGAACTCCGGCAGCATCAACAGCTAAAACAATGTCAATCCTATCATTTATAATAAGTGGTACATTATGTTTGTCTGTAATCTTTTTAACTGCCACAGCTAAGTTATAAAAATCCAACGAACTAATATCTTTCTCTCTTAACTGTACTAATGTAACCCCACCTCTAATACTTGCTTCTATAGCTTCACAAAGGTCTCTTCCTTTTAAAACATCTCTATCGGTAACTAAATACAGTGTATAATCTATATTACTTTTCATCTACCTTACCTCTTTCTAAAATAACTTCAGAAGACAAGTTGTATATCTCATCTATAATGTTTGATCTTAGCTTACCTGTCCCCTCATTTTCTCCTAATCTTTCATGGGCCTTTTCTCCTGCAATTCCCATAGAGACCACTCCAGCTAAAGCTGCTGTAAATGCATCTTCACAAACTCCTGCAAATGCTCCAGTTAAAGCTGTACACATACATCCTGTTCCAGTAACTTTTGACATTATCTTGTGCCCATTTTCTACGACTGCAACTCTTTCTCCATCAGTAATTATATCTTTAGCTCCAGTAATTGCTATAACTGTCCCCCATTTTTTTGCAATTTCCTTAGCTAGTCCAATTTCGTTTAATGAACTTTCTTCTAAAGAGTCTACTCCTTTAGTTTTAACATCAGCTCCGTATAAACTTTTTATCTCAGATAAGTTTCCTCTAATTACAGAAAACTTTACTTCTTTAATCAGCTCTGCTCCAACCTTATTTCTAAATGGAGTTGCTCCAACTCCAACAGGATCTAAAACAACTGGAACTCCAATTTCATTAGCTTTTTTACCTGCAGCTATCATTGACTTTACAGTATTGCTGTTAAGTGTTCCTATATTTATCACTAAAGCAGAGGCTATGCTAACCATATCCTCAACTTCGTTTATATCATCAGCCATAACTGGAGATGCACCTATCGCTAAAGTTATATTAGCACAATCATTAACAGTAACATAGTTTGTTATTTGATGAACTAAAGGAGACTTTTCTCTAACATCTTTTAAAGCTTGAACAACATTATTTTTCATAAAAAACACCTCAATTAAAATTATTTTAAAACAAAAAAAGACACAACCCATAGGATTGTGTTTAACTTCATAAAATACTATTAAACAAAACACTTCCTACGCTGGCATTATCCAGTTCAGGTACTAGGGTTAAAGAATTTTAGTTCTTACTCTCAGTTGGCTATCATCCAACACCCCTGTGCTATTTAAGTTATATTTTTATAATAGCACTATAAAATTTCTTAAGCAATAGATAGAGAAAGTATTTTACTTTATAGGGTATAATGTTAATATAGTAGATACGTTATGAATTTATAGAAAAAGGTGAAATTGTTGAATAATATTAATTTTAAAGATTTTAATTTAAATCCTAATATTCTAAAAGCTTTAGAGGAATTAGGATACTCAAATCCTACAGACGTACAGAAAGAAGTTCTTCCTATAGTACTTCAAAAGAAAGACTTAATTGTAAAAGCTCAAACAGGTAGTGGAAAAACTGCTTCCTTTGCAATACCTCTATGTCAATCTATTGATGTAGAAATAAAAAACCCTAAGGCACTTGTATTAACACCAACTAGAGAGCTAGCTGTCCAAGTTAAGGAAGACATAAATAACATAGGTAGATACAACAAAATTCGTTCTGTTGCTATCTTCGGAAAACAACCTATAACTAGTCAAATAAATGAACTTAAACAAAGAGTTCATGTTGTTGTAGGTACTCCAGGTAGAACTCTAGATCATATTAAGCGTGAAACTTTAAATGTAAGTGAAATAGATTATTTAGTTTTAGATGAAGCTGATGAAATGTTAAGTATGGGCTTTTTAGAAGAAGTTGAAGAGATTTTATCTTATCTTCCTAAAAAAAGAACTACTCTGCTTTTTTCAGCAACTATTCCAGAGCAAATTAAAACAATTTGTGATAGACATATGAAGTCCCCTAAAAATGTTGAAATAACTCCAAACAAACTTACTGTTGAAAATATACAACAAGGATACTTTGAGGTAAAAGATGAAGATAAGTTCTCTTTACTTGAAAAGCTACTTATAAAGGAAAACCCTGACAGTGCAATACTTTTCTGTAGAACAAAAGAGAATGTAGATACTCTTATTTCTAAACTTGAAGGTAAAAGATATCCATCAAAAGGACTTCACGGAGGAATGCTTCAACCAGAAAGATTGAGAACTATAGATGAGTTTAAATCAGGTAAGTTTAGATTTCTTATTGCTACTGATATTGCATCAAGGGGTCTTGATATAGATAAAGTTTCTTTAGTTGTAAACTATGACCTTCCTATGGAAAAAGAAAAGTATGTACATAGAATTGGAAGAACAGGGAGAGCTGGAAACTCTGGAGTTGCCTTAACTTTTAAAACTCCATATGAAGATAGATTCTTTCAAGAAATTCAAGATTATATAAGTTATAAAATTCCTAAACTTTCTCCACCTAGTAGAGAAGAGTTCCTTGCAAATAAAGAAGACTTCAAGTTAAAAAATGAAAACTTCAAAAAAGTTACTATTAGTAAAAAGAAAGAAGTTTCAAAAGACATTACTAAGATATACTTAAACGGTGGAAAAAAGAAAAAGATACGCCCAGGTGACATAGTTGGTGCAATATGCAGAATCCCAGGAGTTGAACCTGATGATATAGGTATAATAGATGTTTCTGACAATGTATCCTATGTTGACATTATGAATGGTAAAGGTGATTTAGTTTTAAGAGAACTAAAAAATGCAACGATAAAAGGAAAAACTCTAAAGGTTGAAAAAGCTAAAAGTTAGTTTAGAAAAGATGAGCACTTTATAAAAATGCTCATCTTTTAATTTTAGCTTATATTCATATTACACTTAACACCATTTCTCCTTAGTTCATCTGCAAGTGCAACTTTAAGTTTTTTGATTATAGTACTCTTAATTTCGCTTTCCACCTTGCCCCTAATCAAATCTTGTGGAACAAAACCAGGAATTCCGTGATTAGCTGCTACCTCACCAGGATTTTTAACATCAATGGTTATTGAAATATTTATCATAACCGTCCCCTAAAAAATTATTACTGTACTATATTTATGCTGAAAACGTAAATAATATTATTTATTTTTTATTAATACAGCTGTTACCCACTCATTGGTTTTTGTACTTTTATCTAAGGTATATCCGTAGCTTTTAACTTTATCTAAAACTTTTTCACTACTCCACTCAACCATACCCGAAACGAATAATACACCATTTGGTTTTAATACCTCATTTATAAAATCCATTGAAGATAAAGTTTCTTCACCTCCAATATTTATAAATACAACATCAAACTTGCCTAAAACCCCAAAAGTCTTTGATGTGACATCACTTATAACAACTTCTATGTTATAAACATTATTTAACGATGCATTATATAGTACTTCTTCCGTAACATCTCTGATATCTAAAGCAACTACTCTATCCGCATTTTTTATAGAAGCTGCTAAACTTAAAATCCCTGAACCAGCTCCTAAATCTAAAACTGACTCTCCTTGAAAATCTCTATCTAAAATATAACGTAACAAGTCTTGAGTAGTTTCATGAAGACCTGTTCCAAAAGATCCTTGAGATTCAAAATTAATCTTATTTAAACTATTTGGTGAATAATCCTTTTCTGCTATTATCCATCCATTATTTAAATCTATAGGTTCAAAACTTTGTTGCCAGTTGTCTTCTGAAACCTCTACTAGCTCCAAAGTCTCTTCAATCTCAAATTCATCTTTTATCTTATCTACTAATTTTCCCGCTTCTGACCTATCCTCATCATAGAAATATACATGTAAATCTATCTCTTTATCCTCTTTTTCAAAATACCCATACCCATTATCGTCAACTGTGACCTCATAAGGTACATCATAATAGGTAGATGATACCCCTAAAATCTCTAGTTTTTCTATTGTTTCGTTGATTAAAGAATTTTTAACCCTTAATAAAACTTCAAAAATAACAATCACTCCTACTCCATATTTTGCTTCATTAGTATTTTACACATATTTTGTAGGTTTTTAAACATATATATAAATTTAATCAAAATCTATACTGTTTTCTTCTATTCTTGATATTGAGAGAAGCTTGTTAAAGTTCATTAAAGAATCAGCTATACTTAAAGTCTTAAAGTCAGTCTGCAGATAGTTTTCACTCTTATTTCCAAAGGATTCTATAGCTTTTATTCTAACAGTATACTCTGTGTTTGGAAAAAGTCCTTTTATTTTAAAGCTTAATCTCGACTTTATATATTCCATATAGAAATCTGAAAAAATCATCATTTTTTTTAACTCTTTATTGTTATTTTTATTAACAACACTGACCTCATAGGAGTGAATGAAATCTTCATGTATAGCTTGAGTGAAACTTATCTTCGCAACATTATTAGTAACATATTTAATGTGAACTGAACTTTCTTTCTTAAAATAAGGCTTTTTTCTTAAATCCCTTCTATTATCTATATATAGAAAGTTGTCCTTATTTGATGGTTCATTTATTATCCATCTATCCTCATTAACTTGGTTTTTTGTAAAATCAATAGTAGATATCTTTACCACATTATCCTCTGATACTTTTACTATTAATCCTTGTGATACCTTGCCCGCCTTTGGCTGAATTGTCCCGTTAACCTTCCCCCTTTCTAACTCCATATAGCTAGTTGAACCAGCACCTACAGAGGTAAAGTCTTTTTGATGAATGCTTCTTTCATCATTCAAAGGGTAATGAGAATGTCCAGAAAAATTTATTACTTGAGGGAAGTCCTTTAAAACTTCATATAAATCCTTGTTTCCCCAAGCCTCACTTCCATAAACAGTATTTTCAATATGCTGATGAACCCCTAAAAATATAGGTTTCTTAGCATCATCCTTTCTAGCTATCTCAAGTTCATTTTTAAGCCAAGCTAAAAGTTTTTTACTAAATAATCCGCTTAATCTTTTTCCTTCTGTACTAATTGAAATAAAATGATACCCTTTTATAACTTTGTGTGAATTAATGTCTTCATTTAAATTATCTTTAAATCTTTTTTGTGCTGCTTTAATTGATACCCCACCCCAACAGTCATGGTTCCCCATTAGAAATATCTTTTCTCCTAAAAACTCTGAATACTTATTATAAATCTTGTTAAACTTCTTATATTCTTTTTCTCTTCCACTATTGGTTATATCTCCAGTAATAATTAATGCATCTAAATTTTGTTGATATTCTTTTAATCTACTTAATGCTAAATCAAGTTTTTCATCTTCTTTAGAATTATGAGCTTTTACATGTATATCACTTATTACTGCAAAATTTAATTCCACAAAATCATCCTCCAAAATTTATTTCTAATATAAATTTAGCAAATGAATGTTAATCAAAGATGTAAACTATGTTAAAACTACAAGAACCCATTTTATAAATAATAAATAGTATATATTAAGAAAACAGAATTTCTCTGTAGAAATCTTAGGAGGCAAAATAAGTGTCTAAGAAGCGTGATAATCCTAGTGGCTCAAGAGATACTAAGAAATCTAAACATAATAATCCCCCAGATGTAAATAAAGACAATTTTTCTAATAAATCAAATAAAAACAGTCGGTCTTCTAATGATTCTATTGACTTTAATTCTCCCCAATATAGACACGATATGGGAGAATTAGTTCTTCTTAATGATCAGCTTTATGCAGTTTATACAGGATTAGCGTCCTATTTGTTTTTACTTAAAGCTACTCAAGAATCCATAGACCAGATAGTTATCAAATATCAAGGAGGAGATGTAACTAAGCTTCCGAATCCTGCAGTAGATGCAAATCTATCAACTATTTTTATTTTCTTTACTCTACTTCAATTTACTAAAATAGGTTACTCAAGATATGTACAAGTTTCCCGTGAATATGAAGAAGGGACCACTGATATTCATCCTAGATTTAGGCAAGAGATACTTTATGGTCAGATAATAAGTGTTGCAAATATTATAGATCAAAGAATAAGGGAATTAAACTCTCCTTACTCTCCAATATTAACTCCATTCCCAGGTTAATGTGTTCCTCTATTTGTAACAATAACAAGTACAATTTCATAAATTGTATTGATTGGTAATATAAGTAAATTAAATTTAGGAGGCCCATGTTATGTATGATAATAACGAAAGACATTCGAGTAAATCTCATAAAGAACACAAAATGGATTACGCTAAAGCCTATGTAAGACTTCAGCCTTTTGAAAATGTCTATGATGCAGACACTTCACTAAAGCGTGGAACTATATTTAGAGATTTAGACAAACCTTATGCTAAACAATTACTTTAGGAGGATTACAATGGATAAAAAAGATCTACTAAAAAAAATTCAAGAAGTTGGATTTAGTCTTGTTGATGTAAATCTATATCTTGATAACTATGAAGATAATAAAGATGCCCTTGAATACTTTAACTGCTTGTCAAAAGAACTTATGGATTTAAGAAAAGAATATGAAAAGAAATATGGTCCACTAACTAACTACGGTATACAAACTGCAAAAGATTGGGATCAATGGGTTTCTGGTCCTTGGCCTTGGGAACGTAAATTTAATGATTAGAATTTGGAGGGAAAATTTTTATGTGGTATTATGAAAAAAGACTAGAATATCCTGTAGACATAAAACAACCTGACCTACGCTTTGCTAAACTAATCTTAACTCAACTAGGAGGACCTGATGGCGAATTAAGTGCATCAATCAGATATCTTAGCCAAAGATATACTATGCCTACTGGAAAGTCAAAAGGTCTACTAACAGACATAGGAACAGAAGAGCTTGCACATGTAGAAATAATTTCTACAATGATGTACCAATTAACTAAAGGCACTTCTATAGAAGAACTAAAGAAACATGGTTTTGATACGAACTATGCAGTACATGGAAAAGCCATATATCCTTCTGATCCAGGTGGAGTTCCTTGGACAGCAGCTTATATTCAAGCTACTGGAGATCCAGTTGCAGACCTTACTGAAGATATGGCTGCAGAACAAAAAGCAAGAGCTGCTTATGAAAGATTAATTCTTTTAACAGATGACCCTTCTGTTAAAGATGTATTAAAATTTTTAAGAGAAAGAGAAGTAGTACATTTCCAAAGATTTGGTGAAGCTTTAGTAATGGTTCAAGATCACTTCCAAAAATAAATTTATAGTGTAACTTACTTATTCTTTTGCATATAAAACTCCCATTGAACTTTCCTTCAATGGGAGTTTTATTATACAACAAGTTTGTAAATTGTAGTTGTTATAAAACACAAACCTATTCCTATAACTGTTGGAAGTATTGCAGCTAAAACTGTCCACTTTATACTTCCAGTCTCTTTTTTTATAGTTAATAATGTTGTAGCGCAAGGCCAATGCAGTAAAGTAAATATCAATACATTTAATGCTGTTAGTGTGGTCCATCCATTAGCTACTAATATTTGACGAAGAGAATCTATGCTCTCAAACTCCACCATAGATCCTGTTGATAAATAAGCCATAAGCAGTATAGGTACAACTATTTCATTTGCCGGTAATCCTAAAATAAAAGCTAATAATATAAATCCATCTAATCCTATATATTGTGCAAATGGATTTAGGAAGTTTGCTACATGGCTTATTATACTCATATCACCTATATAAATGTTACTAAGTATCCAAATAGCTACTCCTGCCGGTGCAGCTATAGCTACTGCTCTTCCTAAAACAAATATTGTTCTATCTATTATTGAGGTATATAAAACACTTCCAAACTTCGGTTTTCTATAAGGTGGTAATTCTAATGTAAAACTTGAAGGATCCCTTTAAGAAGAGTTTTAGATAATAAATATGATACCCCTAATGTTATAAAAATTCCTAAAATAACTATTAATGAAACCATAAGTGCTGGTATTATATTTGATTTATCATTTATTGTTGCAACTCCAAAAAACACAGTAGAAACAGCTATCAAAGTAGGAAATCTGCCATTACAAGGTACAAAGTTATTGGTTAAAATAGCTATAAGTCTCTCCCTCGGAGAATCTATAATTCTGCAACCTATTACTCCAGCTGCATTGCATCCTAACCCCATACACATAGACAAACATTGTTTTCCATGAGCACAAGCTTTTTTAAATACATGATCTAAATTAAATGCTACTCTTGGAAGATATCCAAAATCCTCTAACAATGTAAATAGTGGAAAAAATATTGCCATAGGCGGAAGCATAACAGAAATAACCCAGGCCATGGTTTTATATAGACCTAAAATCAAAACTCCATGAAGCCACTCTGGTGCATTTAGTTTAATAAAAATATCGGTTAATACATCCTGAAATTTAAATAACATATCAGCTAACATTTGTGATGGGACATTAGCTCCTGCTATGGTTATCCATAAAACAACTTCTAACATGAGCATCATAAGTGGAATTCCAAATCTCTTTGAGGTTATAATGTCATCTATTTTCTTATCCCTATCAACCTTTTTATTCGATATTTTTACATAACTGTCCCTTAAAAGTTCTGCTTGTTTATAGTTTTTAGAAGTTATATCTTCTCGTATATCTTTATTATTAATTGAATCGATCAAATCTTTGTTCTTTTCTATAATATTCTTTATTTCATCATTTCCTAAATATTCTTCTACACCCTTTATTATAGATTCATCACCATCAATCAATCTTAATGATAACCATCTATAGTTTAAATCAATACTTAATTTGTCAACATCCTTTTGAATTATATCTATAGCTTTTTCAATTTTAGGAGCATATTTTATATAATTATGCTTAACCGTCCCCATTTTTTTTGAATCTTCCTGCTTAACTGTCCCCAAATTTTTAAGCTTTTCAGCCACCTTTTTGTCTATTTCTTCCTTTAAGTTATCCATTCCTATATTGTTTCTAGCAGATGTTAAAACAACTGGAATTCCTAGATCTTTTTCTAAGCCTTTTCCATCTATAGTTATTCCTTTTCTTTCTGCTTCATCTATTAGATTTATACACAAAATCACATCGGAGGTTATCTCCATAACTTGAAAGGCTAGATTTAGATTTCTCTCTAAACTGGTTGCATCAACTACAACTATAGTTAGGTCACGTTTTCCAAAACATATAAAATCTCTTGCTACAGCTTCCTCAACAGAAGTTGCAAAAATAGAATATGTTCCTGGAAGATCTACTAAAATATATTTTTTGTCTTTATATTGAAATTCTCCTCTAGCATTAACTACAGTTTTTCCTGGCCAATTTCCAGTATGCTGATGTAACCCCGTTAAGGTATTAAATACAGTGCTTTTGCCAGTATTAGGATTACCAGCTAATGCAATTACATACTCTCCGTCATTTTTATCTATATTAAACATGTCTTTTAAAGCATCTTTTTTAACAGATTCATAAGTAAGCCCCATAATATTTACCTCCTTATGCAACTTCTATTAATAAAGATTCTTCTTGTCTAAGAGCAATCATGGTTTCTCTTACCTTAAAAACTGTAAGATTATTTTTAGGTCCTTTTCGTACAATTTCAATAACTGTCCCCTTAACAAAACCTAAAGCTAACATTCTTTCTCTCATTAATCCATCGCTTAATAAATTTTTGATCATAACTTTTTCTCCAACTTGAAAATCACATAATCGTTTCATAATCTTACTCCTATCGATTGTTTTATTACTGCGGTTAAATATCTTAACCTCAGCTAACTCTTACTTAATAACCATAGTATGTATTTTATCTAAAGTAGTGAATATATTTTATTAATGGAGAACTAATAATAAGGATGGTTTTAAATGCAGGAAAAATTTTTTACCTTCTCTCAATATATGAAAAATGACACTAATATAATTTCAGCTTCTGCTGAAGATTACATAGAGATGATTTATAGGCTTTCTCTAAAAAATGGTTTTACAAGGGTGAATGAACTTGCCATTTCATTAAATGTTCAACCACCTTCTGTAACTAAAATGGTAAAGAAATTATCTTCTCTTAATTTAATCAAATATGAAAAGTATGGAGTGATAATATTAGAAGAGGAAGGAAAGTATATTGGAAAGCTTCTTTTGAAGCGTCATAACACTATCGAAGATTTCTTAAAACTATTAGATATCAATGATAAAGTTTTAGAAGAAACAGAAAAAATGGAACATACTATAAGCAATGATGTACTTAGTGGAATATGTAAGCTTTTAGATTTCTTTGAATCAAATCCAAGTTTAAAGGAAAAGTTATCAAAACATATTAGAAGTGATATTGAAGAATAGCATCTTATTAATTTGGATAATATAACCTTATAAGCTACTGTTGTTGGAAGGAATGATATTATGAGCACAGAAAACCCTATCGTATGCACAAAGTGTAATACTAAAGATTTTGTAATGAAACGTGAAGCTACTTACTTATACACCTATGATATAGATAATACGAATATCTTAAGATCACTTATGAATACTGAAGAAACGCCTTATACCTTTAATAATAGAGAGATGGTCGGAGAAGATGATTTTCTTATATGCAAAAATTGTGGTGAACGCTACTCTTACTCTTTAGATAAAGTTAATTCAAAAATCAAACTAACAATTGTTCAAAGAGCAATTAGATCTGATCATCAAGATGTACCCGAATTTTTAGGATGATAGAACAGATGGGCCTAAGCTTAGGCCCATCTGCTTATTTATTAACCTATCTTGTTACTTTCTAGTTTTTCTTTTTTAGTTCTTTCAACAAATCGGCCCATGAAGAAGGCAATTATCCCCACTCCTATAGCTGTTTGTACACAAAATAATAAACTTTCAGTTTCCCCTGGAATTTCTCCACCTATCCATCTTTCCATAACAGGAGTCGCCCATGGTTCATATTCTTCCCCTGTGATTTCAGAAATAGCTTGGCTCCCAGCATCATCAGAGCCTCCAAATTCAGCACCTTTTAGAATAAATAGTGGTACAAGAACAATCAATATGGTAATAAGTAATAGTATGATAACTTTTTTCTTAGTTTTTGTCATTATTTCTCACTCCCCTTTAAAAAACCTATACCTTTTAACTCTGACTTTGCATATGTCTCAAGACCTATTATAATAATTACGCTTAAGATTCCCTCAATAATTGCAAGTGGAACTTGAGTAGGTGCAAACACTCCAAGGAACTTAACTGCTGAAGCTAAAACACCACCAGTTTCAGATGGGTATGCAATTGCAAGTTGAATACTTGTTACACAATAAGTAAATAAGTCTCCTAAAGCTGCTGCTAAAAAAATTGAGAAGTGTTTATTAACCTTTGATTTTTGAAGCAATTTATATATTCCATAAGCTAGGAATGGACCTGCTATAGCCATAGAAAAAGTATTAGCACCAAGAGTTGTTAAACCACCGTGAGCAAGTAATATAGCTTGAAATAAAAGTACAATTATCCCAAGAATACTAACCATGCTTGCTCCAAATAAAATAGCACCAAGACCTGTACCTGTCATATGAGAAGAACTTCCTGTTACTGATGGAATTTTTAAAGATGAAAGCACAAAAACAAAGGCTCCTGCCATTGCAATAAGTGTTATAGATCTTCTATTTTCTGCTATGGTTTTCTTAAGTGAAATATATCCTAAAACTAAAAATGGAAGACTTATAACTCCCCATAAAATACAGTACTTTGGTGAAAGGTATCCTTCCATTATATGCATAGCATTTGCTGCTGGCGTTATTCCAAAAATTATTGCAAAAGCTATTGCAATAATTATAAATTTCTTTTCCTTTTTATTCATATTATTTTCCCCCTTGATTTCTTAATCTAAAAATTTTTCTTTAATTCCTGGACTGTTTTAGGATAGAGATTTTTATTTTTTAATAATCCTTTTTCTAAAAGTAATTCATACATCTCTAACATAGTTGGCTTTTTAAGATTTGCCTTTTCTAAAACTTCTTGATCCTTAAATATCTCTACTGGTGTACCATCAGCTATGATTTTTCCATCAGAAAAAACAACAACTCTCTCTGCCCATCTATAAACAAAATCAACATCATGAGTAGATATGAGCATGGTTTTCCCTTCTAAGCTCAGCTTGTCTAAAACTTCCTCAAGCATTATGGAGTTTACAGGGTCTAACGATGCTGTAGGTTCATCAAAAATTATGATTTCAGGTTTCATAGCTATAATATCTGCAATACTTACTCTTTTCTTTTCTCCTCCACTTAAATAATGAGGAGGCCTATCTTGAAAATCTAATAGGTTCATGTACACTAGGGCCTGATGCACCCTATCTAGCACCTCTTGTTTTGAAAGTTTTAGGTTCATGGGCCCAAAAGCGACCTCTGATTTTACAGTAGATGCTATTATCTGATTATCAGGATCTTGAAAAACGATCCCTATATTTTTTCTTAGCTCTTTCATGTTTTTCTTGTTTATGATGGTACCTCTATATGTGATTTCTCCATCATCAGCCATGAATACCCCATTCATGTTTAAGAAAAAAGTTGATTTCCCAGAACCATTAGAGCCTACTACTGCTATTTTTTCTCCTTCATGAACCTCTAGATTTACTCCCTCTAAAGCAACTTTTCCATTTCCATAGGTGTAATGTAAATCCTCTATTTTTAATATTACTTTCTTCATAAAAATCTCCTCTTATTTTGTAAAACTCCAAAGTCCAACTAAAAAAATTATAAACACAGATGCCCAAAACACTAGCTTTTTATCTAACTTGTTCTCTTCCTCTAAAAATATAAGTTCCCCATCATAACACCTTGCTTCCATGGCATCATAATAAACATTTGCTTTCTTGAAGGAAACAATCAACATGTTGCTCCCAATCCTTCCAAAGGTATAATAAGAAGTTTTGATATCACAGTACCCAAGACGGGCCTCTGCTGAATTTTTCATTTTACTTGATACATCCATCAAAATGAAAATATATCTATAAATCATATTCATAAGCTCTATAATAAGTTTTGGAACATGGGCCTTTCTAAGTACATATATGATATCGGAAGATGGAGTAGAAAGTGACATCATTTGAAGAGCACTTATGGCTCCTAAAATCTTCAAAAGCAAAAATAGCCCTTTTGTAAGCATCTCTTTTGAAGTAAACACATAACCAAAACCTAGATAAAGGTTGTACTCTCCTATAGGATTTCTTGAAATATCCACACTTATGGTAAAAATACTTATTAAAATAAAAACAATAGGAATCATAAGTACTGATAAATAATCTCTTAAAGAAAGACCACCTTTTATAATAGTAAGATAGGCCATGCCCAAAATTACTGAAACAGATACGTATGGATTATCTAATAAAATACACACAGCTATCACGGTCATTGAAAAAATCATCTTAAAGCTTGAATTCCAGTTTTTTATCTTTGAAGTATAAGCATAAAAATCAATTGAAATACTTTCTCCATGTTTATGTCTTATTCTTTTATTACTTTTTTTCCTTAAGATATTGTTTTTTCCCACCTAATGACTCCTTTGAATCTTATTTCATCTACTCTACAAGCCTTAACTCTATTCATAAATACTTAAATTCCCCCTTATCTATATACTAATAATATTGAATCTTTATACCCAAGCACACACATTATTGCTGTAGAAGCTTTAATGTTCTTCTACAGCAATAATTTTAAAAGGATTTTAATGAAGTCTTTGCAAGACCTCTACAATAATAATGTGCAAAATAAAAAGCCCCTCTAACTCAAAGTTAGAAGGACACAACAAAAAACTATACCCATATAAGTATATTAAGTACATATTTATTATGACTCCTCCATCGCTCGTAGAGACTTTAGTCAAAAATATAGGCAGGTCTTCTGACTCAAAGATCATAATTTAAGCACGTCTTCCCTAAATCTTAAGTGACATCTTGTACCTAAACTCCCTTAATACAGCTACGGGATAGCTCAGGATTTTCACCTGATTCCCTTTTAATCAATCACGTTACTGATTAAACCTATATTTCATTATTAAATTTACTAATAGATTCCAATATTATCATGGTAAGAATACCATTATTATGCTGAAAAATCAATACTACATTTAAAATAGAGTTTGAATAAGTCTATCAGATGGTGATGGAATAACTTCAGCATTAACAAGTAAACCCTTCTGTTCCATCTCAGCTTTCCCTGCTTCTATCCCAACTTCTACTGCTCCTACATTACCTGTAAAAGTAAAATATGATTTTCCGCCAAGGCCTGTACCAAGCCTAAGTTCTATCGGTTCTAAACTTGCAGATTTTAAGATTTTATCTGCTGCAACTACCATGTTAGCTATTGAAAAAGCTTCAATTATCCCTAAAGCTTGAACTTTCTCTGGTATTGTTGCCCCAGTAATTGCTGGAAAAACTAAAGGACTTACATTTGGTATTATTATTGAATCAATCCAAAACTCATCTGCGGTTTTTTCTCCAACACTTACTGATTCCTTAACAGATTCAACATCTCCAGTAACTATTGCAATATATTTTCCTGGACATGTGGAACTTGCAGTAACTATCTCGACATCAGAAACCTTAACCATTTGGTCTGAGGAAAAAATACCTCTTGATATACTTGTAAATTCAACTATTCCTATTGCGTTAGCCATATTAATTCCTCCTTATAGATATAAACTCATTTGTGATTTCTGTTATAGTTCCTGATATACTTGCATGAATAGGTGCACCTAAACTGCCTTCTGGTATATCACCTATCAAATCACCTGCTTCAACATGGGCCCCTACTGAAACAACTGAAGTTGCTGGAGCACCAACATGTTGACTTCTTAGTACATGTACCTCTTCAGGTTCAACAAAACCATCCATGAAAGGCGCAGGTCTATCAAAACTTTTTAATCCAAGTCTTGCAATAAGTCTTTTACTTGGTACCAATCTATATTGACGGGCCTTTCTTGGTTCAAACTTATCCTTGATGGGCCTATACTTAATCTTTTGCTCAAAAAGCTTTTCTTTAAAATATACATTAGAGGCCTTAGGATAAAGTCCTGCTGGACAAGAAAATAACTCACATAAATTACATTGACAACATAGTTGAGCATTTTTTTGCCCCTCAACATTTTCAAGATTATAGGCCATAGCTCTCATCATCTTATGAGGCTGGGTATCATGTCCCAAAAGATAACGTGGACACATATCTGTACACATTCTGCATTGTTCACAAGAAGCTCTATTTACTCTTCTAGCTTGATTCATTTCTGTTGATTTTTTACGTATTAAAGAATGTTCTTTTTTAAGTATTACAAAACCCTTGTTTTTCTTAGTTACATATCCATCTAGATTTTTCATAACTGGGCCCATCATAGGTCCACCATCAATAACTGCATAATCATCAAAATCTGTCACCCCACTAAGTTTTAATACATCCATTATCTTAGTACCAACCGGTACACAAGCTGTTACTGGACTTGGTACATCACCTGAAACAGTTATATATTTTCTAGTTACTGATTTTCCAAGTGATGCATTATAAATGTTTAGTGAAGTTTCGCTATTTATAACCACACACCCTACTTGAATGGGAATTCCAGTCTCAGGAACTACTCGTCCTGTTAATTCATAAACTAAAACCTGTTCATCTCCAGCTGGATAGATATCTGGAAGTTCTTTAACCTCAATCTTTTCATTAAGGTTAAGTTCAATTATTATATTTCTCAAAATAGAAATTACCTCTTTATGTTTTTCTTTTACTCCTATAATTCCTTTCTTTGCTGAAACTAGTTCTCTAGCTGTTTCAAACCCCTTAATTATTTCATTAGGATAGATTTTCATAAGCTGCTGATCCACCCTTAATAATGGTTCACATTCAGCTCCATTTAATAATATAAATTCTGCCTTACCAGATAGTTTTGCATGAGTGGGAAATCCTGCCCCTCCTGCACCAATAACTCCTGCATCTTTTACTTTATCTAAAAGATTCATAGTTTGCACTCCCCCCCTTAATTTTATAATGTCTAGCGTTGTTAATTAATTACCTTAATGAAGTCTCTGCAAGACTTCTACGGTAATAAGACTAAAATGATTTTAATGAAATCCTTGCAGGATTTCTACAGTAATAAAACTAAAATGATTTTAATGAAATCTTTTCAAGATTTCTACAGTAATAAGGCTAAAAGGACTTTAATGAAATCCTTACAGGATTTCTACAGCAGTAAAGTGTATAACGTTTTCAGATTGTCTGTTTAAGGGTATTGTAGCACAAATTTAAAGTTGACAGTTAGTAATATTAAGTACTCTTAGAGGTCTGTTTTTTACCTAAAAAAGTCTCTATGAAAATTTAAATACTCCACATATTCCTTTTTAAGACCTTGGTCGATTATTACTAAATTTCGTGCTTTTATTACATAATTTTAGCTTGTACGTATATACATGGTATAATATAGTAAAGATTATTTATATTAAAAGGAGGAGTTATTTATGTTTTCATTTAAAAAAGAAGATGTTTGGATTGGCTACTCTTTAAAGGATTTATCAAAAGTTATTAGAGTATTATTAGATAATAATATAGAATATACAAACAATAAAGTTAGTACCTTAAGAAATGATGAAAGTACAAATTTAAGAAGATATGATGAAACTCAATATACTATAACTGTAAGTAAAAGAAATGCCAAGGAAGCTAAATATCTTATAAATAATGTTTTAAGTAAAGATGTCTAACTAGTGCTTTCTTTTAATTATCTAATATAAAATACATAAATACCATAAAAGGAGGCTTTCCTATGTCAACTATAGGTGAGAGAAGCTTTGAAGGTTTCTCGAATGAAACTATAGATTTTTTAAAAAATCTAAAAGAAAATAATAATAAATTGTGGTTTGAGGAAAATAAAGAAAAATATATACATCATTTACTTACTCCAATGAAATACTTAGTTATGGATTTAAGCAGTTTTATCCTTTCTATTGACCCTTTGCTTGAGGTAACTCCATCTTCTGGATACACAATCTCAAAAATTTACCGTGACACAAGATTTTCAAAGGATAAATCTCCTTATAAAATTAGGATGTGGATAACTTTTAAAAGAAGATCAAAAGAATGGTCCTCAAATCCAGCCTTCTTTTTTGAGCTGTCTCCTGATTCCTATAGATATGGAATGGGTTTTTTTCAAGCTAACCCAACTACTATGAAAATATTTAGAGAAAATATTGATACCTCCTTAGATAAATTCAAAAACGCAATATCTTTTTACTCAAAACAAGATGTTTTTGTTGTTGAAGGAGATAAATATAAACGAATTTTAGATAAAGAAAAAACTGAAGATATAAATGAGTGGTATCAAAGAAAAAACTTATATTTAGTTTGTAATAAAGAAATAGACAACTTATTATTTTCAAAAGAACTCGTTGATAAGCTAATCGCTGATTTTAGCTTAATAAAAGACTTCTATACTTATCTGAACCAACTTAAAGATTAAATAAACCATATTTTTAAATAAAATCTAATAAAAAATAAATTGCCCTATTGTGTTTAGAAAACTCTATTGTTATAATATAATTACAAGCTGATATTACAATATAAGTTTTATCTACAAACTCTTATACATATGAAGTTATATACGCAGTTTAAATGTAGCAATTATCAAAATATAATTTATTTCAATATTCATATTAAGAATGCAAGTTTTCAGCTTGCAGGCAGAGTTTGTAAACGACTTCCCTAAAAATGTATATTATAGGAATAGGATTCTTTATGAAACCTATTCCTTTTTTTTATATAAGTTTGTATTTTTGCTTTCTACTCCTTATGTTTGATGGTACAGTATAAGTTATTAACTTATGTTCTAACAACTTACAAATAGCTCTTTTTAGATTCCCACTCTTATCTCCATATCCTAGATAGTTTGATAGTTCTTTCTTTGATAAAGGTCCCTGAGCCAAAAGTTCTAATATCTTCTCTTCTCTTTTGTTTAAAAGAATATCTCTTTGTTCCTTTCTATTTGATGGCACAGCTTGTTTTTCTTTTTCATCCATAAAATGAGAATTTACATATAATTTGACCATGAAATATGATCTCTTCTCATCAGTTTCAAATATAGGTTCTTTTGAATTATTATTTTTCATTGCTTTCATGATTTTTGATAGACCTGTAGCTATCCCCCTTGATAACTTAAGGTTTTTTAAACTTTCACCTATTCTCTTGTTTCTATATCTTCTAACTAAAACTTCGCCTTTATATATATCCTCTTTTTTTATAAACTTATCTGGTCCTGGATAATTTATAATAACAATTTTCTCCCTATCTATTTTTATTTCTGTAGGTGTACCATTTAAATAGTCTCTATGATAAAAAGCATTTACAACAGCTTCTTTTATCGCCTCTAATGGATAGTTGTAAACTCTACCCCCTTCTATATATTTTAACATTATCACGTAGGTTTCCATATATCTTAAAACCGCTCTTATATTCTCATGAATAGGACCATCAAAAGTCTGTTCTATGATACTATCAGAAGTAAGTCCTGCAATGTGTACCAACTGCAACTGACATCCTTGAATAAAGTTTTCTGGTTTCTCATTAAACATCAAAAGTCCTATGTTTTTAGGTTTTAGTTCATCATCAATCATATCTAGCTCTTTTAGTAACTTTTCTTTTGAAGTCTTTAATCTTTCTTCAAATAATGGACTTTCTATATCATAAAGATATTGTCGTATGAATCCCAATCTTAAATCCTCAATATTTCCTTTTGGATGTACCATGTCATCATAAGAAGTTACTTCAAACTCATTTATTTTTACCTTGTTGCTTTCATATTTTCTCATAGATCTCATCATCTCCTAATTAAAGTTCCATGTATTATATGTTAAGGTATTAATTTCGGTTAAAAAGACAAAAAACTCAGCTTCACTGAGTTTTTTATTTTTAATATTAATTGTATCAATCAAAATATCATACTATATGATTTTATTTATTAAATATGCATTTTGTTTCTGCACCAAAACACTTGGTACATGAAATACATTTTGCTGGTGTCTTATCACCACTTATCCAACGATTAACAAGCTCTGGTTCTCTTATGAAAGGTCTACTAAGAGAAACGTACTCAATTTTTGTTTCCTTAATAATATCTGTTAAGTTATCTATATCTCTATGACCTCCAACACATATAACTGGAATGTCAACTTCTTCTGCAATTTCTTCTGCATACTTTCTAAAATATGCTTCTGTTTCTGAAGTTACTCTTCTAATTGTTCCTTCATTAGCTCTAGATCCTGCTGTCCCCCCGCTAATTTCAACAGCACTTAACCCTGCTTTCTCTAACACTTTACATACATACTTACACTCTTCAAGATTTAGTCCTTGCTCCATAAAATCTTCACAATTTATTTTTGCTAGAATAGGATAATCAGGACCAACTGCTTCTCTAATACCGCTACAAATCTCCACAACCACTCTTGCCCTATTTTCTATATTTCCACCATATTCATCAGTTCTTCTATTAAAATAAGGAGTTAAAAAGCGGCTAAGTAAATATCCATGTGCTACATGTAATTGTACTCCATCAAAACCAGCTTTTTTTGCTCTTACTGCTCCATTAATAAAGCTTTCTTTCATAATTTCTATATCATCTTTAGTCATTTCTTTTATTCCAGGCATTGCTGCTAAATCTTCAATTACAGTTGGTGCCCATAATACACCTTCATTATTACTTCTGTTTTGAGCTCCATTACAAACAAGTTGCATAATAATATTAGTATTATGCTTATGCACGGCATCTGTAAGTTCTTGGTACTCTGATATAAAGGAATCATTATAAATTGCCATTTGTCCTGGAACAATTTTTTCTATATCTGTTACATTTGTTAACCCAGTTATAATGGTTCCAACACCGCCTTTTGCAAGTTCTTCATAATGATTAACAAGCTTTTCTGTAACATGTCCTAAGCTATCAGCTCTACCATCATGGGTTGCTGAACGAACAAATCTGTTCTTCATATTCATTCCTGACAATTGTGTTAAATCAAATAATGTTTTCATAAAAATACTCTCCTCATAATTAATTTTTAAACATTGCTAATAAATTATCTACTATATGATGTAACTTTTCTTTGCTCACTGAAGTTCTAGTATATACCCTAATTCCAAGCAGTGTGCTATGTAAAATTCCCGCTAAATCATCTGCATTAAAGTTTTTTGAAAATTCTCCTGTCTGTTGTCCTTTTCGAACAAGTTCCGCAAAAAGACTCTCTGTTCTTAAAAAAGACTCTTCTGTCTTTTCCTCAACCTCTCTATCTCTTAGCGCCAGTTCAGTAGTTGCATTTACAAGTAAACATCCTAATGATTTATCTTTTTCTCCTCCAATAGCATATTCAAAAATAGTTTCTATAGCTTTACTTGAAGTTTCAGCATTTAGCGTTTTTTCTTTTATCTTCTCTTGGATATATTCTTTATAGCAATCTATAGCTTTAAGATATAAGGTATGTTTATCACCAAAGGTATCATATAAACTTTTTCTATGTATTCCCATATGATCCACTAAGTCTCCCATAGATGTCTTCTCATAACCTTGCTCCCAAAATAATTCCATCGCTTTATGAAGAGCAACTTCTTCGTCAAACTCTCTGCTTCTTCCCATTTTTACCTCCCAACATATACTTTCTTTATTTGAACTTATTTTTATAATTTAAAATTAAAGAATGACCGTTCTCTAATTTATATACTGAGTATATCAATAAGAGAATGAACGGTCAAGTATTTTTTTGTTTAATTGAATTGTTAAAACCCCAATATAACAATCACTACAAATGATCTCGTTATATTGGGGTTTTATAATGTTTTTATTTCACTATGACTGTTATAGCATTTACACAAAAACTTACTCTAAAAGTAATCTAATATTTATATCACTCCAAGTATCTTGCTATAAAGAAAAAACTTAAATACTCCTATTCTCTCCTTAGAGTAATGTGGAAACTTATTATAAAACTCTATTATAAATTTTAGTTCCTTCTCATCAACAGAAGTATTACTATACCTAGCCTTTATAAATATATAAGTTACGCTATTAAATTCTGATAAATTAGAGTTTTCTACTACTCTCATCGAATATTTTAGCGGAGTCTCTCCTGGTTCAAGCTTAAATCCTTGAACAGAAAGAGCTTTTAAAAAATAATCATAAAGTTCTAATACTTGTTCTTCAGTAGTTAATTTTTTTAATTTATCCATATAATATCTTCGTTTAATTGGAGAAAAACCTGCTATCCATAATACTAATATTAAAAATATAGCTAAGCCAACTTTTAAACCTAGGTTTTTAGGATCAGAGCTTTTATTAACTGTTTGAGTTTCCTCTTCCTTCTCTTCTCTTAAATTCTTGTTGGTACTTGAGGAACTTTCATTACTCTCAGGTTGATTTTCTCTATTATCTACAGGATTATTTATAGGATTAGCAACAGCTTCTTGACTTAAATTTTGTGAAAATGCTGCTGTAGGTTCAAAAGGAATCCAACCTAACCCTTCAAAATAAACCTCAACCCAAGCATGTGCTCTATTATTTGTAACTTGATATGTTGTACCATAAGTTGGACTATTGGGAAGAACATATCCCTCAACATATCTAGCCGGAAGTCCTAAAGAGCGAGTTAAAATAGTCATAGCTGAAGCAAAATATGTGCAATAGCCAACTTTTTTATCAAACAAAAAGTAATCTACAAAATCACTCCCTTGAGGTACACTTCCAGGTTTTAAGGTGTATTTATAGTTTTGAGATAGATAACTTTCAATGGCTTTTACTTTATCATAATCATTGGTAGATTGAGATACTATTTCTACTGCAAGATTTTTTACTCTTGCTGGTACACTACTTGGAAGGGTAAGATATCTAGAATAAATATCTCTAGATAAACCTGCAAAGCTTAAAACATTTAACCTTAAGGCATCACTTTGTCTAAATTGCTTTGAAATTTCAAATCCATCAGCTGCATATTTATCATACATACCTTTACTACTTTTTTGCCCCAGATAATCCAGTTGTTCTCTATTTTTATTGATGTCATAAAGATTCACCATATACTCAAATCGTCTATCAAATAAAATGTCACTAGATACTACTCCATAATTATCAACAAAAACCCTTGTATTTTTATCACCAAAATTTAATTCCTCTGTTTTTGATGGTACAAAAATCGTATTTGTTTGTAGATTTTCATAAGTGATTTTTATTGGTACCTTATCAAAGAGTTGATCTAAAACAATAGGCCCATCAAGTATAAGTTTGCTTCCTTCTGATAGTTCAAGTAAATCCTCATTAAATGATAAAAGTGTATTCACTTCTCCTAGATTCGTAAGCTCTGAATCACTAGTTTCCCAGGAGTAGCCAGTATATGTATCTCGTACTGCACCTTTTAAATATATCCCTCCCCTAGGGGATTCCACACTCATTACTAATGTATTATCAAGATCTGTATCTCCTCCTAATTTTGAACCTTTGGGATTAAACCCTGTAGAACTTAAGTTAAAAGGTTTTGTGGTATTTATATTTAGTTTTGTTCTAACATAGCTATGGGCTGATTTTATCTTTAAGTCCATCCACTTCCACTTTATATCTTCATTGCTTAAAGGAGGAATCATATAGGCAAATATAAAAATCACTAAGCATATTGGAACCGCTGAAAGTAAAAATGATGCTGGAACTTCACTAGAACTTCTTTTATCTTTAGGAATACTTCTTATGTATATATGCTTAAAATAGGAAAGCAAAATCAGAAATACATAAAGATAAAAAGATGATTTAATAAAGAATTTATTAATCCACAGTATGGAAAATAAAGTTCCCCCCACAATTAATAGAAAATAGAAGTTAAACTTTCTAACTGTAAATATATATACTAACAGTGAAACAACAATAGCTATTCCAAAAAAGATGTATTTTTGATGTTCTATTGTAGGAGTTTCTTCTCCAGTTATATAACTTTCGATAATCTTAAAGGTTTGTTGATTTTTGATAAAATAAAGAAATAAACCTAATGAAATTAAGAAAAAAGCTAAAGCTGAAATTTTTTCATTTCTTTTATCTCTTAATATGATGGTGTATATGGAGGTAAATATAGAAACTACTATAAATACATATAATGAGTTATAACTTGACTTCATAACTGTAATCTGAATAATTGAGTGGATAAAGCTGAAGCTAAAGAATATACTCATTATTACATTTATAAAAGTATTCTTAAATTTTTTCATCTATTATATCCCCTCCATTTTCAAGCACAGTTTTTATATCACTTGTTATATTTATATAATATAAGCTTATTCCAATCTCCTTTAGCCCTTTTAGAATTCCGCTTATATCCTCATTTTCGCCTTCAATCTCTTTGGGAGATACATAAATTAATCCTATATTATTACTAGCCGTTTTTACCTTATATAAAACTTCATAAAGTGAATAACTTATATTTGAAGTTGCTATAAGTATGTTTTGCATATTTACATTTTCATCTACCATAAGGGTGATAATATCTTCAATATTTATATCTTGATTAAACTTAACTGTGGAAAAAAATCTATAAAGATTTTCAAAATCCATAGGGCTTCTGTATTCCAAATTAACTATCTTTTTGTCGTAATAAGAAAATTTAACTTCAGCACTAGTATCTATCAGATATTTTAAAACCCCAATTGAAGCCTCAATTTGTTTATCTTCAATTAGGTTATTCGTTTCTTCTTTATAAGAGTTTTTCTTAAGGTCAAAGATAAACAGTAGATTCTGAGCTTCAGTTCCTTCAAACTTCTTTACCATCATCTCATTCATCTTTGCTGTAAGCTTCCAATGTACCCTATTTAAGCTATCTCCATAATTATATTTATTTATTTCATCAACTACAGAAGTATCCTCATATATACCCTTGTGATTTAAAGAGTTATAAGCGTGCATATCTTCCCTTACATAAAATCTTTCTATATTTATAACTCTAGGATAAACCTTGACTTTAAGAGGTTTTTTAGCTTTATATCTTAATTTAAATATTCCAAGGAAGTCCCTCATTTCAATGGTCTTAACTCCTACTTGAAATTCTCCTCTATACTTATAAATATACTCAAGCTTAAATCTTCTTTTACTAAAAGGAGGGATGAACACATTTTTACTTGACGCCTTTTGGGATTTGTTATTAGCGCTGTCATGTAATTCTATATTCACATATGGAAGAAGAAATAATCCATTGTTTATAACAGTTAAGATGTACTTTACCTTTTCCCCCTTTTCAACTGAGTTTCTCTCTAGTTCTTGTGAATATTTAAAACCAAAATATCCAAAAACAAGATTTGAAAATGATACTATAGGAAGGGTTAGTACTGTATATAAGAGCATATATGGAACCTTACCTCCATAATAGTATACAAACATCAGTACCATGAAAAGAATGAATATATATGAAACTCTATTTGCTTTCATCTATCTCACCATAGGAACGCGTACACTTTGCACTATATCTTTAAGAATATCTTCTGGTCCAATTTTCTTAAGCTTTGCTCCTTGACTTAAAACTAATCTATGAGAAAGTACTGGTACCATCATTTTTATAATATCATCAGGAATCACATAATTTCTGCTATTATAGAAAGCCCACGCCTGTGCTGCTCTAAATAGAGAAATAGATCCTCTTATACTTGAACCTATAACTACATCAGGATGATTACGAGTTTTCTCAACTATAGCTACTATATAGTTTCTTAAGCTTTCATCTAAATGAATCTTTTTGATTTCTTCTTGAACCCAACTTATATCACTGCTATCTGCAACAAAACTAAGATTATTAAGTGGATTTTCATACTGAAGATTTGCAAGTATTCTACTTTCATCTTCATTTTTAGGATAACCTATTGATATCTTCATTAAAAATCTATCAAGTTGTGCCTCTGGAAGGGGATAAGTACCTAGATACTCTATTGGATTTTGAGTTGCAAGAACCATGAAAGGTTTAGGAACCTTATATGTTGTACCATCAACTGTTACTTGATTTTCTTCCATTACTTCAAGTAAGCTTGCCTGAGTTTTAGGTGAAGTTCTATTTATTTCATCTGCAAGTATTATTTGACTCATTATTGAACCATGACGATACTCAAACTCTCTAGTCTTTTGATTAAACATAGTAAATCCAGTTATATCTGATGGCAAAATATCAGGTGTAAATTGTATTCTCTTAAAACTTGCATTTATTGATTTTGCAAGAGCTGAAACAAGACTAGTTTTCCCAACTCCAGGGATATCCTCTATAAGAACATGTCCATTACACGCCAAAGAAATTACAACTAACTCAACAGTTTCTCTTTTTCCTATTATTACATTCTCAACATTATCAACAATTCTTTCTAGTATGTTCGCAATATCCTTCATTATTCACCTCGATTATCTAACTTTTCTGTAATTATATCCAATTTTCTTACATATTATAATTTTATCACATAATTCTACTTTTTTTCAGTTAATATATGTTATCATGTGGTGAAAAAGTGGTTACAGAATTTTTGAGTATTACTTAATATTTTATCATTTTATAAAGATGAATGTGTAAGTTTAATAGTATTCCATCCAACATTTATATAAATATTATTTCAGTATATTTTCCCATATAAGTCATATATAATAAAGAAAACATTATTTTAATAAAATAGTTTATACACCACATCAGTTATAAATTTATAGGGGTGAATTATATGAGTGACAACAATAATAAAAATAATAACAATTACTATTTTCCTATTTTTGTCGGAATTGGACTTGTACTTGGAATATTATTTGACCAATTAGCACTTGGACTATGTCTCGGTATCGCAATTGGACTTGCTTTAGACAATAAAAAGAATAAATAAAAAGGAGTTACTTGAACTCCCTTTAATCTTTCTTTTTAGTATAATACTCACTTATTAAATCCACATATCTTATAGCTTCTCTAAGTTTAGCTCCAGTAACTATCCTGTATCGCTTAGCAGCCATGATTTTCTCACCTTTTAAAATGAGGTTTTTTAATTCAATGTCTTCTAGTTCTGTTACTAGACCATGAATTCCATCAAACTTTATTGTTTGTTTAACCCATATTGAAGAACTCATTTTTATGCCTAGAAATATTAGTATCATTATATATAGTACTGATAACAAAAGAACTTTTACAATATCATAACTTGGTACACCAAATATGTAATTTGTGAGTACATGCAATCCAATAATTAATATTATCATAAATGCAGTAAACTGCACTGTTCTAAATACTATAAATTTTTTCTCACCTACAGTTTTTTGTTTGTTCCATACTTCTCTTTCTTTCTCTATCTTGTTTTCACTCATAAAATCCCCCTATAGTTATCAAAATTAAAATATGAAAAAGGCTGCCCCAATTATAGCGTATACTGCTAATAGTTGAACTCCTTCAAGCCAGTTTGATTCTCCATCACTTGCTACTCTATTAGCTATAAGTACTGCAACTATGAGTGATATAAGCTCAAACTCATTAAAAACTATATCCATAGGAGTAAATAATAAGCTTAAGAATATAAGTACTGGAGTTACGAATAAAACTATCTGCAGGCTTGATCCTATAGCAATTTCAATAGCTACATCCATCTTATTTTTTATTGCCATCACTATAGCAGTGCTGTGTTCAGCTGCATTTCCTATGATAGGAATAAGAATTATACCAACAAAGAAGGTGCTTAATCCCAAAGCTTCTGTCATTGGTTCCACTGCACTTACTAAAAATTCACTTTCCACAGCTATTAAAACTGTTGCAAATACTAAAACCAAAATAGATTTCTTTAAAGACCACTTAGCTTCTCCTTCTTCTTCATGCTCAACTGCGTAAACATCTTTATGAGTATAAAAATTAAAAAATAAACTGAGTAAATAAATAATAAACATTATTGCAGCAACTACAATACTCAATCCTTCATATTTACTATTTAAAAGTTCTGGACTCACTGTATGAGTGAATATTGCAGGGATAGCAAGTCCAATTACTGCAAATAAAAGCATACTTGAGGATACTTCTACTACCTTTTTATTGAAAGTTTGAGTTTTATACTTTATTCCTCCTGCTAATATACTAGCTCCAAGTACCAAAAGTATATTTCCTATAACAGATCCTGCTATAGAGGCTTTAACCACATCAAATAATCCTTGTTTTAGTGCAAAAAATGATATTATAAGTTCAGTAGCATTACCAAAGGTTGCATTTAAAAATCCTCCAAGCTTAGGACCTGTATATACTGATATTTCCTCAGTTGCCTCTCCCATTAATCCAGCTAAAGGTACAATTGCAAGCGCTGCAAGTAAAAACATTATTGTAGGTGAAAAGTGTAAAAACTCTCCCACTATGCTGATTGGAATAAAAATTAATAAGTATCTTAATATCTTCATAAGTCTTCACCAATATGTAGGGTGTACTAGATAATCCTAGTACATCTTAGATAATAACCTTTCTTTGTTTAAGTATTTTTATAATAATCACAGTTATAATTCCACCAGCTATTGCAGTTATGAATTGAGTAAAGCCCATTGACACTGCAAGTTTTGCTAATATTTTTTCTGGTAAGTTTAATCCAAATAAATACACAAGCTTTGTAGCTGATAAATATAAGAATATAAATTTAATAAATGCCCCTGCTAAAATTCCTATATAAAGACCAAATTTTTTATCTTTTAATAACCCAAATACAACTACATATAAAATATTTCCTATCATTATAAAAGGTATAAAAGGCATCATTGGTGAGGCAAGTTGTCCAACAATTAATGCCATTATAGGTGTTAAAGCTCCTGTTATTCCTCCCCATTTAGTTCCACAGATAAATGCTGTTAACAGAAGTACACTGTTTACTAATGGCCCAACTAAAAATTGGTTTACTTCTGGAACATTTTTTCCTATAAACTGTACCACTATAGCTATTGCTAATAGTATTGCTGCTCTTACGATATTTTTTGTATTTTTATTTTCCACGACATTCCCTCCTTTTAATAAAATTATATACTTATATTATATTATTTTCCATATTAAACAATTAGAAGCCATCAGAATTTAATTCCTAATGGCTTCTTCAAAATATATTCTAAAGGTAGTTCCTTCTCCAACTTCACTTTCTACTTCTATTTTTGCAGAATGCATCTGCAGTATACTTTTAACTACTGTAAGTCCAATCCCATTGCCTTCTGTTTTGTGCCTGCTTTTATCTCCTCTATAAAGCCTTTCAAATATAAAAGGCAAATCCTCCTTATTAATACCTACTCCATCATCCTTAATCTCAACTATACTCTTATTATTCTCCGAGTATAATCTTATAGATATGTTACCTTTTTCCTTAGTGAACTTTATTGCATTTGATATTAAGTTTATAAAAACTTGCTTTAACTTATCAACATCAGCAGAAATACTAAAGTCATTTTTTGATTCTACAAAATAACTAAGTTGTATATTCTTTCTTTTGGAAATCATATAATAATCCTTACATATATCATCTAGTAGTTCTTCTAAATTTATTATTTCAAAGTTGTATCTTATGCTTTCTGATTCAAATTCCTTTAGAGTATCTAGATTATTTAGAAGTTTTCCAAATCTTATAACTTCCTCATTTAGATAACTAAGTCTTTCATCTGTAACTGGAAAAACTCCGTCTATCATTGCTTCTAGATTATTTTGAAGTACATTTAG
Source organism: Clostridium sp. YIM B02506 (assembly GCF_022324845.1). NCBI lineage: Bacteria > Bacillati > Bacillota > Clostridia > Eubacteriales > Clostridiaceae > Clostridium > Clostridium sp. YIM B02506. The sequence continues at coordinate 38,429 of NZ_JAKGTG010000024.1, forward strand.
AGGCGTTCTTATTTCATGGGACATATCAGAAATAAGTTGTTTTCTAAGTTTGTCTTGATTACTAAGTTTTTGAGCTAATACATCAATACTACTTTTTAACTCTTCTAATTCTTTGATATTAGTTTTCATGTTTGATGTACCTTCAAATTCCCCATTAGATAAATTTACAGATCTATCTATAACCTCTTTAATAGGAGATGTAAACTGTTTAGAGAAATACATACTTATACCTATTATTAATATCGTAGCTGATATTCCACTTAAGATGATACTCTTATTTATAGATGACTTAAAGTTGATATCCTCTTCTGTTAATAATACAGAGGAATATTGTCCTATATCTACATATCCAACTATTTGATTATCAACAACTATATCAAATTTTTTAGTTGAATATATTCCATTATTCTCCATCATCATGGAGTTAAACTTTATATCTTTAGGGTCCATGCCCCATACAACATCCTTATTTTTATCATAAAGAGTGATGCAGTAACTTCCCATATAAGCTTCATGAGCTAACTCTTTTCCCGAATTCTCACTCCACTTCCCATCTTTCTTATATACTTCCTGCATGTAATCAACTATTCTTTCATACCGCTTATCTTGTATATCCTGCATGTATTTATTAAACTTATTGTTTATAGTAAGATTAACAAACAGAATTATAAAAAGAATAGCTATAATAGAGCATGCAACAAACAGTATACTTAATCTTCTTCTAATTGATTGCACTAACTATCACCACCAAATTTATAACCTACCTTCATTACAGTTATTATATATTTAGGATTTTTGCTATCTTCCTCTATCTTCTTACGGAGATTTTTAATATGTACATCTATTGTTCTATCATATCCATCAAAATCTAATCCAAACACCTTATCTATAAGTTGTTCTCTTGTTAGTACTTTTCCGTTATTTTTTGCTAATACATATAAGATATCAAACTCATTTGGAGTAACTGATATCCCTTTCCCATCTATCAAGACACGTCTTTCATCATAGCTTATTATGAGTTTACCATCATTAAAGGAAAGTATATCAGCTTTATCTAAAGCTCCTATTCTTCTAAACAATGCATTTACCCTTGCTGTAAGTTCTCTAGGGCTAAAGGGTTTAACTAAGTATTCATCAGCTCCCATATTTAGGCCTTCTATCTTGTTTTCTAATGACCCTTTTGCAGTTAACATGTACAGATATACCTCTGATTTATTGTCTGAAAAACTTCTTATCTTTTCACAAACTTCTTCTCCACTGATATCTGGAAGCATCAAATCTAATATAACAAGTTTGAAATCTATTTTCTTAAACAGTTCAAGGCCCATCAGTCCTCTTGTTTCATGGTACACCTTATACCCCTCTTTTTCTAGATAGGCCTTAATTACCTCTCCAACCTTTTCTTCATCTTCTATTATCAATATGTTGTTCATGTTTCACCTCTAGTTTTATAGATTCCCTTAAATTATATCAAGTTTTTTTAAAGATTATATGAAGAAAACAAAAAAGATGCTGTATGATATCACACAACATCTCTTATCTTATACAAACTTAGCCATCTTTATTATTCTTTCACCAAATGTAATCTTATCATATATCTTTTCGTAATCTAACTTCTCATAGAATTTTGATACCTGTTCATTCTTAGCTAATAGTGAAACACCATTGTACTCCTCCTTCTTAGCGGTTTGTTCAGCATATTTCATAAGAGCTTTACCTATTCCTAAACCTCTTGCTCTAGATGAAGTCGCAATATTAGATACATATAAGTCACCTTTTTTACATTCACGAAATCTTATATAATTAACTCTTTTCATTAAAAAATAGAGCTTATCTCTTAATCCTTCAACCCAATTAATAACTCTAAAATCAGTCCTAATTGTTAGTTTATCTAAATCTTCATAGGGTATCATAACTATTGCACCTAAAACTTCATCATTAAAAGCAGCTACAGTTATATTTTCTTTACTATACCTTGAATCTTCTTCTCTGATTAATTTTTCTAAGTTTTCTAATGTTTCCTCAGGAGTTTCTCCCCCTCAAACGTATTTAGGATCTGGCTCAGTATTGTAAATAAGAGTCGCTATTTTACTAATATCCTTATCTTGTGCCTCTCTAATAATAATATCTTTCATAATAAAACCTCACTTTTTAATCATCTTACTTATATTATAGTAAAGAAGATCCTATTATTAAATTCACTTATATGCTCACATATTAGTACTAAAGCGATGAATTCTACCTCTTCATAAACTTACCAAACCTACAAAAGTACTTTTAATTACTCATATCTTTCCTTCATTGTACTTACTAAGCTTTTCATTTAGCTGTTTTGCTTGAATATTTTCATATTCAATACTTAACTGCAAAAGAGGCCCATCAAACAACTTTCTTGTTTGATGGGCCTCATGTTAATTACTATCAACTATGCTATTGTTTTTCTTCTTCTCTTTTCTCTAACTAATACAACTGTTCCAAGGACTGCTATAATTGCTCCTAATCCTCCCAAAGTATCTAAATCTATTAATGAACCTGTTTTTGGAAGATTTCCTCCTGATGTTTCTCCACCATTATTTCCTGGAGTTTGTGGTTCTTCATTTCCACCTGATATTGGAGGTTGTCCAGCTATTGCATATTCTACTTTAGTAACTGATAATTCTTTACCCTTAGCTTTTAGTTCTTTTAAGCTTTCAACTAGGGCTTCTCTTATTGGAATTCCTGTATCTAATACATTCTTAGCACCAGTAAAGTCATAACCGTCTCCGCCAGTTGCCATAAAGTCATTAGTAACTACAGTATAGTACTTATCCATATCAACCTTAGTTCCGTCCATTAGGTACATTCCTAATATTCTGCTTCCTAAAGGTTTATTTATATCATAATATACCTTTACTCCTGTGAATTGTCCCCATCCTATGGATTCATTTCCTATAGCATTTTCTAAAACTCTTTTTAAATCTGAACCTTTAAGTTCCATTTTTACTAAGGTGTTATCAAATGGCATCAACTCATACATTTTCCCCATAGTGATATTACCTTTTTCGATTAATGGTATTCTAAGTCCACCACCATTTGTTATAGCTATTTGAGTATCAGCTTTTGCTTTCATAACATCTGATGTCCATTGTCCTATTAGTGAAACTCCTGGAACATTTTTATCATGAGTTAAATCTTTATCTGTGCTACCAACAACTTCATCAAGTATAGGTTTTAATTCTTCATTATATTTATCAACAATCCCCTTAACTGTACCATCAACTGCTAAAGTAGCAACTCTTGTATAAAGATCATCTCTAGATGGTGTTACCCCTAAAATTTTATTGTTTGAATCTAAGTTTATAGTTAATCTTGCAAGTGATCTTCCATTATAATAACCTTCAACTATTGGAATGTTATTAACTGTTCCACTTACTTGTAAATGTGTATGTGCAGCTATTATTCCATCTATTCCAACTGCACCTTTAGCTAAATCTGCTGCTTCTCCAGTAATAACTCCAGTTTTTGTATCTTGAGCTGCTCCAAGATGAGTTAGAGCTATTACTACATCAACTTTACCTTCTGGAACTTCACCATTTTTTAGCTTAGCAGCCCACTCATTACCAGCTTTAACTGGATCTCTAAACTCTAAATTTTTAACATTTTCAGGTTTTGTTTTGTATGCTGTTTCTGGTGTAGTAAGTCCAATAAGACCAACTTTTACTCCATCTTTTTCTATTACCTTATAAGGTTTTGCCCAAGTTACAGGTTTTCCTGTAGCTTTGTCATATATATTAGATGCTAAGAAATCAAATTCTCCATCTTTTGCCCATTGATTTATATAATCTAGCCCCCAATCAAATTCATGGTTTCCTACTGATGATGCCTCAATTCCTATAGCCTTAAGCATGTCTGATACTGGCTTACCATATTTAAGATTTGACATAGCACTTCCTTGGTAAATATCCCCTCCAGCAACAACTATTGTGTTAGGGTTTGATGCTCTTACATCATTTATAGCTTGAGCTAATTTAGCTGCTCCAATGTTTTTCCCCTCTTCTTTAAGTGAACCATGGAAATCATTAAAGGATACTACGTCAATATTTTTATATCCTAATCCTTTTAAATCACTAAAGTTTATAGATTTAACATTTGGAGTTCTACCATCTTCTGATGTTGGTAATTTTAATGTACCATCATTTATTAACTTAACTGCTGTAGCTCTTTGTACAGAGTCCCAATTGTTGCCTATTATCTTCCAGTTATTATCTACTTCTGGAGTAATAGTCCCACCTTTTACATCTTTAATATATTGTCCTATTAAGTCTCTTACTCCAACTCCACCTTGTACATCGCTTTCTATAAGCTTTGGAAGTTCTTCTCCTTGTTTAAATACTTCTCCAGCTTTTAGAAGGTGTGAGTTAGCTCTATAATTATTTACTGCAATAATAAATGTTTCATCATCTTTAACAGCTTTTCCTGTATCTGACCAGGTTAGATTTTTAATTCTACTTCCTTCTGGTTGAGATATATCAACATCATATTTAACTCCGCTAAACATATCATAGTTATATGCTCTTACATTTGGATTAAAGGATATTGTTAAATCTCCTTGTTTAAATTGGTTATAGTATTTTGCTGACCATTCCATGTAAGCTTTAAGTTGTTTTCCATTCATTTGAAGTTTATATAAAGTATTATCATATGGATAGATTAATGCTGATCCTGATTTTTGAATATTTCCTTCTTTGATGTTTGCATTAGCATTAAACATTGCAGAAGAAGCTACTTTTGCACCAGTGTAATTCATTTGAACATTATTTATAAGGTCAATCATAGCTGTATCTTGAACTTGAGCGCTAGGAATTCCACTTATCTCATTTGATGGTACTAAGTCTCCACCTTTAAGTGTTCCTATAACCTTTTCTGCATCTGCTTTTGCTCTTTCATGGTACGGCATAAACTTAGTAGATAAATCTGCGTCTGCTTCATAGTTTATAGCTTTTGTAGTTTGATCTTGAACCCATACAAGTTTAGATGTAACATCTTTGGTTTTATCTTCAACTACATATTTATTATCTTTTTTAACAAGTTTTATATTCATTTGAGCTAAAGTTGCTGCTCCATTTTTGTTTTCGGTAGTTAAAATATTATTATGGAATGCTTGATTCATTGCTTTGTGTTCATGTGCTGCAACTATTGCAGTTAAATCAGGGCAAGCATTTGCTAAATCTATAGCTCCTGACCCTTGTTCATCATATTCATTACTTTCTGACATATGAACTACTGCAATTATTATATCAGCTTTTTCTTTAAGCTCTGGTATTAATTTTTTTGCTTCATCAACAGGATTTGTTACTACATAATCTTTTAAATTAGCAGCATCCCATCTTACAATATTCGGAGTAACCATTCCTAATATTGCTACTTTAACTGTATCGCCATCTAATCCTGGTCTTACAACAATTTTGTAAGGTTCTGCAAGTCTTGTTACACCATCTTTTTCGTATACATTTGCACATAAAGCTGTTGTCTTTGAATTTAATTCAGAAGTAATCTTTTTAAGAGTAGGAACTCCATAATTAAATTCATGATTACCATAACTCCAAGTATCATATCCCATTTCATTCATTCCAAGAATCATTGGATGAATAGGATCGTTTAAGAATAATTGAGATGAGTTACCTTGTATAGTATCTCCAGCATCAACTAAAATAGAATTAGGATTATTAGTTCTAAGTCCTTTAAGTATTGTCTGAAGTTGTGCCATACTACCTGTCTTATCCTCTTTGTTAGTTGCATAATCCCATGTAAAAAACTTCCCATGTAGATCACTTGTAGCTAATAATTCTACATTTATGGAATCGCTACCAGTTTCCGCAAAGGCCTTAAGTGTCGGTGTTGCTAAGTTAAAACCAATAAACAAAGCAACCAGTGAAGAAATAAGCTTTTTTGATTTAAAAAATTTAAACAAAATGTTTCCCCCTTCTTTTTTAGACTCTCAAGTATAGTTTAATTCAGTTTAAAGGAAAATGTTGTTAATATTATGTTAATTTTTAACACATTTGTAATCTTAATGTTAAATGTATTTTCTATATTTTATGTAAAGTTAAAAGATGCTGCAAACCAATTAAATATAAGTTTACAACATCTTTCCCTAAAGTTTGTTTAATTATTTTCTTTTTAATATTTCTTTTGCAATTTCATCTTTAACATCAGTCATAAATTTAATTCCAGTCTCTTTTTCCGTTTCTCTATTAGCTGAGAATATATCATCTCTTGAAATATCACTTACATTGAACTTTCTTACACCAGCCATAAGCTGTTTCAATCCTGCTGAAAGTTTATCTGCTAAAGTCCATACAGCTATAGCTCCAAGTGGAATATTTCTCATTTCCTCTTCCCCTATTTTTTTCTTTACATCGTAGTAACCTGCGAATATTTTTTCAGGAGTACCTCCAAATTCATCTAAAATATGTTTAGGCATCGAATTCCAATTACCATTTATCTCATCTTTTCTATCTGGATATAAAACACCCTCTATATTTGCTCCTAGGAAGGCTGGTATCATTAATCCTCTTCCCATACAAACTAATTTAGTAAATGGAGCACCTAATGCTAATGCTTTAAATATTTGATCTTCTTTAGCAAGTCCACCTGCAAATGCCATATCTACTACATCATAACCCAAATCTTCTAATATCTTTCCATATTCATAAGCTTTGGCATGAAGATTTATTGATGGTACACCCCATGACTCCATCATGTTCCATGGACTCATTCCTGTGCCTCCCCCAGAACCATCGATTGTAAGCAAATCAAGTTTAGCCTCTGTTGCAAACTTTATAGCCATAGCCAATGCTTCCATTCCGTAAGAGCCTGTCTTTAAAGTAATCCTCTTATAACCTAAACTTCTTAAGCCGTCTATAGCCTTCATAAACTCTTCTCTTACTTCATCAACGCTATTTAAGTCTGTATATCCTAGTCTACTGTGTCTTGCAAAAGCTTTTATCGCACCAGCTTTAAAGGCTTCTTGAACTTCTTTTATACTTGGGTCAGGATCTACAATATATCCTCTATCTTTTAAGAACAACGCATATTCTAAAGAATTGACCTGGATTTCTCCACCTATATTTTTTGCACCTTGTCCCCATTTTAATTCTATAATTACATTATCTCCATATTTATTTATTACGTATTCCGCTACACCATTTCTAGTATCTTCAACATTCATTTGAATAATTATAGCACCATATCCATCATAATATTTTAAATATTCTTCAATTCTTCTATCTAATTCTGGAGCCTTAACTATCTTTCCGCCTTCTATAACGGCATTTTTATCTACTCCTACTACATTTTCTCCAACTACTATAGGAAAACCAACTAAAGCTGCTCCAACAGCAAAAGATCTCCAATATTTTTGAGCAATAAATGTTGACCCTAATGCCCCTGTCATAATAGGAATTCTTGATTTTGTTTTATGTGTTTTTCCAAACTCAGTTTCTAAACTAACATTAGGGAATATACAATCATCTGCATTATTAGTCAGATTTACTGCAAGTCCACTTGCTCCATAATTATATCCTTGAATTCTAATATTACTATAACTGACACCAATATGATTTATATTAGAGCTTCCTGCAGTAACTTTTCCAAAATCTCTTGGATACAGTATTTTTCTTCCTTTCATACTTGCCATCCAATTTTCACATTTTCCATTACAGTCTGCTCTACATAGAGTGCATAGCCCCGATTCTGCTGGATTTCCTCTGTTAACGGTTCCTAAAACGTCGTTGTTTTTTTGATACTGTAACATTAAGTTTCCTCCTTCAAAATATACACTAAGTATTTAATTTATATATTAATGCCATTATTTATGGCCATTAAACAAAACTTAAAAACCAAATCCTAATCAGCTAACACATTTAAAATTATCAACAATTAATTGATATATTTGTATTATATCATTAATTTTGTTAATATTCTTCAATAAAATAAACATTTTTCTTTATGATTTGTTATTTTCCATTTTATAAATCATATATCTTTATAGTGCAATGCTGATTTAGAAGATAAGTTAAGATATATGCTAACTTCTGAAGTTAAACTTCCCTAACACTATTTTATCTATTTTACTAATCATAATTTTGGTGATAGTATTTCCATATAAGTGGAAACCTATTTTTATAGGTTTTTTATTATATTTTAAGGAGAGATGTATTAATGAAGGCTGGTAATGTGCTATTACGGCAGGAAGTTTTTTCATCAGATGCCTTTGAACTTATAAAATGGTTAGAGGATTCAGATGTAACTCAATATCTAAATGAAGATCAGAATGTGGGTAATAGCATTAGACAAGTCATGAGCAGGGTGAACCTGCCTATTTTAACTCATTTATTTAGTCAGAATGGAAGTTTCTTTATTTTAACTATAGGAAATGATTCTCCCATTGGCTTCCTTAAACTTATTCCTAAAGGAAAAGTTGTTGAAATGGTTATTGTGATAGGAGAAAAAGAAAAGTGGGGTATGGGTCTTGGTACAAATGCAATTTTCCAAGGATTAAAACATTCATTTTTTCATTGGAGGGCAGATAAAGTTATTGCAAAAATCAAATATAAAAATCATCGTTCCATGAATGTTTTTAAGAATATAGGGTTTAAAAAAGAGAAAGATTTTAATGTTGAAGCTCAATATTCAATATCAATAGATGACTTTTTAAATATTGCTGCTTAAATATAAAAAGATGTATCATAAAAAACATTTCAGTTTTGTGATACATCTTTTTAACGTTTGTTATTTTTTATCATCTATTTCTTGAATGACAAATTTATCAAAATCAATATCTTCTATGAAATTATGTTCATTAAATATTGTTTTGCTTCTTTGATTATATTGATCTAAATTTATAGGCAACCAGTAAGGTTTTGAGATATCAAATTTATCACATAACTGAATTAAGCATTGCTTTAAATTCTCTTGATAAGTCCCATCTATATCTGAAAAAACAACATCATCTTTGATTATCTTGCCATTTTTCATTATTCTTCCCCAGATTTTTAACATATTCTATAGTTATCCTCCACTTTGTTGTATATATTTTTATATTGTGTATATTTTTATTGAATTATAACTTAATACTATATTATTATCAATACTATAAGACTTACATAAAGATATTTTAATAAGTTAATATTAATCTTATATCTGTTTTTAGGAGTAAAGAAATGAACTATATAATAATAGACTTAGAATTTAATCAAGCTCTTAACACTTCAGGAAATGAAATCAATTATAAATTGCCTTTTGAAATTATTCAAATAGGTTTAATTAAATTAGATGGCCACTTAAATACTGTATCTACCATGAATTCACTTATTAAACCAGAAATATACAAAGCCTTAAATCCATATGTGGAAAAGTTAACAGGTATATCAATGAATAACTTATCCTCTTCAAAATCCTTTAAAGAAGTTTTTAACGATTTAACTAAACTTTTTGATGGTGAAAGCGTACTATGTGTTTGGGGATTATCTGATATAAAAGAACTTTATAGAAATACGCTTTATCATGGTTTAGATGTATCTCTACTTCCTAAACTATATATAAACGTCCAAAGACAGACCTCAAATAAACTTAACTTAAAAAAAGGAATGAATATAGGCTTAAGTTCTGCAACTGAAATATTTGATATTCCTACTAGCAATAATTTTCATGATGCATTTTATGATGCTTTATATACAGCAGAAATCTTTAAAAAAATCAATTCATCTAATTCTGCTGAAGGCTCTTCTTCAAGCTTAAATAAACTTATTTCACCTTATTCTTATAATAACTCTAGAAATACTGAGCCTAAAACTAAACTTGATAAAGATAGCTTATTTAATCAATTTGAAAAGATGTATTCAAGAGAGCTTACTTATGAAGAAAAATCCATGATAGAATTAGCCTATAAAATGGGGAAAACAAATCAGTTTCAAATATCAACTACTAAACAGAAAAACTGAGATTAACTTCAATAATCTCAGTTTTAAATATTCTATACTTAATTATTTTTAACGAATCTTTCAATTCTTTTTAAAGACTCTATTATATTATCCATAGATGATGCATAGCAAGCTCTTATAAAACCTTCACCACAATCCCCAAATGCATTTCCTGGAACTACTAATACCTTTTCTTGAATAAGAAGTTTTTCACAGAATTCATCTGATGACATTCCAGTTGATTTTATACTTGGAAACACATAAAAAGCTCCTAAAGGTTCAAAACAATCTAATCCAATCTTTCTAAATCCATCTACTAAAACTCTTCTACGTCTATTGTATTCCTTAACCATATTACTAACACTACTATCAGAATTTTTTAATGCCTCGATAGCTGCATATTGAGCAACTGTTGGTGAACACATTATTGCATACTGATGTATCTTCTTCATAGCTTCAATTAATATAGGATGACCACAAACATATCCAAGTCTCCAGCCTGTCATGGCATAAGCCTTTGAAAACCCATTTATAACTAGAGTTTTGTCTCTCATTTCTGGGAAAGATGCTATTGAGACATGCTCCTCTCCATAAGAAAGCTCTGCATATATTTCATCAGATATTACTATTACATCTTTATTTTTTAAAACTTCAACTATTCCTGCAAGTTCTTCTCTTGTCATTATTGCACCTGTAGGATTATTCGGAAATGGAACTATAACAACCTTTGTTTTTGGAGTTATAGCTTCCTCTAACATCTGAGGAGTTAATTTAAACTCATCTTCAGCTCTTAAATTTAAAACCTTAGGTGTTGCTCCAGTAAAAGCAGTACAGCCCTTATAAGCTACAAAACTTGGTTCTGGAATTATAACTTCATCTCCTGGTCCAACTAAAGCTCTTAATGCTATATCAATTCCTTCACTTCCACCTACAGTAACTATTATCTCATCATCCGGATTGTATTTTAAATTAAATCTTCTATTTAAATAACCTGAAATTTCATGTCTAAGTTCAACAAATCCTGCATTAGAAGAATAATGTGTATGTCCTTGCTCTAAGGAATAAATACCAGCTTCTCTAACATTCCAAGGAGTTACAAAGTCAGGCTCCCCTACTCCAAGTGAAATAACATCCTTCATCTCATTTATCATATCAAAGTATTTTCTTATGCCTGATGGAGGCATATTTTTAACATTATCCAATATCATATTTTCTAAAATCATATAAATATAGCCTCCCTATCATCTATTTGCTTTTCTTTAAATATTGTTCCATGATCTTTATATTTTTTAAGAACAAAGTGTGTAGCTGTACTTAAAACATATTCTTGAACTGCAAGTTTTTCAGATACAAACATAGCAACGTCCTTCATTGTTTTTCCTTCAACTATTACTGTTAAATCAAAGCCTCCAGACATTAAATAGCATGCTTTAACTTCTAAAAACTTATATATTCTTTCTGCTACTTTATCAAAGCCTTCACCTCTTTGAGGAGTTACTTTTACTTCAATTAATGCAGTCACAGTTTCTTTTCCTGTATTTTCCCAATTTACTAAAGTAGTATATCCAGCTATTATACTTCTTTCCTCATAATCTTTTATGGCATCTCTTACTTCATCTACAGTTTTCCCCGCCATAACAGCTATTTGCTCATCTGTATACCTACTATTTTTTTCTAAAATCTCTAAAATTTCATCCATTTTAAAAATGCCCCCTATTTCTCTATTTTTTAAATAAAAAAGTCGTCAAGGCGATTATGAGCCGTCGACTTTTTTTGCACATCTGCCTGTAGAGACTTCTTCACAAGTCTCATCTAATCCTTCACGCATCTGCCTTTCCAAACGCATGTGAGGAAAATCTGCACCTACAAACATTCATTTATCTAATCCTTACAGGCGCTAAATTCTTGTTTTTTATTCTTTAGAAGTAACATTAACATCTAGTAATAAATTAATCTCATAGAGTCATCCACAATTTTTAGTTTCATTATCATTTCTAAAGAATAAAAAAAGTCCTCATCCCAATAAAGGGACGAAGACTCTACTCCGCGGTACCACCCTAATAAGCAATAAATTGCTCACTCAGTTAGAATACTTTTAATATTCTATCCTCTATAACGTGAGGTCGACGTTGACATCTAATTTAAGAATAATTCTTAAGTTCTCAATGTAAGATTCAAAGACTGCTTCCATAAAGACTCCTTACTAAAGTTCCACCATTCTTTAGCTCTCTTAAAAGTTTTCCACATGTACTCTTTCTCATCATCATCTTTAACTATATTTATATATTATAAACTTAAATATCAAAACATTTCAACAGTTTTGTATAATAATTAATAATTTAAGTTTTTTTCAAAGCTTTTGCTGATAAAATACTATTTTTTCTTTATAGTATTATTAGTATATCTTTTATATTAGTTGAGATCTAAAATTAACTATATCCCTTTTCTAACTCTTTTCTCAATAAACTTTGCAACCGCATCATCATTATTACTTTCTATTACTGCGGTAGCCATAGCTTTTAAAACATCATTAGCATTATTTACTGCATAACTTTCATCTGATATTTTAAACATAGGAATATCATTTAAGTTATCTCCAAAACAAATTACTCTATCTGTTTTTACATACTTTGATAAAAATTTTATTCCATTAGCTTTGGATGCTTTAGAACTATAGGCATCTAAATAGTACCAGCCTTTTCTATATATCTCCTCATAATAATCAACTGTTATTCCTTCTAGTTTTGAAAGCTCAGCATATATATTTTCTATAACTTCAAGTTTATCATAAGCTATAAAATTTATTATTTTTGAATTCTTAGTAGATTCAATATACTCATCTACCTTAAGAAAAGTTTTATAAGGACTGTTGCATCTTTCTTTATAAAAATCCTTTTCTACTTCATAAACAAATTCTTTATAATATACATAAAGCTCATCATCATTAATTCCATAAACTAAAGGACTTTTGTTGTTTTTCTTAAAAACCTTCAGTATATCTTGAACTAAGGACCTTTCAACTGATTCTATATTTATATATCTTTTTTCATTAATATCATATATTATAACCCCATTCATAAGAATTACGGGTAATTTAATACTTAAATCTTTAAGAATATCTATTACTGTAGCAGGCGTTCTAGCTGTAGCTACTGTAAAATTAATTCCTTCATTAATTAAATTATTTAACACTTTTTTAGAATAAACTGATATTTCTTTATTACTATTTAGCAAAGTACCATCAAGATCTGATATGAATAATTCCACCTAATCAACTCCAATTATTTTAATCTTTGTATATAAGATTATTTTATTACACTTATATTTATTAAGTTCTATAGCTTCATTATTATATCATAAAATAGTTGCAATTTTAAAATACAGCATGTCCATTTGATACTCTATCTTTAAAACACATAAAAATTCTCTACCTTATACTTTTATATAAGATAGAGAATTCGTAAACATTCAGTTCATCCTCTTTAAAATATTAATTAATAAGAAAGCTATAGCTGATAAAGAAGCGGCCATAAACAGTGTTATGTTTGCACTAAAATATCTTGTTATTGCTCCTGCACAAGTTGGTATTAAAAGTGAAGAGAGTCCTGTAAAAATACTTAATGCATATAGTTGTCCTGTTGATTTCATCTTATCATTAGTTAATTCAAATATTAAATTTTTTGATGAAATCAATAATAACGGTGTTGTAAGAACTTGAAATAAACTTAATACAATAATTCCTATTACACTACTGCTAAATCCAAATAATAAAAACTGAACTGTTAATGCAATTGCTGAAATCTTTAATAAAGAATAGTGATTAAACTTTCTTAAAAGATATCCTCCAAATAAGTATGTTGGAATCTCAATAATAGATTGAATAGACCACTTGTAACCTATCTGTGAGTCCGTAGCTCCTAAAACAAGCATTTTATCTACAACTGCGCTATTATTTGTTACAATAACACAATACATCAAGAAAAGAATAAATACTAATAAGTTATACTTTTTATCAAGTATCAACTCCTTTATATCATCTAGTCCTGCTTTTTCTATATCTTTACCATTCCCTTGTACATCTTTTATAAAATACATTAATCCTAACGAGATAATACATAATATCAAAATCCCATTACTCAAACCAATATACCCAAATCTGTAAATAACTATTGGTAATATAATACTTCCTATTGCCCATCCTATAGATCCAAATGCCTTTATAAATGATAGACGGCTTCTTAAGTATTCAGTATTTCCAAGTATCCATGTATCACTTAGCCCACAACAAGTATTAATAAGTCCTCCACTAATTGCAATAGCAATCATATGAAAGATGAAGTTCTGTACTTCCTTTGTATAAAACATATAGGATGATACTGAATATATTAATAAAGCAGCTATCATAAACTTTTTCACTGTTTGATATTTATCTGATAAAAAGCCAAATAACAATTGTAGTACTATAGTCATCAATGCAAAAGATGATAACAACATACCTCTTTGCATTGAGTCATATCCTAACTTTGATAAAAATGGTGTGAATTGCGTCATAGCAAATGAAAAAGCTATATAGGTTAATACATATAATACTGTATATAAATATTTTTGTTTTCTATCTTCCACCTTATTAACTCCCTAAATCTAATATATATATATTACAATCTTATTTAATTCTATATTCAATTACAGAGCTTTTTCCTCCATACACTTCTTGTCCAATTGCACATTTATCTATATCATATTTTTCACTTTCTATAATAATCACTGGCGTTACTAAGCTCATTCCTTTAGATTCAATAAATGCTCTATCAATTTTAATAAGAGGTGTTCCTTCTTTAACTTTATCATCTACATTTACAAGCAAAGTGAAACCCTCACCTTTTAATTCAACCGTCTCAAGTCCAACATGAATTAATATTTCCACTCCATTATTAAGCTGCATTCCAACTGCATGTTTTGAATTCACAATTGTTGCAATAGTTCCATCTGCTGGTGCATAAACTATATCCCCTATTGAATCAATTGCAATACCATCCCCTATCATCTTTGAAGAAAATACTTCATCCTTTACTTCCTCTAAAGGAATGCATTTACCTGATATAGGGGCTTTAATTATCTCACTAAGACTTGCTTTCTTGAAAAACTTAAACATAAATTACTCCTTTTCTCATATCTGCATTTAAATATTTAAGCCATTGATGAGTGTCTCCATTTCATAGAATTTTCTCATCAATGACTCATGTTATTTTCGTATATTATTTTAATGTTGGCCAGAATTCTTTATTTGCTTCAATTAAATCATCTAAAATTAATTTTGCAACTTTAGCGCTTGGTACTGTTTTTGACATTGTAATTGCCTGCCATAGTTTTTGATAAGATCCTTCAATCCAAGCTTCTACAGTTAACTTTTCAGAAGCAACTTGTTGCTCCATTAAGCCTTTTTGGAAAGTTGGAATTTCACCCATAACTAATGGCTCATAACCATCTTTTCCTACTATACAAGGAATTTCAACCATTGCGGTTCTATCAAAGTTTTCTATTGCACCTTTATTCTCAACTATTAATAACATTCTTTCTTTAGTGTTATAAGCAAGTGCCTTAGCAAGATCGATTATATAAGTTGAATGTTCACTTGACTTTATTCCGCAACCTTCTGAAGTCCCATCTTTTATAATCTTATTACAAGTCTCAAATATTTGCATTTCTCTACGATCCATAACTTCATTTGCTCTTGTATAATCTTTGTTTGAATGAGCAACAGTATCATCAGCCATTAAATAATACTTTAAATAAGTATTTGGTAATGTTTCTGGTTCTATTTCTAAAAGCTCTTTAGCTGCTCTCATTGCTTCAAGCCAGCTTTCTTCTTTATGTTGACCTGCTGGTATATCTTCTGTATAACCTCTAAGTCTCACATGCTCTTTTATCTTTTCCATTAAATCATTTCCATCTTTATCTTTTATACTTGTCCACCATCCAAAATGATTTAGCCCATAATATCTAACTTCCATATCTTTTCTTGAATTAAGCTTTAGTACTCTTGCCATTATTTCTTCAAGACAAACTGGCATGTCACATATATTAATTATTCTTGAATTAGGTCTTAATCTTCTAGTTGCTTCTGCTACAATTGCTGCTGGGTTTGAATAGTTTAGTAGCCAAGCATTTGGTGAGTACTTTTCCATATAATCTATTAATTCAATGACTGGCCCTATTGATCTCATTCCATAAGCAATTCCACCTGGTCCACAAGTTTCTTGACCTACTACATCGTATTTTAATGGAATCTTTTCATCTTGTTCACGCATTGCATACTTTCCAACTCTTAGCTGAGCCATAACAAAATCTACATCTGTAAATGCTTCTTCTGGATCTGTTGTATATAAGAATTCAACTTCTGGTTCCTTTTCTGCTATTATTATTTTACAAGCTTCAGCTAAAGTTTCCTGTCTTTCTTTATCATTATCATATAACTTGATTTTTCTTACAGGAAATTCCTCCATATTTTCTAACAACGTCATTACGATTCCTGGTGTGTACGTACTTCCGCCTCCTGCGATAAGTACTGAATTCTTCTTTTTCATCTTACTACCTTCCTTCATTATAATAATTTAATCAAACTAACTTTTTCAAATATTTTCTTTATAATAAATTTTCAAATTCTTCTCTAACTATTGGTACAGATAACCCAACTATTACTTGAATTGCATCTCCATTTTTCACAAGTCCATGAGCACCAGCTTCTTTAAACACTGTATCTGAAGCTATCTTAGTACTATCTTTTACAGTGATCCTTAATCTAGTTGCACAGTTAGTAACATCTTGAATATTCTCTTTTCCACCTAATGCAGCTAAGAATAATTCAGCTTTCACAGTATTTTTATTCTTTTTAGTTACTTCTGTTGCAGAAACCTGCTCTTTCATTTCTTTATATTCTTTCTTAGTATATAATTTAGAATCTTCATCATCGCTTTCACGACCTGGTGTTTTTAAATTAAATTTCTCAATTAAGAACTTAAATATGAAATACCATATTGCGGAGAATATTAATCCTATTATTACTTGTGCTAAGTAAGTGTTGAAATGATATTTGCCTAGAGGTATCCAGTTTAAAGCAAACCAGTTAATAAGTCCTCCACCAAAATCTCCAACAACTCCAAACATAAATGCTACTGTAGATACAGTTGCAGCTAAAAGTGAGTGAACTACAAACAATCCTGGTGCTATAAATAAGAATGTAAATTCTATTGGTTCTGTAATACCTGTTAATATTGCTGTTAATGCAACTGGAACCATTAACCCTGCAACTACCTTTCTCTTTCCTGGTTTTGCAGTTTTATAGAAAGCTAAAGAAATACCTATTGAACCAAATACCTTAGACATACCTGATAAAGAGAATCCAACAGGATACATTTCCTTTAATGATCTTGCTGATGTAGCAAATTCACTTAAATGGGTTGGCCAATATACCGCAGTACCTCCTTGAACAATTGCATTATCATATACAAATGGTGAATAAACAAAATGATGTAATCCTGTAGGAATTAATATTCTTTCTAAGAAAGAATATACCCATACCCCAAAGCTTCCTGCCGATACGAAGAAACCTTGCATTGAACGCATTCCTACTTGAACTTGTGGCCATACAAGCGCAAATAATACTGCAAGTGGAATCATAACAAAGAATCCTATCATAACAACTAATGATGAGCCTCTAAATATACCTAACATTTCCGGCAATTCTTTATCAAAATATTTATCGTGAATGTAAATTACTATTCCTGATATAATAAGTGCGCCTATCATTCCTGTATCCAATGTTTTAATACCTGCTATCATAGTAAGCCCACTTGAACTTCCTACAGCAGCTTCCATATCAACCCCAAAGTTTGGTCCCCAATATTTTAATATTGCTGATAAGAAATAATTAAAAGTTAAATATGTTACTACAGCTTCTAAACATGCTCTTGCATTTTGTTTTTTAGCTAGAGCAACTGGTAATCCGATTACAAATAATAACGGCAATTGCATAAATACTGTCCATGCTCCAGAAGCAGCAACATCCCAACATTTGTACCACATACCTGAAGGGTCCGCTAAACTTCCCATAACTTCCTGATTCATAAATAAGATTGAGAACCCTACAGCTATACCTGCAAATGCAAATAATAGTGTTGGAGTAAACATTGCTCCACCGAAACGTTGAATTTTTTTCATCATAATAAACCTAAACCTCCCCTATTCATTATCAACAAGACGTCTTGACAAATATTATACTAACAATTAACAATATCGTTTTCAATAGCTTGGTCTCTTTTAGTTCTGCTACACCAAAACCTGTGTTTTATCACATTTGTTGTGAATTTTCACAGCTAATATTTTATAATTGATATTTTTTATCAATTGATTTGATTAAAAAAGAAAACAGTATAGTTAACTTATATAACCAAACTGTTTTCTTATAATTAATTCTTAAAGTCTTTAAATGTATTCTTTTCAAGATTTCTATTCTTTTTATATAAACCATATCTAACAAACAATATTTCAGCCACAATATATAAAATAGTATAGGATTCAAAGCTTCTATAATTGCTATCGTAGTTTACTTGTGAAGTTGTTATATAAATATTCTCATCACTTAAACTAGCTAATGTATTATCTTTTAATTTTGTTATAGATACTACTTTTACATTAAGAAGATTCATCTTTTTAGCAAGCTCTACTACTTTATTAGATTCACCGTTTAATGATATTAAAATCACTAAATCATTTGGATTAACTAAACTAAAGAATGTTTCATCTACTGATAATCCTTCGATATCATATAAACATTCTCCCCCATGTAGAAACATAAGCTTTAGTTGCTTAGCTACAGCCATTTGAATATCTCCTGACCCATAAACAAAAACTCTATTAGCTTCATAAATTAATTTACAAGCTCCAGTAAAATCTCTTTTGGCGAGGTCATTAATTGCTCTATTATAACCATCACACATAACTTTAATAGCCTCAGTCTCCATCTGTACTTCTTCAGAAGTTTCCCATTTAAGATATATTTTTAGTTCACTATAACCTTTTAATGAAAGCTTCTGAGCAAATCTTAAGATGGTTGTTCTTGATACATTACAATGGCTTGCTAGCTCTTCTATAGTTAAATTACTACAGCTCTTTTTATTTTTAACTATGTATCTCCAAATATGAATATCATTTTGATTTAATTGGCTATAATGCTTATTTACCAGTTCTTCTAAACGCATATTCAAAAATTTCTCCCTTCGCTTATATATATAATTAGACGTTATTTCTAAGATTCCGTTTTTTTATTTGTACTTAATATAATTACAAACTAATAACTGTATAGCTACTATTTTATTCCTAACACTATCTCTAGAAATTGTATCACAAATTAATCATATAAGATAAAGGAAAAAATTTTTTCTTAAATAGTATTTTATGAATTTTTAATATAGAATTCAACACAAGCTCCACCATAATCGTTGTTTTTCACCTTAATTTCTCCACCATGCTTTTCAACTATAATTTTAGCTATATTCATACCTAATCCAAAATGACCTTTTTCCTTAGATCTACTTTCATCACCTTGATAAAACTTTTCAAAAATTCTTTTTTTATCTTTCGAGGAGAATCCTATTCCGCTATCTTCTATTTTAAAATATAATTTATCAATATCATTAGTGATTTTCAAATTAATAAACCCACCTTCTGGCGTAAATCTATTACTATTTGATATTATATTATCTAAAACCTGACCTATCCTATAAACATCTATTTTGACATTTGATTTCTCTTCATTAAAATCCATATAATCAACTGAAAATTTTATATTCTTTTTCTTACATATAACTTCATAATTACTTTTTATCTCTTCTACAAAATTTTCTAAGTGTACATCTTTAGGTGATAATTTGAAATCTATTCTCTCTAATTTAGATATAATATTCATATCCTCAATTAGTTTTATAGCTCTATTGGTATTATTAGCTATAGTATCTATATATTTGTGTAATCTTTCCTTATTATCAAGGTTACTTTCTTGTAGCACTTCTATATGTCCTTTAATTACTGTAAGGGGTGTTCTTAAATCATGTCCTATTGCAGCTATCATATCACTTCTTTCCTGCTCTATTAACCATTGGGTATTTAATGAAATTTGAAGTTCATCTCTCATAGCTTCAAAAGCTTTAGTAAGCTCCCCTAATTCATTATCAGCTTCATATTCCATGTGAAAATCTAAATCTTTGTTTTTTATCTTCTTAGCTGCATTTATTAAATCATCAATAGGTTTATTTATATTTCTGCTAAACCTTCTTACAAATATCCATGTACATATACTTATATATATAAATGGGGAAAATAGAAGAACTCCATCAGATGGAACTAAGAAATTCCACTTTTCATTTTTTGCTGTGGCCTTCAAAGAATATCTTATTAAAACCACTCCTTTTATCTCTCCATCTTTTTTTATAAACTCAAAAACACTTATATTTTGTCCGTGTATATATCTACTTTCATTTTCTTCTAGTGATTTCCTTTCATTGGGTGATATCTTTTCTATATCTCCATATATAGTATTATATTCGTTATCTAAAACTATATATTCAATACCGCTTTTAGGAATCACAGTCTCTAATTCTAGCTGATTAGCTTTATTTAAAACTGATGTTCCTTGCGACTCTATGTAATCTATGATACCAGGAACCATTTTTTCATAATAATTACTTGGAAGAATTAAATTTTTACTCATAGCTATAAAGTATCCGCCATAGGTTATAATTGACAACATTAAGCTTACGGAAATTATTAATACAAAACATAAAACAAACTGCTTTTTAATTGATAGGTATTTAATCATTTATTTTTCTCCCACTTATATCCTACTCCCCATACTGTAGAGATATAATCTAAGTTCTCATTAATTACAAGTAGTTTATTTCTTATATTTTTCACATGTTCAGCAACAGATGAAGAGTCACCTTCAGCATCATATCCCCAAATCTTTTCATATATCTGTTCTTTAGAGAAAACTTGCATAGGATGCAAGCATAGAAGTTCTATAATATCAAACTCTTTTTTTGTAAAACGTACCTCTGTTTTCTCATTATCATAATAAAGTTCTCTACTTGAAATATCTATACTTAAATTTCCAAAATATATAATATTTCTTCTTTCCCCTTGATAAGTTCGTCTATCTCTTCTTATATGAGCAGATACTCTTGCCTTAAGCTCTCTTATGCTAAAAGGTTTTGTTATATAATCATCTCCACCTAAAGCTAATGCTTTTAACTTATCCATTTCTTCTTGTTTTGCACTTAAGAATATTATTGGACAGTTTACTTTATCTCTTATTTTATTGCAAACCTCATACCCGTCTTTTCCTGGCATCATAATATCTAGAAGAATTAAATCTGGTTGTTTATTAATCATAGAAACAGCCATATCTCCATCATAAGCTGTTATTACTTCATATCCTTCATCAACTAAAGCATCTTCAATGAAATCAACTATTTCTTTTTCATCATCACAAATAAGTATTCTTCCATGCATAAAATCACCTTCTTAAATTTAATATAAAAAGTCTTTTCTCTTCCATAATGTTAAAGTTGAAGTTATACCTATTATTATAAATGATACTATAATTATATAAAAATTATAAGATTGTACATTTCCTAAAACATCAAAGATATCTTTTCCACTACTTAAGAAGAAAAAGAAATCATCTCCTAATACATATATTCCCCCAATAAAAAATCCTACTATACTCATAAATGCTAAAACTACATTAGGTATTATCGTACATATAAGGACACTTAATGAAAGAACAGAAATCAATATAACAAATTCAACAAAATAATACTTTGCTCTATATATGAAGGCTCCAAGAAAACTGAAGTTTCCTGATACTTTAAAGAACTCTGTACTATCAACTTTATCAAAAAATAAATTTCCTAAAATAGTTGTTAGTACAAACATGATAACAACAACTATAAATGTAACTATTATTTGAGTAATTATTTTAGAAACCATAAACTGCCACTTCTTATAGGGTCTAATCATTACATTTCTATAATATCCTAAACTATGCTCCCCATTAAAACAATCCACATAAAGCATAGGTAATACAACAAAAACTAATAGTGGATGAATATCTCTAACAATAAAAACTCCAAAATTTAGAGAATTAAGTTTCATGATAGTATCAGGATCATAAAACCCCATATCTGACTGTTTCATAAAAACTCCCCATAAAATTGTTAAAGCTATAAATAAAATCAGTAGCCCTTTAGTTTTGCCTCTACTCCAAACTCTTTCTAATTCGCTAATTACTAAATTCTTCATAATTCTCTCCTCCTAAATATTCTTATCACTTCTTGTAAATATCATATAAGATGTTGTTATAAACACAGCTATATAAATCAATAAGATTAACGTGCTCCATCTAAAAAACATAGCCCTTTCGCCTAATGCCATTGCTATTCCCATATGTTGAATATGGGTGATAGATAATAATTGAATCTTCATAGTTCCCAAACCCTTTATGGAACTAAATATATATACTAACTGTGGATAAATAAGTGAAAACAACAAAAATCCTATGCCCGATCCAATAGCTGTTGTTATACTTCTACTAATAATTCCAATAAAAATTCCCACTGAGGCAAAAGCTAAAAGAGTTATAAATGAATAACTATAATATTTAAGTGCATATATAAAACTTTGAGATATGGTGAAAAAACCCTCATAATAAAATATCCTTATATTATCTACCCGAGGCATAAGAAAATATCCAATAACTAAACTACATATAAAATAAGTAATAAGCATCATAAATATAGTAGTAAATATAGCTAAAACCTTACAAATAAATAGCTGTCCAAAAGATTTACACCTAATTAACACCATTCTTATTTCTCCAGTTCTATATTCTTCTGTTATAGCTAAAGCTACAATTAAAAGTGCTGAAGCGTTAAAAAAAGTCATAAGTTGCTCTTGTATTGTAGCTGCTGGAAAGTTACCAAATGAAGTAAATTCTGCGCTAGCTAGATCCACTGCAATATTATGTGATAAATAGTATTTTCCTGAAGCAAAGATTACAAAAGGAATTAAGAAAAACAAAAGCCAAGTACTTTTTTTACTCCATATCCTTTCAAATTCACATACAAATAAGTTTTTCATTAAATAATCCTCTCATTTCTTGTCATTATATTTATAAATGCATCTTCCAATCTTCCACTATTACTTGATTCCTTAATTAATTCTTCTGTAGTCCCTGTCCAAATTAATACACCTTCTTTTATTAGTACTAACTTATTACAAACTTGTTGAAGCTCATCTAATAAATGACTAGATATAAAAAAGGTTATTCCTTTTGTTTCCTTAAGCATAATAATAAGTTCTCTAAGTTCTTTCATTCCCATTGGATCTAGACCATTTGCAGGTTCATCTAATATTACTATCTCTGGATCATTTAAAAGAGCCTGTGCAATTCCAAGTCTTTGTTTCATCCCCAATGAATATGTTTTAACCTTATCCTTAGCTCTATCTTTTAAACCAACAATTTCTAAAACCTCTTCAACCTTGTCTAACTGCTTTTTTCTTTCCATTCCTTTATTGAGTCTAGCTAGGTTTTGAAGATTTTTTCTTCCTGACATATAAGGGAAAAATATAGAACTCTCTACTATTGCTCCTAAGTTTTCTAAAGCTTCTCCCCTATAATTCACTATATTTTTTCCTGATATAGTGATTTCTCCACTAGTTGGCTTTATAAGACCTGTTATCATCCTTATTGTAGTTGTTTTTCCTGCTCCATTAGGGCCTAAAAATCCGCAGATATCTCCTTCATTTACTTCAAATGATAAATCTTGAATTATCTTTCTTCTTCCAATATTTTTATTAAGATTCTTTACACATAACTTTGTATTACTCAAAATAAATACCACCTTTATTCTTATTTTTTCTTTAAAATAAGAATAAAGTTAATTTTTAAAGATTTTATAAGGTTTTCTAATATTTCCATCAAAAAAGGCCCATCAAAGCATAATTTACTTTGATGGACCTCTATCAAATCTAGTTGATATGTACTGTTGCTACCTTATCCCCATGATTTTTATTTCCTAAATCTAATTTTATGTCTGTTACTAGATTCATGTTAGTTATGATTACTGGAGTTATATTACTTTTTGCTTTTTCTTTGATAAGCTCATTATCAAATGTTAGTAATAAATCTCCTTTTTTAACTTTATCCCCTTGATTTACATGTGCTATGAAACCTTCTCCATTTAAGCTTACAGTATCAATACCTACATGAACTAATACTTCTAAAGCTTCTGGCGTTTCTATTGCTATTGCATGTTTAGTTGGGAAAAGAACCTTGATTTCTCCGTCTGCTGGAGCATATACTTTGTTGTCTGATGGTACAACTGCATATCCATCACCAAGCATTTTTCCTGCAAAAACTTCATCTGGAACTTCTGATAATTCAACTGCTTTACCATCAATCGGATTAAGTAATTCAGCAACTGCATTAACTGCTGGTTTTGCTTCAACTTCTTCAACCTTTTCAGCTTTAGTTTCAGCTTTTTGTGAAACATATCCACCATTTGCTATTATTGCTTTAATATCATCTTTAATCTTTTCTGCTTCTGTTCCAAATATTGCTTGAACATTGCTTCCAGCAACTAAAACACCTGCAGCACCTAAAGCTTTTAATGTACCTTGATCAACTGCCGCTGGATCTTTTAAAGTAAGTCTTAGTCTTGTTATACATGCATCTAAAACTTCTATGTTATCTTTTCCACCTATAGCTTCTAAAACCTTAGCTGCTCTTTCACTTCCTTTGAAGTTAAGAGGTGCTATATCTTCACTACTTTCATCTTCTCTACCTGGAGTTTTAGCATTAGTAGCTTTTATTACAAAGTAGAATACGAAGAAGTATAATGCAAAATAAGCTATACCTACAAGCCATATAAGAACAGGGTGTCCAGCAAACTTAAGTCCCAATAAATAGTCAATAAATGATGCTGAAAAAGTGTATCCAAGTCTTATTTGTAATAAACTAGTTATTATACCTGATAAGAAAGCTGCTGCAACGTGGAATACAAAAAGTATCGGTGCAACGAATATAAATGAAAACTCTATTGGTTCAGTAATTCCTGTTAAGAAAGCAACTAAAGCTGCTGATATCATCATACCAGATACTTTTTTTCTGTTTTCCTTCTTAGCTGCTGCTATCATAGCTACAGCTGCTCCTGGAAGACCAAACATTAAAACTGGATATTCAGATGCCATAAATATTCCGGCAGTTGGATCTCCATGGAAGTATCTAGCTGTATCACCAAAGTAAGTTACTCCATTAGATACATATTCTCCAACTTGATAAAGGAATGTTGGATAATACATGTGGTGTAAACCAACTGGAATAAGAAGTCTCTTACCTGCTGCGTATAATGCAGGACCAAATACTGATGAACTTGCCCATTGAGAGAATACGTTAATTCCATCTTGTATAGGAGCCCATATTTGAACACCAACAGCTGCAAAAATTAAAGCTGCAAGAGATGTGATTATTGGAACAAATCTCTTTCCACCAAAGAAACCTAAAACTTGTGGTAACTTAATATCATGGAACTTGTTGTATAAAACACCTGCAATTAAACCGATTATGATTCCACCAAAAACACCCATGTTGATATTTGTTTTAGAAACTATATCAGCATATGCGGCAGTTTGCATAAATGCATCTAATGACACACCTTGCTCCGAAGCAGTTTTTGTAGCTAATGCTAAAGCTGCGTCTGCACTTGCAACCTTTATAATTGCTTGAAGTATAAGCTGACCAACAACTGATGCTAATGCAGCTACTGCTTCTCCACCTGAAAATCCTATAGCAACTCCAACTGCAAATATCATTGGAAGATTAGTAAATATAGCATCTCCTGCTTGAGCCATGTAAGGAATGTTTAATAAGTCCGGCTGTCCAAATCTTAATAAAAGTCCAGCTGCTGGTAAAACTGATACTGGTAACATCAATGATTTACCTATTTTTTGAAGAACTGAAAAAAGTTTTTTCAAAATAATACCTCCTAAAAATTATTAATATTTATATATAATTCTGTATTATTCCTATTTTTACAGAATTAATACCAAAACAAAAAAACACGAACTAAGAAACATAACTATACTTGTAGTTATATTTCTTAATTCGTGCCTAATTTAATAGTAACACTAATTACATTTCTTTAATCCTATTTATATGGAGTGCCATATATCCGATTTCATCTTCTGGCACCTTTAAAGAAAATATGTTTTCAATTTTCATAGCAACCTTAATTGCAATATCGTATTGATTATAGTATTCTTTTTTTATGTTGTCAAGCAGTTCATTTTTAATGTATTTTTTCTTAATTACTCTTTCAATCATAAAATTCAGATGAGTTATAGTTCTTACATAACTTAAAGTTCCCCTATCAACAGGCTTATTTAAAAGCTTATATAAAAACTCCATAACTTCTCCTATTTTCCTAGTATATGCTAAAGTATCACTAACATTTTGATTGCCCATAGCAGCTTTTATATGCATACATATAAAACCAATTTCTCCTTTAGGTAGCTTCACTTTAATATCTCTATTTATCATATTTAATGAGGTTTCTGCTAATCTATACTCTCTAGGATATAAAGCTTCCAGCTCACTTAAAAAAGGATTTTCGATATTTATACCTTCTGAAACTCTTCTAATTGCAAAGTTAATATGATCTGGGAGAGAAACATGTATGGCTTCACTTAATTTCACATTTAATTCTTTTTCACATAAGGATATTATCTCTTCGGAAATACCTATGATTTCACTACTAACATTCTCTAATACCTTATTAAAGTTTTCCTTATGCTTTTCAGATTGCTTTACAAAAATATTCTCTATTCTATTGTCTTCAATCTTTTTACCTTTATTAGTATTAAAACCTATTGCATTACCTACTAAGACGAACTCTTCTTTATCTTTTTCAGCAATTACAACATTGTTATTTAATACTTTTTTTATTATATAACTTCCCATGATTCCTCCCAGTATTACTAAAAAACGATTTGCACTTCTGCTCTGTAGAAACTCTTCTTCTCAGGAGTTTCATTAAATTCCTTAACTAAATGATTTGCACTTCTATTCTGTAGAAGTTTGCAAAACTTCATTAGATTCCTTAAATTTTTTCTCCCCAGTTAATGTACAATTATTTTATACTAGCTTCTATTTATTATCAACAATTTATTTTAAATTATTTTACAAAAAACTTAGTGTCAGAAATCTATTAATTAGACTTCTGACACTTTATTTTCTCTATTTAAGACTTTTATAAATCTTTTCTAAATTATCTCTCATACTCTCAATATAATTTTTGTTGTCTTCTTTACTCTCAATTGTGTATATCTTTTCTACATTTGCTCCAACCTCTTTTGCAAGGGTTTCAGAAACTTTAGGGCTTGCAAGCTCTTCCATAAATATAGTTTTTACTTTATGAGTCTTTGAGTACTCTATAAGTTTTTCTAATTTTTGTGGAGTTGGTTCACCTTCTGCAAAAACATCTTCAACACTGTTTTGCTCTAATCCAAAATCTCTACACAAGTATCCAAAAGCAGCATGACCAGTTACAAATACTTTGTTAGAAACTGAGTCAAACTTCGTCTTATAGTCATTATAAAGAGTATCTAGTTCAGCTGCAAACTCTGTATAGTTAGCTTCATAAAAATCTTTATTAGTTTCATCAACTTTAACTAAAGCATTTTTTATGTTTTCTGCTTCTATCTTAGCACTTTGAAGGCTTAACCATGTATGTGGATCAAATTCTCCATGTTCATGTCCTTCCTCTTCATGCTCTTCTTCATCTTCATGTTCATCAGTGTTCTTAATTGGATTTATGTTATCGGATGCTACTACTACGTTTAAGTTCTTATTGTCTATGGATTCCAAGGTTTTTTCTACCCATTCTTCCATTCCTAATCCATTGTAAACAAAGATATCTGCTTTATTTATTCCTTCCATATCTTTTGCTTTTGGTTCAAAATCATGTGGTTCAGTTCCTTCTGGAATTACTGTTTTCACATCAACCTTATCTTTTCCTACTGCTTCCACAAACTCCTTTAGTGGGTTAAAAGAAACTACAACTTGAACTTTCTTTTCTTTATTACTGTCGTCTTCTTTATTAGTTTTGGTAGCACATCCTCCTAATATAGAAACACTTAATGCCAAAACCATGGCAGATAAAAACTTTTTATTCATTTTCCCTCTCCTTAAAAATTATTTGTTGCAATCCATTTGCATTTACACTTATAATATACTTATGGACAGTTGCTTGTCAATATGATTTTTTTAAGTAATTTCCATTAATATATTTTTTTGTTAGTAATAACTTTAGTCTCAGGAGGACCAAATGCTTCAATACAGTTTTATGCAAAATGCAATGATGATTTCATTATTAATATCAATACTATGCCCTTGTATAGGGATATTCTTAGTCTTAAAAAGACATTCAATGATAGGGGATACCCTTGCTCACAGTTCTTTGGCAGGTGTATCTATAGGGGTTCTTTTCGGATTCAATCCGTTATTAAGCGCTTTTGCCTTTACCTCAGTTTGTGCGGTATTAATAGAAGTACTTAAGAACTATTATAAAAAATATGCAGAAGTAATATTAGTTATAGTTTTATCTCTAAGTGTTGGTATAGCCATAACTATAATGAGTTCTGGTAAAATTAAATCTAATGTTAACTCCTATCTTTTTGGTAGTATCCTAACAGTTTCAACTCAAGACTTAATAACCGTTGGGATTTTAAGTTTAATTACAATATTAGTACTTATATTTTTCTTTGATAAGCTACTTTATACAACTTTTGACGAAGAAGGCGCTCAAGTAGCTGGAATTAAAGTAAAGTTTATTAATTTTATTTTTTCACTACTAGTTGCTGCAACAGTATCAGTATCTATAAGAGTTGTTGGGGTTTTAGTACTTACTTCAATGATAGCTCTTCCTGTTGCTACAGCTCTTCAATTTAATCAAGGCTTTAAGAAAACTTTGTTTTTATCAGTAATTATAAGTGTTGTAGATATTCTTTCTGGACTTATAATCTCCTATTATGCAAATTGTGCAGCTGGTGGAGTTATATCTTTAGTTTCTGTTGGAATGCTTATACTCGTAATTTTATTTAAAATAGCATTCTCAGCAGTATCTCATAAAACTGCTTAGATATGCTAATTGTAAACAGCTCTTTAAGGATGAATATAATTTATCCTTAAAGAGCTATTTTATTTTCTTAATAGAATTATTTTCCTATAAGTGTTATCATATTTCTAATTGAAAAATATGATATAACTTGGGGGCGATGATAAACATGAATAATAATATTAAAATTTATCAAGGCAATGTTATTTTTACTAAAGTACCAAAAGAATTTAAAATTTATAATAAGGGCTATATAGTTGTTATAGATGGAAAAGTTGAGGGCGTTTATGAAAATCTTCCTGAAAAATATTCATCTCAGGATGTAATAGACTATGGAGATAAATTAATAATTCCAGGAATGAATGATCTTCACTGCCATGCACCACAATTCAGAAACTTAGGTATGGCTATGGATAAAGAATTAATACCTTGGCTTAATGATTATACTTTTCCTGAAGAATCTAAATACAAAGACTTAGAGTATGCAAAAAAAATGTATGGAAGATTTATAAAAGAAATATGGAGACAAGGAACTACTAGAATAGCTCTATACGCAACTATTCACAAAGAAGCTTCCGCTCTATTAATAGACATGCTTACAAAATCAGGACTTGGTGCTTTAGTTGGCAAAGTTAACATGGATAGAAACTCACCAGACTTTCTTATAGAAAGTTTAGAAAATTCTCTTAAAGATACAGAAGAACTATTAGATAGATATAGTAAATCACAGCTTGTAAAACCAATAATAACTCCAAGATTTGTTCCAACTTGCAGTTCTGAACTCATGTCTGGACTTGGAGATTTAAGTGAAAAATATGATGCACCTGTACAATCTCATCTTTCTGAAAATAAAGGAGAAATTAGTTGGGTACAAGATTTATATCCTAATTCAAACTACTACGGAGAAGTTTACAATGACTTTAAGCTCTTTGGACAAAAACCTACATTAATGGCTCATTGTAGTTTTTCAACTGAGGAAGAACTTGAGTTAATGAAAAATAATAATGTAATGGCTGTACACTGTCCAAGTTCTAATTTAAATGTTGGAAGTGGTATGATGCCGATTAGAAAGTTTCTAGATAAAGGTATTTCTGTAGCCCTTGGTTCAGATATAAGTGGTGGGCATACATCTTCTATTTTTAAAACCATGGTATATGCTATTGAGGTTTCGAAACTATTTTGGGCAAACTCTGATAAAAAAATAGATTTTTTATCTAACTCAGAAGCTTTTTATCTAGCTACTAAGGGTGGCGGAAGTTTCTTTGGAAATGTTGGTAGCTTTGAAAAAGGATACGAATTTGATGCTTTAGTTATAGATGACAGTGACTTAAATCATGATAACTATACTTTAGAAGAAAGATTAGAGAGATTTATATATATTGGTGATGATAGAAATATCCTTCATAGATATATATGCGGTAACTTAATTGATGAATCTCGAATTTTAATGATTTGATAAACCTCATGGTTCTACCATAAAAATCAGCAACTCCAAGGAGCAATGTCATTAAGTTAGTCATTGAACATATTTGATAATTTATGCAGAGGATATCTACCGGAATATAAGATA
>NZ_JAKGTG010000025.1:0-68343 GCF_022324845.1 Clostridium sp. YIM B02506
TTCAATTCTTCAATTCTTCAATTCTTCAATTCTTCAATTCTTCAATTCTTCAATTCTTCAATTCTTCAATAGGGATTTTGGCTTTTCCGTGATTTATTTACAAGTATTTTTTTTAATTTTACTTTTCTTTTTAAAAATATTAAAGGACTTTAATGCCGTTAGCCAAGATAAGGAATTTAATGACGCTGAGTTAGGAAAGAGAAGGAATTTAATGGAGCTGAGAAGCGCTCCTACAGAATATAATCTAAGAGGAATTTAATGAAGGCTGAGTAGCGCCTTCTACAGATCCGCAGTGCGCGTCTACAGGATAGAGGTACACTACTTCTCTGTAGTGACTTCTTCCTAAGTCTCATTAGATTCCTTTAATGGAATAGAAAAAGTCATTACAAAAAAATTGCAATGACCTTTTACTATTAGTTCCTATGATATTGATATAAATAACATTTTATTCTTCCATTGTAAAGCTTTCTATTTTTATTGGCTTTTTCTCCAAATTCTCTTTGGAAATCTTCGTAAGATGTTAAAACTTCGATTTCTAGAGATGGTATCTTTTTCTTTAGCTCTCCTAGTTTTTTATAGAGAATCTTTATCTCTTCAAGCTCACCAATTCTTTCCCCATAAGGAGGATTAGTTATTATAAATGAATAGTCCCTATTTAAAGAAAATTCTTTAAAGTCTTGTCTATGGAAATCTATATTTTCTAAAACTCCAGCTAGTTTTGCATTTTCTCTTGCAGTAGCAAGAAGTCTTCCATCTATATCATATCCTAATAACTTAATATCTTTATTCTTTATAGATTTTTTAGCTCCATCCCTTACTTGAGTCCAAAGTTCTTTTGGTATATTAGGCCAAGTTTCACTTACAAACTCTCTCTTTATTCCTGGTGCTATATCTCTTGCAATCATTGCCGCTTCTATTAAAATCGTTCCTGACCCACAGAAAGGGTCAATCAAGGTTTCCATGCCACTCCATCTAGACAGTAAAACCATAGATGCCGCTAAAGTTTCTTTTAAAGGTGCTTCTCCAGCTCTTTCTCTATAACCTCTCTTATGTAATCCAACTCCAGATGTATCAATAGTTAATGTAGCTACATCCTTAAGGAGAGATATTTCTATTTTATAAACTGGTCCATCTTCACTAAAAACTTCTCTGTTGTATTTTTGCTCCATAGCTTTAATAACAGCTCTTTTAACAATTGATTGACAATCAGGAACAGAAAATAAAGTGGATTTTACAGACTTACCTATAACATGCATCTTACCGTCTTCAGGTATAAAGTCTCCCCACTCAATATTTTTTGTTCCTTGAAATAACTCTTCAAAAGTAGTTGCAGTAAATTCACCCATTTTAATCAAAACTCTTTCAGCAGTTCTCAAATGGATGTTAGCTATTGCAATATCTAATTCATCTCCTTGAAAATGAACTTTCCCATTTTCTAGTTTTAAGTCTTCATATCCTAAAGTTTTTAGCTCCTTAGCTGTTACAGATTCCAGTCCAAAGGCAGTAGTAGCTATTAAATCATAAAACATTATTTAATTCCTTCCTATTTTTCAAATATTTTAACTGACTCTTCATCGTCTATTTCATTTATTCTAACGGCAACTATTTCTGATTTAGAGGTAGGTATGTTTTTTCCTACATAGTCAGCTCTTATAGGTAATTCCTTGTGTCCTCTATCTATTAATACAGCTAATTGTATTGAACTTGGTCTTTCATAATCCATAATAGCGTCTATTGCTGCTCTAGCAGTTCTACAGGTAAATAAAACATCATCTACTATTATTACAGTTTTACCCTTAATTCTAATACCTATGTCATTACTAGCAACTGAAGGCATTTCACTATTCTCAATTAAATCATCTCTATATAAAGTTATATCTACCATTCCAACAGGAACAGTGACTCCTTCTATCTTTTTTATTTGCTCCGAAATTCTTTGTGCTAGAGGATACCCCCTTCTTTTAATTCCTACTAAAACTACATCCTCTACACCTTTATTTTTCTCTATAATCTCGTGAGAAATTCTAACCAAACTTCTTCTAATAGCATTTTCATCTAGTAGTTCAGCTTTTAGCTTCATATCCATCTCTCCCTAACCTCTTAACTTTTCTATTATATTTTTAAAATAGCTTGGCAACTCAGTAGAAAACTCTAGGAATTCTTTTGTGGTTGGATGAACAAATCCTAAAGTTTTAGCATGTAGCATCTGCCCCATTAATTTAAACTTCGATTTTTTATAACCATAAACGGGATCCCCTACTAACGGATGTCCTATGTGGGCCATATGAACTCTAATTTGGTGGGTTCTCCCAGTTTCTAAATTACATTTAACAAGAGTAGTATAATCATAATTTTCTAAAACTTCATAATGAGTTATAGCCTCTCTACCTTCTTTAACTATAGCCATTTTTATTCTATCTTTTGGGTCTCTTCCTAACTTTTCATTTATAGTTCCAATATCATTTTTTACTCTTCCTTCAACTAAAGCATAATATTCTCTTTTCATAGAATGATCTTTTAGTTGAGCAGCTAAAAAATTATGGCTATTATCATTTTTTGCAACTACCAATATCCCTGAGGTATCTTTATCTATCCTATGAACTATCCCTGGTCTAATGACTCCATTAATACCTGATAAATCTTTACAATGATAAAGTAATGCATTTACTAATGTTCCTGTATAATTACCTGGTGCAGGATGCACTACCATCCCTTGAGGTTTATTTACTACAATAACATCATGATCTTCGTAAACTATATCCAGTTTTATATCTTCTGCTTTAACCTCAAGCTCAAGAGGTTCAGGTAAGTTTACTTCTATAATATCATTAAGCTTTAATTTGTAATTACTTTTTATTAACTTATCATTCACTTTTATATTATCATTATCTATTAATCCTTGAATAAAACTTCTAGACTTATTTTCGATAACTTCTGATAGATATTTGTCTATTCTTTTATTAACTTCTTCAGAAGTTATCTTAAATATTAACTCTTCCATTAAAATACTACTCCTCATACTAAAACAATACTCTTAGTCAGGTAGTCCTGCCTTATATTGTTCATTACTTATCTTTTCTATAGGTTCAACATACATCATATCATCATCACCGGAATATTCCAAGTCTTCTATCCTATTAAATTTCTCCACAGCTTGATAACTATCCTTTTCATCAAAACCTGTGTAATCTTTACTTAAATGCTCATAATAAAATGGTGTGCCAATAACCTGTTCTTCTACAGGTCTTTTTTCTTGATTCCCTATAGAGCTTATTAACTTCTGACAATCTATACAATATTCTGCATAAGGTATAAACTCTAATCTTTCCTCTGAAATCTCTTCACCACAGGATTTACAGGTTCCATAACTTCCTTTCTCTAAAGATTTTAAGGAGTTTTCAACCTGTTCTAACAAAACCTCTTCTTTTCTTTTTAGAGCCATACCTCTTTCCATATCATACACATCTCCTGCTGCATCTGCTGGATGGTTATCATAATGGGATATTTCTGAAGCCATTTCTATATTAATACTTCCAAAATCATTTTTCTCTAGATTATCTATTATTAATTTAATTTTATCTTTTTCTTTTAATAATTTTTCTTTATATATATTGAACTTATTTTTATCCATCTAATCAACACCTCTCCAATAGTTTATAACTTACTATTACTATTGTTTTCAAAATCAGGTGTTTTTATAACATTCAATATTACTATTAAAATTAAAAGAAGCAAAATCTATTAGATTTTGCCTTTTTATCACTTATTTATTAGCAAAGAAACTTTTAATTTGATCTAAATCATTACTTATTTCTTCTTCATCTTCATCATTAAGATTTAAATCTACTGCTACTTCTTTTTCTTCTATATCTTCTAATGGATTTGTTATATTATAATTTTTAATAAAATCCTTTTCCAAATCATCAAAAGTTTCTAATTGAGTATTCATGAAGTTTCTAAATTTCGCTCTAAACTTAATGAACTCTTGTTTTATTCTATCAAACTCATCGTTTATTTGAACTACATCTGCATGAGCTTTATCTAATATCTTTTGAGCAGTATCATTAGCATTTTTAACTAACATATCAGCTTCTTTTTTAGCTGAACTTCTTGCTTGCTCAGCTGCATTTTGAGCTAGTAATAAAGTGTTTTGAATAGTATTTTCTATTTTTCCATAATGTTCAATTTTTTCTGAAAGTGCAGATACTTTTTCTTTTAATAAGGCATTGTCTTTGTAAAGTTCCTCATAATTATCTACGATTTCATCTAAAAACTCATCAACTTCTTCTGGATTATATCCTCTTAATCCTTTTTTAAACTCCTTATTGCTAATATCCATTGGAGTAATTTTCATCTGTATCACCTCTACATTATGTATATTTTTTTACTCTTATTTTCAACTTATCACTTTTCGTTTTCCCGGTAATTTCTGAAATAATAAATTTACCTTTTCCTCTAATAGTAATAGTACTATTTAACTTTACTTCATAACTCTTATCTATATTATTAGAATAGTTAACTAAAATCTTCCCTGAATTAATTAGTTTTACTGCTTCACTTCTTGAAACATTTGCTAAAGATGCTACAACAGAATCTATTCTTAATGAAGCTATATTTATATTGCTTTCTGTAAACTTAACACTAGGTAACTCTTCATTACGCTCAACTATTTTTACATCACAGGGATTTTTCCCAATAAATTCTAAGTTATCAATCAAAAAATCTGTCAATTCTTCAGAAATAGCTACAAAACATTTATCATTGTCTAGAATTAAGTCTCCTAATTTGTCACGTTTTATTCCTAATGATAATATTCCACCTAAATAATCCTTATGTTCCAAGGTTCTAAATCTTGATTTGTTGGTTATCTCTAATATTTTCATAGGGAAAGGAGCCTCATATAGATTATTAAAAGCAATCATTTTTCTTTCGCAGTCTTCAAAACCCCCGTTTAGTTCTACACTAATATCTTTAGATATTCTTTCAGTAAAATACATCCATATATTAGGAGTCAAAAAACTTTGTGAGAACATAGGAATATTATATTCCTTAGAAAGACTGTATTTCTCTAATAATCCTATAGCTAATATGAGTTCTTCCCCTTCAAATATTCTAGTTAGTTCCTTTTTATCCATTATTAAAATATTAATCTTAATAGCTTTTCTATTATATTAAGTGCTATTAAAGCTAAAAAAGGTGACAAATCAACAGGAATATTTAAATTTAGTTTACTTTGCAATTTTTCAAAGGGCTCTAGTATTGGTTTTGTAAAATTTTTAACTATATAATGATATTTTACAGGCGAACCCGTAGATTCCATTAAAGAAAGTATTACATCTGCAAATACTGCAAATTGAATAACTTTTATAAATAGTGAGAGTGTAGTATATATCATATATTATTTGCCCTCCTGAGCTTTATTTACTCCAGTTAAACATCCCTTTTGAAGAAAGTTCGCTTTTTAATTCATTTGTTACTTCAACATTTGATGGTGATAAAATATATACACCTCTTTCTATCTCTTGTAGTTCCCCTGCTAAAGCAAAACATGCTCCAGATACAAAGTCTAATAATCTTTGTGCTATTCTTGTTTCAAGTGCAGATGTATTAATAACTACAATCTTTCTTGATTTTAATGCTTCACAAATCTCAGTAGCATCATCATATACTGTTGGTTTTTTTATAGTAACCTTTGCAGAAGAAGCAGTATGAATATTTACTACTTTATTATTCTTTTTACTTGATAGTACAGGTTCAACTTCATCCATTGCTACTTCTGAAAATTCTTCACTATCTTCGAATTCTTCAAATTCATCTTCATATTCTCCAAAACCAAATAATTCTTTTACTTTATCAACCATTTTAGCTGCCATATCAATTCCTCCTAAATTTTATCTTTTCCCAAAAATGCCTTGCCCAACTCTAATCATATTACTTCCTTCTTCTAAGGCAGTTATATAATCACTACTCATTCCCATGGACAAGTGCTTCATTGTTATATTTTTGAACTTCTGTTCTTTTAATTTATCCCATATGTTTTTAGTAGACTTAAAATAATTTCTATTTTCTTGCTCATCTCCTTTAGGTATAATAACCATTAATCCTAAAGCTTTAACATATTTACATTTTTCTATTTCATTTACTAAAGCATCTAGCTCTTCTTCAAAGATACCTGCTTTAGTTTCTTCTTTCCCTATGTTTATTTGAATTAATACATTTGCTATTTTATCATTACTTCCATAGATTTTCTCTATTTGCTGTAATAACTTAATAGAATCTAGAGAATGAATAAGAAAAACCTTATCTACTATATACTTAACTTTATTTGTCTGTAAATGACCTATAAGATGCCATTTTACATCTTTATGAAAGTTATCGTACTTTTCTAAAAGTTCTTGAACTTTATTTTCTCCAAAATCACGTATTCCATAGCTATAGGCTTCTTCTAGAGCTTCTAAAGGTTTAGTTTTAGATACAGCTATAAGAGTTATGTCATCTTCTAAAGTTTCTTTAATTTTTTGAATATTTTCCTTTATGCTCAAAACTTCATCTCCTATTTCTATATATTCTCCAAAATATATATATTTCCTTCAAATACATATAATTAATTATAATACAAAACACAGCTATTTGGAAGAGTATGACTTTATTTTCTATTATTTTTGAAGCAATTTAATAATCTCATTAAAATAAACCTCACCAACAAAATTTCTTTTTTGTTGGTGAGGTTTATTTTTAATTTGTGTATTGTTCCATAAATTCTGGTTTTATTGTACTACTCTTCGCTCTCATTATTATTTCTTTTACTTCTTTTATTTCAATATCAATTCCCCTTGCTTTTAAGCCGGTTATATATGAGTTATCACTTGTCATAAACTCTTGAAGAACTTTTGGTTCCCCTATGATTTCTACTTCAAAAGGTTGCGGAACCTTTATTTCATCTATGTTTAAAAATGCCCAGTCGCATATTATTGATGAATATGGGTATATTCTATATCCATTTATAGATATTGCTTCTGCTCCAGCTGCTCTTAAATCATTAACTACATTTATCATATCATTATCATGTAGTACTTTGAGTCGTTGTAATTCAGATGGCAGACCACTATAATCACCATCTTTTATTATTATCTTAATTCCAGATCCCTTAACATCTTCAAACCCACTAATCATTTTATATAAAGTAAATTGAGATTTTAAATCTTCAATTATTTTTTCATTTTTCTGCTCAGATGAAGTATACGAATTTAACTTATTAACAATTTCATTATTATTATCATCCAAAGCATTAATATCTTGTCTTAATTTATTACGTTCTTCTACTGCCTTACTATATTCATTTGCCGTAAGTTGAATATTAGAAGACGTAGATGATAAATTTATATTTAGAGCTATTAAAACACCTATTATTATGGAGGCAATAAAAACAAAAATACTTGCTTCATTATATTTCATCCTTAAACCTCCATTAACGAGATTTCGCTTTTTCTAATAATAATCTTCTTACAATAGCAAAATTATCAAAAATTCTGCCTCCAAAAACAATAACAGCTGCTATGTATATTGGTATTCCAAGTTTATCTCCTAAGTAAGCTAACGCTGCTGCTAATGCTGCATTACCAAAAAAACCTGAAATAAATACATCAGCTTGAAAATTTTTAGATAATGAAGCTCTAACAGCTCCAAAAACTGAATCCAAACATGCTAAAATAGCTACTGACATATATGGTGAAAATTTATCAGGAATATTTATATTTGTCGTCAACCCTATAACAACTCCAATTAAAAGTCCTATAAATGCTATCATTTAATCACTTCCTTTACTTAACAGGTTTTATATAATCTGAATTTAAGCCTTTTACGCTCTTCTTTATAACAATTTCATCTGACTGCTCTATTTCTCTTTTGTAACTTCCCAAATTACCTATATTTAAAGTATCACCAAAAAGCAATCCGCCCTTTAAGAGTTCCTTATTACCTATAGCTTTTATTATAATCTCCTGCCTAGGATCTACTTTTCCTTCACTGCCTATATTAATTATATTTCCTGAAGGTTTAATTCCTGTTTGAGGTGTAATTCTATAATCATTAATTGATATTGCTTCAGCTCTGGAAAAGAACAAACTATTAACTATATGTACCAAATCAGAATCTGTTAATGCAACAATACTTTCTTTATTAGATGAAAACAAATCATTTTTAGGTGTTATACGCAAAATTATACCTTGACCTTTTACATCTACTGTTCCTGTGATCATTCTAATATTGTCTAGTTCCTTTTTTATATTTAAATCAACTTCACCTGATTTAGCTGCCTCATCTTCTATTTTCTTTAATTGAGCCTGAAGATCTTCATTTTGTTTTTTCACCTCATCTCTTTCTGCCTTTAAGCTTTCTACTTCCTTTAATATATCTGTAGCTGCATAAGTACTTTGCTGTTTGTTTTTTTCTTCTCTAGAGCTTATTAATTTAAATTGATAGGATAAGAAAAACCCTAAAAGTGCACATACTATTGCAACTGCTATCTGAGAATAAAGTCTTTTCATTCTATACCTCCTATTCCTCTTTTATAACGGGATTACCTTCCACACTAACATCAATGTAACCTTTTTTTATATCAACATTCTTTAAAATATTAATTGAATAATTTAATTTTCTACTTAAATCAAAGTTTCCACCTATTTTTATAAGAACCTCATTACTATACAAACTTATATTTGATAGGTTACTAATATCTAACTTACTAAACTTAATACTAGAAGTATTAGAATTAATAAGAACTCCAAAACCTTTAATTATTTCTAATATCTTTTCATCTTCTGTTATTTTGTCACCAATTTCTTTATCTTGTATAGTTATACCTTCTAATTTAACTAATTCATCCTCTCCTAACTTTTTATCAAGAACCTTTCCATTTTCATCAAGTGCATAATAATTACCATTTTGTTCAATTGTAAATACCTTTTTATTTTCTTTTACTTCAACAGTTAAATTATTAGGAAGGGCTTTAGTTACTTTTACATCTTTTATATAAGGATCATTTTTAAATATAGATTCTATGTAACTTCTTTTTACGTAAAAAATATTCCGTCCCTTTATACCTTGAAGCTTATTTTCTATATCGTCTTTTAAAGCAACTTCATTATCATTACTGACTATTTTAACATTATTTATGTTAAATATTGGTGCCTTAATTAAGAACAGTATTAAAAGCCCTATTAATACCATTAATAAAGCTATAGTTTTTTTTATCTTTTTTCGTCTTTTTTTCTCCTCTATATATTTTAATGCCTCCACTTAAGCTCTCCTTACAAAAAATCTTATCTATATAATAACACTTTAACCCATTTTTTTCATTACAATTTTATTAATTTTAAATTATTTCCAAAAAAAAACTTTGCTTTCGCAAAGTTAAAAGACCTCTGATTTTTCAGTTTGCCTTGATATATTTAAAAGTATCCCCATGGCTGTCATATTTATAACCAACGAACTTCCTCCATAGCTTATAAAAGGAAGTGGCACTCCAGTAACTGGCATAGAGCCTGTTACAACTGCAATATTTATTATTGCTTGAACTGCTATTACAGATGTTATTCCTACAGCTAATAAAGTACCATAGGTATCTTTAGCCTTTATAGCTATTGTTATACCTCTCCATATAAGTATTCCAAATAAAGCTATTATAAAGAGACAACCTATAAGCCCTAATTCCTCTCCAATAATAGAAAATATAAAGTCATTATGTGGTTCTGGCATATATAAAGTTTTTTGTCTTGACTGTCCTAGCCCAAGTCCAGTTATACCTCCAGAACCTAATGCTAAAAATGATTGTATAAGTTGATAACCATCCCCAGCGGGGTCTTGCCACGGATTTAAGAAATTTAATAATCTACGTCTTCTATAATCTTCCGAGAATATAAAAAACACAGCTCCTGCAAATAACACTGGTAATATAACAGCAAAGTCCTTTAATCTAGCTCCCGAAACAAATAATACAATAAGAGTAACTATCATTATTACAGATGCAATAGATAGATTCTTTTGTAATAATACCATTCCAGCAAAAAAACCTGAAAATCCTAAATAAGGCAGCATACCATACATTAATCCCTTTACTCTTTCCCCTTTTTGTTCTAGACTTAAAGCTAAGAACAAAACCACTGCATATTTGGCAATTTCCGAAGGTTGTAGACTAAATGGGCCGGCTGTAATCCATCTTTGTGCCCCATTAACTTCTGGAAAAAAGAATACAGCTATAAGTAAAATTACTGTGCCTATTAGTAT
Organism: Clostridium sp. YIM B02506; assembly: GCF_022324845.1. Taxonomy (NCBI): domain Bacteria; kingdom Bacillati; phylum Bacillota; class Clostridia; order Eubacteriales; family Clostridiaceae; genus Clostridium; species Clostridium sp. YIM B02506. Next base: position 10,285 of record NZ_JAKGTG010000025.1, read on the forward strand.
GATTGGTGTTAGTTTCTTTAGTTTATGATAATCAAAAGCCATCATAAAAAGCAATACTATTATACCTAAAGCTGCAAAAAATATCTGTCTCTTCAGAAAATACATAGAATCATGAGATTCTGTTCTATACATACCATAGTAAGTTGAAGCAGAATATACCATTACTACTCCAATAGCTAATATAAAAAATACTACATAAAATAAGGGATAGTCTATTTGACCCATTTTAAGTTTAGAGTTAAATTTTTTCATTCATTAATCCTCCATAAATTATTAGAGAGAGAGAAATCCTATAAAACATACTATAACTGTTATAATTGAAAAAATCGTCACTATCTTTGTTTCGCTCCACCCCATATGTTCAAAGTGGTGATGAATCGGAGCCATTTTAAACACTCTTTTTCCAGTTAACTTAAAAGATGAAACTTGAATTATAACTGACAAGGTTTCTATTACATATATTGCTCCAATTATTACAACTATAAACGGAATCTTTAATAAAAGAGCTACTGTAGCAACCGCTCCCCCTAATGCCAAAGAACCCGTATCTCCCATAAATACTCTTGCAGGAAAAGCATTAAATCTTAAGAATCCAAGTAGTGATCCTGCTAAAACTATAGAAAATATAGTTAAAGTATAATTTCCTAAATTGAAACTTACTATTGATAAAAATGTCATAACTAAAATAGTAACTGATGTAGCTAATCCATCTAATCCATCTGTTAGATTAACTGCATTAGTAGTTGCAGCAAAATAGAAAATAACAAAAGGTATATACAAAACTCCTAAGTCCCATTGAGTATTTATAAAAGGTATATTTATCTTAGTACCAAGTTCTACGTAACTATAATAAGATAATACACCTGAAACAATTAAAAGCAGGATCATTTTTTGATATGCTCTTAATCCTAAATTATTTCTTTTAACTATTTTAATTATATCATCCAAAAATCCAATAAACCCAAAAGCTATGAAAGCAAATAACGCAACAAAAGCCTCATCTTTTATATCTCTAATCATTATAAATGTTACAATTGTCGTTGAAGTAATAAAGATAAGTCCACCTATAGTTGGTGTTCCAGCTTTCTTTAAATGACTTTGAGGTCCATCCTGTCTTATATTTTGTCCAAATTTCAAATTATACAACCCTTTTATAATAGGTGAACCTATTATCGTTGCAACTAAAAAAGATAAAATCAATGATATTAACATGTCTGTACTTATAAAATCCATAATCTTATTCATGTCCCCCTACCCCCGGGACACCTCCTTTGTAAATATTATTTAACGGCATCCACTATTTCTTCGAATTTCATACTTCTTGAAGCTTTAACTAAAATACTATTACCTATACTAACATTAGCTTTTAAATACTCGATTAACTCAAGTTTCGTATTAAACACTTTAGTATCTTCTCCAAAACCTTCTTTATAGGCTTTAGAGAAGTCTCCAGTTACTAGTAGTTCATCAACCTTTATCTCTTTAGCATATTCACCAATTTCTTTATGAGCTAAATAGGATTCGTCTCCAAGCTCTAACATGGTTCCTAATACAGCTATCCTTTTATCACATTTTATATTGTTTTGAACCTCTAAAGCAGATTTCATTGATTGAGGAGATGCGTTATAACAATCGTTAATAATTACATAACCCTCTTTATTTCTAATAATCTCGAGTCTCATAGGAGTTCTTGCTAAGTTTTTTAATCCCTCACTTATATCATCATAACTTACACCAAGTTCAACACCGCATCCTATTGCTAATAAGGAATTTAACACACTATGCTCTCCAGGTACATCAACTTTAAATTTATGTTTTTCGTCATCTTTATTAAGTATAAACTCTATAGATTCTTCCATTAGATTTACTTCTGTAGCTTTTAAATAAGCTTTTTCGTTTAGTCCACAAGATACAATCTTATAGTCTTTATCTTTAATAGACGTTAAAAATGAATCATCTCCATTTATTATCAAAGTATTTTCCTCTGTAAAATAATCTGTTATTTCCATTTTAGCTTTAAGTATACCTTCTTGAGAACCTAAATTCTCTATATGAGATATTCCTATGTTTGTTATTACTGCAATATCCGGTCTTGCAACCTTAGCTAGGTTATGTATTTCTCCAAAATTATTCATACCCATTTCTAAAACCGCTACTTCATAAGATTCATCTAGAGAAAATATCATAAGAGGAACGCCAATTTCATTATTAAAATTTCCTTTTGTCTTAAAAACTTTAAATCTTTTAGATAATGCTGCACCAATTAAATCTTTTGTAGAAGTTTTTCCTGTAGAACCTGTTACTCCAATTATCTTTATAGGTAATTTACTTCTATAATACTCTGCTAAGTTTAACAGAGCTTCTTTTCCGCTCTTTACCTTTATAAGTGAACACTCACTATCCTCTGGAATTTCAATCTCTTCATCTACTATACAAAGCTTAGCTCCACTAGTTATAGCATTAGGAGCATATTTATTGCCATTAAAATTCTCGCCATTTAGTGCAATAAATATACTATTAGGAGAAATTTCCCTACTGTCAGTTGAGATTTTATCAAATTCAGTAATATTTCCTTTAACTATAAGTGTTCCATCAACAGCCTTAACTATCTCTTCCAAAGTTAATTTTTCCATAGTTTACTCCTTAAATCTTAGCTAATATTTCTTTTATTATCTTTCTTTCATCAAAATCTATAGTTTTCTCTTTTAAAACTTGATAGGTTTCATGTCCTTTTCCTGCTAATATAAGCACATCACCATCTTTAGCCATCTTCATTCCTTTTTCAATAGCTGTATGTCTATTCTCTTCAACTTCATAATTGTTCTTTTTAAGTTCTTTAACTATATCATTAATTATTAGTAAAGGATCTTCTGTTCTTGGATTATCAGATGTTATTATACTATAGTCAGCAAGCTCAACAGCTATTTGTCCCATTTCTCCACGTTTTTGCTTATCTCTATCTCCACCACATCCAAAAATGCAAATCAATCTATTGTTTGTAAATTTCCTTGCAGTTTTTAATATATTCTCTAAACCATCTGGTGTGTGTGCATAGTCTATTATTATTTCATAATCATTAGGATACTTCCCAACAACTCTTTCACATCTTCCTGCTACTACAGTTTCCTTTAATGCATTTATGATATTTTCCCAAGTTATATCTAATATCCTTGCTGATGCTATAGCTCCTAAAGCATTATAAATATTATAATCACCTGGTATCTGCAGTACCATATCTTTAGAGTCCTCTTTATATATTACATTAAAGTTGGATAAAATTCCATTTACAGATATATTACGTGCATCAAAATCTCCAGAATTATTTATAGAATATGTTATTATATTTCCTTCTGACCCTTCAGAAATAAGATCTTTTTTAACCCTTTGTCCATATTCATCATCCATATTTACTACTTTGAATTTAGAATTCTGGAACAGCTTATATTTAGCTTTATAATAATTTTCAAAAGTTAAATGAAAATCTAAATGATCCCTTGTTAAATTAGTAAATATACCTATATAAAATTCTACTCCATAAACTCTGTTAAGCTCTAAAGAATGTGAAGATACCTCCATAATACAATATTCAACTTCTTCATCCACCATTTCTTTAAATAACTTTTGTAATTCAAATGACTCAGGAGTTGTTCTCTCTGTTTTTATAACCTTGTTTCCTATATAGTTAGCTATAGTTCCTACAAGTCCTGTTTTATGTCCTGCTTTATCAAGTATTGATTTTAACATAAATGCAGTTGTTGTTTTCCCATTAGTTCCTGTAACACCAATTATCTTCATTTTAGATGAAGGATTATCATAATAGTTAGAACTAATTACAGCTAAAGCTTTTCTACTATCTTCAACTAAAACCTCAGTAATTCCATGATTAATCTCTAATTTCTTCTCTGTGATTATAATCGTTGCTCCGTTATCAATAGCTGATTTTGCAAACTCATGACCATCAACCTTAAAGCCTTTTATGCATACAAATAAATCTCCTGGTGTAACTTTTCTATTATCATATCTAATTTCTTTTACATTAGTTTTTAAATCACCATTGATTAATTTATAGTCTAATCCTTTTAATAAATCTTCCAGTAACATAAATACACTCCTTAAAATACTATGCTAGTATTCTTTCCATAATAACCTTATTTTAAACAAAAGATGAGCATGTGGTAAACCACATGCTAAAATCCTCCATCTTGAGTATCATTAGATAATTTTAATTTTACAGTAGTTCCTTTTGAAATAACATCCCCAGGTTCAATACTTTGTTCACTAATTAATCCAAAGCCTTCATATTCATACTTTAATCCTAATGAAGTAAATAATTTAGTTGACTGTTCTTTACTATATCCTTTAACATTAGGCATTATTATATCCTTACTATACTCTTGACTTGAACCTGTATAAATATTTAATTTACTTCCTTCTTTAACTGAATACCCTGGTATTGGAGATACTTTTGTTACATACTCTCCACTTCCATCTATCTCATAATCTAGTTTTAAGTCTTTTAACATTTTCTTAGCATCCTGAACTTTAAGTCCTCTTATTTCAGGGATTACAACTTCTTTAACCAAGCTAGCAGCTCCTATATTATCTGCATTACTTTCTAAATAGTTGAATATATCACTAAATAATGTGTGTGCAACTGGAGCTGCTATCATACCTGCATAATAATCAGTTCCACCAGGTTCATCAATAGAAACCATAACAGTTATTTCAGGATCATCAATAGGAGCCATTCCAACAAATGTTGATATATACCCTTGATAGGTTCCTGTTGCTGGATTAACTTTTTGAGCTGTTCCAGTTTTTCCTCCTATATGATATCCTTCTACAAAAGCTTTTTTTGCAGATCCTTCAGTTACAACTCTTTCAAGATAAGATCTTAAAACTTTTGTTTTTTCTGTAGTAGCTACTGTTCTAGTAGTTGGTTCAAATTTTTCATCTATTATTTCGGTTCCATTTTCATCTTTATGTGATACTTGTTTCATAACGTGAGGTTGTATCCAAGTTCCACCATTAGCCACTGCATTAAATGCTGCCATGTATTGGATAGGGTTAACAGTATTTGTTTGACCAAATGCTATTGTAGCAAGGTCAACTTCTGAAATGTTATTTACAGACTTTACTATTCCTTTAGCTTCTCCTGGTAAGTCTACTCCACTTACCTTTCCAAATCCAAAGTCAGCAATATGCTTAGTTAAACTTTCTTTTCCTATTCTTTTTCCTAGTTCAATAAATCCAACGTTGCAGGAATTTTTTATAATGTCAGCAAAGGTTTCAGTTCCATGGCCTGAAGTTCTCCAGCATTTTATAGTTCTTCCACCAACAACAGTAGATCCATTACATACATAAGACTCCCCAACATCACCTACACCATCTTCTAAAGCTGATTGTGCAGTAAATACTTTAAAAATAGATCCAGGTTCAAAAGAATCTGATACACTCCTATTTCTCCACATCTTTTGTAATTTTTCACTTGAATTATTTCCTTCAAAACTTTCTGCACCATCATAAGGCTTGTTAGGATTAAAGTCTGGTTTATTTGCCATTGCTAACACTTCACCATTTTTAGGATTCATTACAATTACGCTTACAGCTTTAGCCTTGTTATCACTAAGAGCTTCTTCAGCAGCTTTTTCTGCAAAGAATTGTATGCTTTCATCTACCGTTAATGTAACATCTTTTCCATCTACTGGTGGCGTAAACTTTGAAACAGTATATGGTAATTCTTCACTTCTACTATCAAGTTCTGCTATTCTCATTCCAGGTACCCCTGAAAGTTGTTTATTATATTGTAATTCAACTCCCCCAAGTCCTTGACCATCAGAATTAGTTACCCCAAGTACTTGTGCTAAGAAATTATCATTTCTGTAATATCTTTTAGTATCTGGTGATACTATTACTCCACTTATACCTAATGCTTTTACCTTATCTGCTTCTGCTTTTTCAATTCTTCTAATTAATGTAGCTGATCCTGCTAGATTCCCAGAAGGTAGCTTTGTCTCAAGTTTCTTTACAACATCCGGAGTCTCCATACCTACTGCCGCCGCTATATCTTTTGCAATATCGTCATTTACTTTTTTCACTTTTTCTAAATATTTTCTTATTGTATTTAAATCAAAGTCCACTCTATATACATTAGCTGATACTGCAAGTTCTGTTCCATTTCTATCTAGTATTTTCCCTCTTCTTGCATCAATTTTAACTTCACTTGTCCATTGTTCAATTGCTCTTGCTGAATACTCTTGTCTTTTTCCTATCATTATATAAGATAACCTTAAGGATAAAACAAAGAAGAATATACATAATCCTGTTAGTACAAGTCTCATTCTTTTTTTACTTGTAGCGTTATCTCTATAGTTTTTTTTCACAACTAAACCCCCATATTATTACTAATACAAAAACTAAGATGCACCTACCAAAGTGCATCCTTTATGTTTTCAAATAGGCCGTTTTTCATATCTTTATTTAAGTTATTTTCATTTAAAGAAAAATTGTTTTCAGATAAATCTATCTTTATAACATTTTCTTTTTTTGGTGTTGTCATTCCTAACCCATTTTCTGCATTGTTTTTAATGCTAGATAAAGATGAAGCCTTTAATATCTCAACATTTAATGCCTCATTTTCTGCTACTACTGAATTTATTTTGTTATCTAGATCAGCTATGGAGTTTTGTATTTTATAAACTTGGGAATCTCTCATTATAGTTGCAAATCCAAGTGCAAAAACTAGGGTAATTACTTGCCCAACTCCGCTTCTGATTTTCTTCCTTTTCTCATTTATTCTTATGTTTCTTTGTTTTTTGGCTTTCTTTAGCTGCTCATATTTTTCCCAATCAAATTCAGTCTGTTTTCTTTTTGGACTTAATGCTGTATTACCTTTTATATAATCATATTCCTCTAATTTCAATTTATTCACATCCCCATTCTTTTATACCTAAATCTTCTCTAAAACTCTCAATTTTGCACTTCTACTTCTTGGATTTACTTCTATTTCCTCATCTGATGGTGCTATAGCCTTTCGAGATAAAACTTTTACCGTTGGCTTTTTCCCACACGCACATATTGGAAACTCTTTTGGGCATTTACAAGGATTTCCTAAATCTCTAAACTTATTTTTAACAATCCTGTCCTCTAATGAATGAAATGTTATAATTGCTAATCTTCCATTGCTATTTAATTTTTTAACACTATCATCTATTGCTTTATCCAATATTTCAAGTTCCCCATTAACTTCTATCCTTATGGCCTGAAAAGTTCTTTTAGCTGGATGAGGACCATCTCTCCTAGCTTTTACTGGTATAGCCGCTTTGATAATATCAACCAACTCTAAAGTTGTCTCTATAGGTTTTTCATTTCGCCTTTTTACTATAAATGAAGCAATTCTTTTACTAAACCTCTCCTCTCCATAGTCTTTTATAATTCTATATAAGTCCTCTTCTGAGTAATCATTGATTACATCGTAGGCACTAAACTCCTTATCTCTATTCATTCTCATATCAAGAGGCGCATCTTGCATATAGCTAAATCCTCTTTCACCAGCATCTAGCTGATAAGATGAAACCCCTAAATCCATAAGTATTCCATCAACTTTTTCAATATTAAGTTCTTCTAAGATATCATAAATATTATGAAAATTGTTATGCACATATATAACATTGTTGTAGTCTTTTAACTTCTCCCTAGCTGCATTTAATGCATCTGTGTCTTGATCAATTCCTATTAGTCTTCCATCATTATTTAAATTACTTACTATATGCGATGAATGACCTGCGCCACCCATTGTACAATCTACATAATAACCTTGCTTTTTAATATTTAATGCTTCTATACATTCCTCAAGCAATACTGAGACATGTTTAAATTCCATTAATACCACTCCTTAAATGCCTAAATCGCTCATTTTTTCTGCCAAACTGTCGTAATCTATATTTTCATCATTATATTCATTCCACTTGTCTTTGCTCCAGATTTCTACTCTAGTAAGTACTCCAATACTTACTATTTCCTTTTCTATCTTTGCATATTCTAAAAGATTTTGTGGTATTAACCCTCTTCCTTGCTTGTCTAATTCTATCTCAGTGGCTCCAGAAAAGAAAAATCTAACAAATGCTCTAGCATCTTTATTAGTAAGTGGCAATGACTTTAATTTCTCTTCAAGTATTTTCCATTCATTTAAAGGGTATGCATATAGGCAACCATCAAGCCCTTTAGTTAAGATGAATTTATTGCCTAATTCTTCTCTTAACTTTGAGGGAATAATCATTCTATTTTTGGCATCTAGTCCATGATTATACTCTCCTATAAACATTTCACACCTCAAAAACTACTTTCTATTTATTCTACACCACTTTTCACCACTTTTAACCACTTGATATATATATTCTATAGTAAATTAGAAAAACCTTCAATATTTTAGAACGTTTTTTTAATATTTTTTTAAATTAGTCAAAGTTATTATTATACAAATTAGTATACTTCTTTAATAATTCTACAAATACGCATTATTTATTTACTGAATTTCCCAATAAAAAAAGATTGCTATACCAGTATATTGGTATAGCAATCTTTTAAATTCAGAGATATTTTATACGTTAAATCTAAAATTAACTACATCTCCATCTTTCATTACATATTCTTTTCCTTCTAATCTATATACACCTTTTTCTTTTGCAGCGGCTTCTGATCCTAATTCTGCTAAGGCATCAAAGGACACTATTTCAGCTCTTATAAAACCTCTTTCTATATCTGAGTGAATTTTTCCAGCTGCTTGTGGCGCTTTAGTTCCATTTACTATTGTCCAAGCTCTTACTTCTTGAACTCCAGCAGTTAAGTAACTCATTAACCCTAAAAGTTTATAACTAGTTCTAATTAGTTTATCTAAGCCAGACTCAGTAAGTCCGTACTCTTCTAACATTTCTGCCTTTTCTTCTTCCTCTAACCCAGAGAGTTCTTCTTCTAATCTAGCTGCTACAATAACAGTTTCAGAGTTTTCACTTTTAGCATGTTCTTGAACTTTTTTAACTAAGTCATTTTCAAGATTTCCACTCATCATATCATCTTCAGATATATTACATACATATAACACAGGTTTTGAAGTTATTAAAAATAATGATTTTACAATTTCATCCTCTTCTTCTGTAACTTCTAAAGTTCTCACTGGTTTATTATCTTCTAAGTGAGCTTTAATTCTTTCCATTAAAGAATATTCTGCTTTAGCTGTTTTATCTCCAGATCTAGCTAACTTCACGCTTTTTTCCATTCTTCTCTCTAAAACTTCTAAATCAGAGAATATTAATTCTAGATTAATTGTTTCTATATCTCTTATTGGGTCAACAGATCCTTCAACATGAATAACATTTTCATCATCAAAACATCTAACTACATGACAGATAGCTGCAACTTCTCTTATATGAGATAAGAATTTGTTTCCTAATCCTTCTCCTTTTGAAGCTCCTTTAACTAAACCAGCTATATCATAAAATTCTACTGAAGTATAAACCTTCTTTTTTGAATTATATATCTTCTCTAATACATCTAATCTTTTATCAGGAACAGCAACAACACCAACATTCGGTTCTATTGTACAGAATGGATAATTAGCTGATTCTGCTCCAGCTTTAGTAATAGCATTGAAAAGAGTACTCTTTCCAACATTAGGTAATCCAACAATTCCAAGTTTCATTTATGTACATTCCCTTCTTTCATTTGTCTATCCTTTAAAATTATACTTTATTAAGTTTTTTATTTCAATAAAAGAAAACCAATATTGGAATAAAGTACTCTACTAAATATTTTAGAAATACAAAAACTATTTTTGAGGTGATAAAATGAAAAATATAAGTAAGGTTTTAAGTTTAATTTTTATTAGTTTGAATATTTTTGCATTTAATACAAATGCAGAAGATTTTGATAGCAAAGAATATGATTGGTACTTTCACTCAGATGTTAAAGGCCAAATACCCTCTTCGCCCAAAGAAACTGCTAAGTTTAATTCTAAATATTCTACCTATTATTTAGGTAATACAAAAGAAAAAGTTATATATCTTACTTTTGATCAAGGATACGAAAATGGAAATACCCTTAAAATTCTAGATATATTAAAGGAAGAACAAGTACCTGCAGCTTTTTTTGTCGTTCGTCCTTATTTAAAAGATTACCCTGATATAGTTAAAAGAATGGTTGAAGAAGGTCATGTAGTCGGCAATCATAGTTCTCATCATCCTTCAATGGCATCAATAAGAGATGAAAAAAAGTTTGAAAAGGAGTTTAAAGATGTGGAAGAACTTTTTTCTGAGATAACAGGAAAAGAGATGCCTAAATACTTTAGACCACCTATGGGAAAATATTCTGAACTTTCATTAGCTAGAACTGAAAAACTAGGTTACAAAACAATCTTTTGGAGTTTTGCTTATAGAGATTGGATTCAAGAAAAACAACCTAGTGAAGATTTTGCAATAAAAAAGATAACCGAAGGTTTTCATCCTGGTGAAATAATGTTACTTCATTCAGTCTCTAAAACAAATACTGAAGTTCTAAAAACTATTATTAAAGAAGCTAAAAATCAAGGATATACCTTTAAGTCTTTAGACGATTTATAAATATTAAAAAATTAGGTCTTTAGATACTAAAAAAATCTAAAGACCTAATTTTTATAGTTAATTTAGTTTTTAACCTTCAATAATACTATATACCTTATCTACAAACATTTCTTTTTTCGCATTTGATTCTTTAAGTATATTATCTATTTCATTATTTACCGAAGCTTTAAATTCTTCATTAGTTAAATAAGCTAAATTAATCTTAACATTCATAATTGCACTTTCAATTGTAGAATGAGTAAGAATTGCTGAAACTCCAGCATCAGAAATAGCTCCTTTATTTCCATACTTAACTCCAATTTCAATTTCCTTGTATAATTCTAAAGCTTTTCTCGCTAAATTTAGAGGAGCTTCTAAAGCCTTTATTGTGTTTATTTCTATTTCTTTATTTCTAAATCTTACTTCTTCCTCAGTACCTTTAGGAAGTTTATATGAATTCATTAAACCTTCAAAAGCACTTTTATCTTCTTCCATTGCCTTAAAAAACTCATTTTTTAAGTTTTTAGTTCTTTCTATAGAAACCAATACCAAACTTTTCTCTTCATCAGTTAAATTGTTAAAAGCTTTTTTGTTAACAGTTAAACTATAAACCATGTTATTTAATCCTGAGGCTAAAGCTCCAACTAAAGCAGCTACACTTCCACCTCCTGGTGTTGGTTTTTCTGACGATAAATCTTCGATAAATGTTTCTAAATCTAAATTTTTAAACATATCTTCACTCCCTAACCTTATTATTTCTTGAATATTAATCTTTTATATTCTAAAAATTCTTTAATCTTAAATACATAAAGAAGAATTACATATATAACTACTCCAGTTAAAGTTGAAAGTACCACTGAAATTAACTTGCTTATTCCAAAGGTTCCTAAATAACTTGAGAATATCATATTTGTAAAATTAACTACTACAGCCATTACTATACTAGCTATCAAAATCTTAATGAAAGTTCTCGTTATAGTAGATATATCTAAACTACTTACCTTTTTCTTTAAACTAAATATCAATATTAATGTAGATAACAGAGTTGCTAAAGAATTAGATAAAGCTAATCCTTGTACTCCTAAAATCTTTACTGTTATAAAACAGAATGCTATATTTAAAATTATATTAAGAACAGCATTATACATAGGTATCTTACTTTCTTTCAAAGAATAAAAGCCTCTATTAACCAAATCTCTAACTCCATATATTACCATTGTAGGTATGTAAAAAATCAAGGCACTTGAAGTCATAATTACTTCATTACTTCCAAAGGCGCCTCTCTCTAAATATAATGATATAAGAGGAATTCTTAAAGTTAATAGTCCAAAAGCAGCTGGTACCATCAATAAAAATATAAAATTAATCCCCTTACTTATTTCTTTATTAAATCCTTTGTAATCACTTCTACTCGCTAAGGAAGATAGTTTAGGATACACAACCATACTTATAGCTTGAGCAAAAACCTCATAAACTAACATATTAAGTTTATTTGCATAATCTAAGGATGAAATAGAACCAGTTTCTAAAGTTCCTGCAAAAGATCTAACAATAAAAACATTTATTTGAACTAAAGACGCGCAAATTACTATAGGTAACATAGATTTTCCTAAAGCTTTAAGATTTTCATCTTTTAAATTAAATACAAAGTTATATTTATATTCAAGTTTTCTAAATCCAGGTATATTTATTAATAACATAGATAAGAAACCTAATACTGTGGCTATTCCAAATCCATTTAATCCATATCTATCAATAAAGAATATTAAATATAAGATATATATAACATTTGAAAAAACAGGCATTAATGAAGTTGCTATAAATCTATTGTGGCATTGTAACACTGCAGTCAAAATGCTTTGAACTGCTACAAAAATAAGTGATATAAACATAACCCTAACTAGTAATACCGCTTGATTGTATATGTTTATATCTTCTTTAAATGAAGATGCAAAAACAGATACTATACTTCCTGCTCCTATTATTCCAAGAACAACTATTATAAAAGTAATTATTGATATTACAGTAATAACATTGCTTATATATCTATTTCTTTCTTTTATATCACCATTTTCTTTTATATAAGTGTGAATAGGAATTAATGCTGATGTTATTCCGTAACTTATGCTTATAAATAGCATAGTTGTTCCTAATGAAAACATATATATATCATTTAAATAAGATAGTCCAAAACTTTTTGCAATTAAAGAATCTCTTATAAGCCCTAAAAGTTTAGAAGCTATAATTAAAATCATAATGAAAAATGATCCATTGAGAAGTTTTTTATATTTCATAGTTTTCTCCACTCTATAGTAATTGAGCAAGTAAATTATTCTACTTGCTCAATTATTATCTTTTAGAATTTTCACTTAGTATTATACTTTCATATGCTCTTTTATAATTCTCTCTAAATATTTTTACGCTAAACTTATTCAAGGCATCTTCATAACAAAGTTCACCTTTTCTTATTAAATCATATTTTTCATTATACACTTTGACTAGTGTATCTTTTATATTTTCAACACTATTTGGGTTTGTAAAATAGCAAATCTCATTAGAAAGAATTTTATCTATACCTTTGAAGTTAGATATTATGCAACTCTTTTTTAGAAAAAAACCTTCAATTATAGATAACGGAGGAATTCCCCCTTCGGAAAAAGATACAATTGCATTTATATCTGAAGCATTAATATAATCATCTGCATTTTTTTTATAGCCTAAAAACTTTATTTTATCAGTTTTAGCCTCTTTTTTTAATTCATCTTCTAATTCTCCATCCCCAATTATAAGTAAGGTAACATTATCAATTAGGTTAGAAAACTCATTAAAAGCAGTAATTAAACTTTTGTGGTTTTTAATCTCTGATAATCTAGCACATATAGAAATTACAAATTCATTTTCATCTAACCCAAGCTCTTTTCTTACACTCTCTTTTGATGAAACTTTATTAATTAAAGTTTCATCCGTTCCGTTAGAAATGACATAAAAGTTACCTTTAAACCTACTTTGTGCTAAAATCTTTAAGTTATCAGATACACATATATAATGTTTAAAACTACTTAAGCAATATTTATATAGCTCTGTCTTTAACTTATTCTTATAGTTTTTTTGAAAATAATCATATCTAAAATCACTATGAAGAGTATTAACAGCTATAGCTTTTATTTTATGTTTTATCATTCTATAAGTATAAACAGCTTTAGGTCCATGGAAGTTAACAATATCATAGTTTTCTTTATCTATTAGTTGAACTAAATCTTCATTGAATAAAGCTGTATTCACTTTATAGAATTCCAAATCTTCTCTTAATAATCTTTTATGAAATTCACCATCTCCTATAATAGCTAAATGAGTATTAAAAATCTCATTATCTTTTACTAAGTTTAAAATGTGCTGCGCTCCTCCACCATTATCATTTCCACTTATAACTTGTAATACCTTCATATTTAATCATCCTAACTATTAAGTTTATTAGATTTTATATTAATTATTGAAGTTACCAATATTCCTATAAAAATGAAATAATAATTCATTATTTTAGGTGCAAATAATAGGTTGTCAAACATATTTACAAGATAAAAAGTAAAAAAGGTTACTCCTATACCTGTAGCTATGCTTTTTAATTCACCATCAAAGTTTCTAGCAACTTTTACAGCTTTAACAATTATAACTATGCTAAATATTAAAAATACTATAAGACCTACTACTCCCAATTCAGCAAACATTTTAAGATATACATTATGAGTGTGGAGTATATTTTCTCCTGTATTAAACTCTGGGTGCTGTATTATATATTCATTATTGAAAGGTTGGAAATTACCTATTCCAATTCCACTTATAGGATGCTCTTCTATGGCTTTAACAGCTACCTTCCAAATCTTAACCCTTCCATCATTTACGAATACTCCATTAAATCTTTCATGAACTGCTGGTATTGCCACAGCTCCAATCATCATAGCAATTAGAGGAAAAAGAAGTTTCCAGTTGTATATAATGCTTACTATAATACAACCTAATATAAGTGATAGCCATCCATTTCTTGAGTAGGTATAAACTATACTCACTAACATAAGTAAAAGTTCTAAGAAATAAAAATACTTATGTTTTTTTGATTTTTCTTTTATTGCTACAAAAAATAAGGGATAAAATAATAGTATTATATATCCTGCATATAGGTTTGGTTGTCCAAAAGTTGAATCAATTCTAGGAGTTACTCCATTTACATAACTACTAACTCCATGTCCTGTAAATTGCTGAAAAATTCCATATAATAAAACTAAAAAAGCAGGATAATAAATCATCTTAATGAGTCTATGTATAGCTTTTTTAGTTGAAAATTCTAAAATAATCAGTAAATAAAGGCCTACTGCCAATCCAAATCTAAAAATTTCTTTTAAAGATAAAAACATACTCGTAGATTGAAGTACAGAAACCGCCATCAATAATAGTAAAATAATAGAAAGATAAGATGTTGGCTCTTTTAAGATTCTTGGTAGTTTTTCTTTTAAAACTTTTCTATTTTCTTTAATTGCTACATACTTTATAAATAGAAGAAATAACAAACCAGATTGAACCATTTCTATAATCTGATACTCACCATTTAATGTCCCCGGAAATAGTGGAAGAAATATCATATAAACTATCAGTACAATTTGTAATAGAATATTCATTAAATTAACCCTCACTTTTAAGATACTATGTATTTATCTCTTAAATCTATTAATTAAGACCAACCACAAAAACTTAGGTATAGCCCCTAATCTTTTTATTCTCCAAGGTTCCTTACTAACTCTATAAAGCCACTCAAGTCCTAAACTTATCATCCACTTAGGTGCTCTATTTACATTACCTGCAAAAACATCAAAGCTACCTCCAACTCCCATGAAGATTTTACAAGGAAGCTCATCCATGTATTTAGATATAAATTCTTCTTGTCTAGGAGATCCCATTGCTATAAAAATGGCGTAGGGATTTTTTGATTTGATATCTTCAGCAATTAAGTCAGAATCTTCTTTTTTGAAATAACCATTTTTCATTCCAACTATGTTTAGCTCTGGGTATTTTATCAAAAGATTTTCACTACATTTAAGCAGTACCTCTTCCTTAGCACCTAAAAGATAAATTCCTTTTCCTTCTCTTTCAGATTTTTTTATTATTTCACCCATAACTTCTATTCCTGGAATTTTTTCTTTAACTGGTGTTCCTTGTATTTTTGAAGCTAAAACCGTTCCAACACCATCAGGTATTATAATTGAGCTATCTTTTCTAAAATTATCTCCCAATGTTTTATTATTTAATCCGTTAAATAAAACCTCTGGATTCCCTGATATTATGTTGACTTTAGGATAGCTGTTTAACAACTCAATTAATTCCGTTTTTGTATTTTTGTAGATTTTAAAACCTAATATATTTATAAACATACTCTCCATCCTTAACTTTTATATTTAAATATTACCATAAAAGATTAGCTATAAAAAGGAAAGTAATCTACTTGTAACCTTTAATTAAATCTTTTTATGTATTCTTTTATTTCTTTTACAATCTCGTCATCTTTGTTTATTTTTTCTGCAATTTCTAAATGTAATCTTGCTTGTTTTAAATCTCCTGAATTTAAATAACACATTATTAAATTAGTGCAGATCTCTATATCTCTAGTTGCTTCAAAGGCTTTTCTAAAATACTTTATAGCATTTTCAAAGTCTTCTAAAGAAGCATAGTTTATACCCATTTCGTTTATTGTTTCAACTATTGAACTATCAATTGCTATACTTTCATTTAAGTAATAGATTGCTTTTTCATAATTTTCAAGTTTTCTATAACATAAAGCTACATAATAAAATAAAGATGGATTATCACCAAATCTATCAAGTAAAGGAATTAGCTTTTTTAAAGCCTCTTTAGGATTTCCTTCTATTAATTTTTTCCCATTTTCATAATCTAAAGTGTCTTCAAGTTCAGCTTTTAAACTTAAGATGTATTCTTCTGGTTCTCCTCCAGAATTTAAATATTCATTTATATAAACGTAGGCTTTTTCATTATTTCCCTCATCATTATAAATCAAAGCTTCATAAATACTTGCTTTATGAGAGTTTAGATTTAGGTTTTTGTATCTATCTATGTCTTCTTTAAATACTTCTGTAAAACCTTTATCTTGTTCCCTTATTGTTTCACCAATAAGAAATAACTTCTCCCACACTTCTTCCTCATTAGTTACATTAGTTAACCCTCTTAATAGTATATAAGCCTCATCAAAAAGATTCTCTTTTATCTTTTTTGCTACTGCACTTTTTATACAAGGTATTGAGTCCTTTATGTTTTTTAATAAAATTATATAATCTTCATTAAATTTCAGCTTATCATCTGCTCCTAAGGCAAAACTCATTCCTTCAATAAAATCATATATAGGAAGATTTTTTATCTTTATTTCATTTTCTATATTTGAAGCTAAATAAGTAGTGTTTATAGGTACAAATAACTCTTTATTTTTAAGTTCTAAGCTTGATATATTAAGTGCTTTAAGAAACCCTTCTTTATTTAATTCTAAAAATAATAGCTTAGATAGTTTTTCTTTAAATAAATTTCTATAATCCAAGATATTTTCTCCTTTTCCATATAAGAATTAAAAGCTATCATCACCGAAGGATGATAGCTTTTTTATTAATTTAAGTTTTTTTCAATTAATCCTCTAACAGCTTCTTTAAAGCTATTTAAGTTTTCTTCTGAATTTTCTATAGAATTACCTTTTACAGCAATATATAGTTTCATTTTAGGTTCTGTTCCTGAAGGTCTTACTACAAACCATGAATCATCCTCAAATATAAATTTTAATACATTTGATTTAGGTAAATCAAGAGTTACTTCAGAATTAAGGTGCATATTTTTTTGAGTACTTAATTTATAGTCTTCCTTTAATGAAAGCTTAACTCCATTTAATTCAGTAAACTCAGTACTTCTAAGATTTTCAATACACTTAGCTATCTTTTCTTGACCTTCTTTACCAGTTAGTTCAAAAGATTCAAGTGCTTCTTTATAGTAACCATACTTTTCATATAAAGCTAAAAGTCCATCATAAAGACTCATGCCATTTTCTTTATAGTAAAGAGTCATTTCAGCTATCAGCATTGCAGCTACAACAGCATCCTTATCTCTTGCATGGTCTCCTATTAAATATCCATAACTTTCCTCAAATCCAAATAGATATTTATGACTGTTATATTTCTCAAAAGCAGTCATTTTTTCTCCAATATACTTAAATCCAGTTAAGGTGTCCATTATTTCAACATTATAAGCCTTAGCTATATCATTAGCTGACTCAGTTGTTACTATAGTTTTTATAACTACTCCATTGTCTGGAATTTCATTTCTTTCACTTAAAGAACTTAATATATAATGTGTTAAAAGCATTCCTGTTTGATTACCTGTTAAAACTTTATAATCTCCAGTTTTATCCTTTACCACTACCCCTATTCTATCACAATCAGGGTCAGTTCCAAAAATTATATCTGGTTCTGATTTTTTAGCCATTTCTAAAGCTAATTTAAATACCTTTGGATCTTCTGGGTTTGGATATGGAGCTGTTGGGAAGTTTCCATCTGGAAGTTCTTGTTCCTTAACTACATTTACATTTTCATATCCAAGTTCAGCTAATACTCTTCTAACTGGAATATTTCCTGATCCATGTATAGGAGTGTATATTATATTTAAATCCTTTGCTTTTTCACTAACTAATTCTTTTCTTATAGTAGCTTTTTTAATTGCATCTATATATGCTTTATCTACATCTTCTCCAATGTATACTAATAATCCTTTTTCTAAAGCTTCTTCTTCGCTTATAGTTTTTATTTCTTCAAAACCTTTTATATCTTTTACGTATCCTATTATCTTGTTTGCATCTCCATCGGTTACTTGTCCACCGTCTGGACCATACACTTTATATCCGTTATATTGCTTTGGATTATGGGATGCAGTTACTACTATACCACCTGAACAGTTTAAATGTCTAACTGCAAATGATAATACTGGTGTTGGCTCTAACACTTTAAACAAATATACTTTTATACCGTTTCCACATAAAGTTAAAGCTGCTGATTTAGCAAATTCTACTGACATATTTCTTGAGTCATAAGCTATTGCTACTGATCTACTATCATCAAAGTTTTCTAATAAATAATTTGCGAATCCTTGAGTAGCTTTTCCAACAGTGTATATGTTCATTCTGTTGTCTCCGTAACCTATTACTCCTCTTAATCCACCTGTACCAAATTCAAGATCTCTATAAAATCTATCTTCTATTTCCTTTTCATCATTAAGTTGTTTAAGTTCATTCTTGACTTCTTCTGATATAACTTTGGATTGTAACCATTCCTCATATCTAATTTTGTAATCCACAAAAATCCCTCCTTAAATGTGCAAATCCATTATACACGAATTTACAGTATATGAAAACACTTTTATGTAAGTTATATGGTAACAAAAAGGTAAAATGCTAATGAATCCTATGTTAATCATTAGCATTTTACTACTATAATCCACATTTTTTATTATAGACTAATTTTTCTTTTTATCTTCTTTTTCTTCTTTTATCTGCTCTTCATTGATAGCCATATCCATAGATACGGTATTTCTTTCATAACTTATAGCTGCTACAACTGTGTTTAAATCATCTATTATTGAAATTTCTTCTCCAACCTCAACATCACTTAACCTAAATACTGAACCAACTGATCCATTAGTTATATCAATATTTATTGATTTTGGTAAGTTGTCTGGAGTACATTCAACCCTAACTGCATTTTTTTCTTTTTGAAGTACAGCTCCTGCTTTTCCTACAGATTCTTCACCTGTAAAGTTTAATGGAACATATGAAGTTATCTTCTTATCCCCACTTATCTTTTCTAAATCAATGTGTACTAATTTTCTTGTTAGTGGATCACGTTGTATTTCCTTTATAAGTGCTTTATGATTTTCACCTTCTAAATTGATATTTACAAATCCATGTCCTCCATTGTGTAAAATTTCCTCATTTAACTCTAATTCAGAAATTTCAAAGAGCATATTTTCAATACCTTTACCGTAAATTACCCCTGGTACTTTACCATTTTTTCTGCTTTTTCTCCCACTATGTCCAATACTTTTAATTCTTTTATTACATTCCATATTTATCCCTCCTCCTCTGTATTATTGACAAGAATAAAATATTTATTCTTTTTAAAATTTTTTTATTGAAATGAGGGTTTTGGTAAAATATAATAGTAGTGTTTTTAAATTATTAGGTAAACGAAAGAGGTGTCCATACATGTATAAATTAAACCAAAATGAAACACCCTTATTTGACGCATTGATGGAATATGTCAATAATGAAACAATTCCCTTTCATGTACCAGGTCATAAAAAAGGTAATGGCATTGAAAATGACTTTAAAAAATTTATAGGAGATAACCCATTTAAAATAGATGTAACTGTTTTTAAAATGGTTGATTCCCTACACCATCCAACGGGACCAATAAAGAAAGCACAAGAGTTAGTTGCTGATGCTTATGATGCTGATGCTTCCTTTTTCTCTATTCATGGAACATCTGGCGCTATTCAAGCTATGATTCTTTCTGTTGTTGGCGATGGGGACAAAATACTTATTCCTCGTAACGTTCATAAATCTGTTACTTCAGGAATTATCTTAAGTGGAGCTGTTCCAGTATTCATGACTCCTGAACTTGATAAACAGTTAGGAGTTGCTCATGGTGTTACACCTGAGGTTGTAGCTGAGTCTCTACGAAAAAATCCTGATGCTAAAGCAGTATTAATCATAAATCCAACTTATTATGGAGTTGCTACTGACATTAAAAAAATAGCTGATATTGTTCATAGCTATGATATACCTTTGATAGTTGATGAAGCTCATGGGCCTCATTTAGGATTTAATGATTCCCTTCCTTTATCATCATTAAAGGCTGGGGCAGATATATGTGCTCAAAGTACTCACAAAATAATAGGTTCATTAACTCAAGGATCACTTTTACATGTTAAAAGTAAACTTATAAATCCAAAAAGAGTTCAACAAGTTTTAAACTTACTTCATACAACTTCACCATCATACATACTTATGGCAAGTCTTGATTGTGCAAGAAAACAAATAGCTTTAGAAGGAAAAGAACTTCTTGCAAAAACTGTTGAGCGTTGCAAAAAAGTAAGAGATGAAATAAATAAAATCCCTGGACTTTATTGTTTTGGAGAAGAAATACTCGGAAAACCTGGTGCTTTTTCCTTTGACCCAACTAAGATTACTGTAAATTGTAGAGAATTAGGTTTAACAGGTTATGAATTAGATACTATATTAGCTACAAGATATCATATACAAGTAGAATTATCAGACCTTTATAATGTTCTTGCTGTAGGTTCTTTTGGAGACACTGAGGAAGCTTTAAATAGTTTAGTAGATGCTTTAAAAGAAATTTCTAAAGAGCATTCAGAAAAAAGTAACATAAAACCAGACTTTTTAGATATACCTGATATCCCAGAGATGAAAGTAAATCCTAGAGCTGCATTTAACTCAAAAAAAGAAACTTTACTTCTTGAAGATGCTGTAGGAAGAATAAGTGCAGAATTTTTAATGGCATATCCACCAGGAATACCTGTCTTATGTCCAGGCGAAATCATAACCTTAGAAGTTGTTCACTATGTAAAAGATCTTAAGAGAGCTGGACTTTATGTTCAAGGAACTGAAGATCCTAATGTAGAACACATTAATGTACTAAGAGAAATAAGAGTTTAAAAAACTTTGATGGGCCTATCAAATTAACTTGATAGGCCCATCATTTATTTTAAATATATTCCTTTATTGCTTCATGAAAATTATCTTCATTAAATACCTTTATTCCATGTTTATCAAGAATATCACCAGTTAGTCCATTACCTTTTTTCTTGGTACCACTAAATGTACCATCATAAACCTCCCCAAATCCGCAGGAAGGAGAATTCTTTTTTAATATAGCAACCTTACAGTTCATAAGTTTTGCTATCTTCATAGTTTCATGGGCCCCTTTTGTGAACTGTTCTGTGACATCATTTCCTTTATTGTCTATCACTAAATCTCCTCTTATTTCAGCTGGATTTCTTGGTGTTGATAGACCTCCTAATTGTTCTGGACATACTAACACAACTTTTCCAGATTCAATTAGTTTTTGAAGTTCTTCTTTGTAAGTATTTTTACCATCATATCTGCAATTAACTCCCGCTAAACAAGCACTTACTAAAATCATCTACCTTACTCCTGTAGAAACCCTTTTTTCAAGGGTTTCATTAATTTTTTATAAACAAATGATTAGATTGACGCCGAGAAATACGTCTACCACAACAAGGTGCTTATTTAAGTTGAACTACTGTTACTCCAGTTCCACCTTCACCATACTCACCTAGTCTATAACTTTTTACATGAGGATGTCTCTTTAACATGTCGTTTATAGCTTTTCTTAATACCCCAGTACCTTTTCCATGTATTAAGGATACTTCTCCTAAGCCTGCCATATAAGCTTCATCTAAATACTTATCTGCATCATAACAAGCCTCTTCTGCATCTAACCCTCTTAAGTCCACAGATGAACTAACTGACTTTAAGTTTAGATTAACTTGTTTAGATGACTTTTTCTTTTCTTCTTTTATTCCTTCTGCTATAACTAAGTCTTTAAGTTTAACATTTATCTTCATAATACCAGCTTCAACTTTAACTTCACCTTTGTTGTCTGGCATTGATATTATTACAACTTTTTGATTTAAAGAAGGTAAAAAAGCTTCCATTCCTAGTTTAACTTCAGCTATCTCTTTTCCTTTTTTCTTCTTTTCCTTGTTTAACTCTGCTTCAGCTTTATCTAAGTTGTTTCTAAGTTTGCTTCTTTCTTCTTCAAGTCTTCTTCTGTTTGTAGAAGATACACCATCTCTTTCAAGCTCTCTCATAGTTTTTAAGATTTCATCAGCTTCTTCTTTAGCATCTCTTAAAAGCTGTTTGGCTTCTCTTCTTGCCTCTGAATAAGCATTTTCTCTCATCTTTTCTAAGGATTCTAACTTGCTATTATACTTTTCTTTAAGTTTTTGAGCATCTATTTTTAAAACTTCTGCTCTTCTAGCATCTTCTTCTGCCTTTATGCTCTTTTCTTGCAAACTTTGTATAAGATCTTCAAACTGAAGTGATTCAGAAGATATACTTTCTTTAGCATCTTTAATTACACTATCACTTAGTCCAAGTCTTCTAGATATCTCAAAAGCGTTTGACTTACCTGGAATTCCTATTAAAAGTCTGTAAGTTGGTCTTAAAGTTTCGACATCAAACTCAACTGAGGCATTTTCTACATTTATAGTTCTAAGTGCATATCCTTTAAGTTCACTGTAGTGAGTTGTAGCAACTATTTTGCAGTTTCTTTTTCTTAAACTCTCAAGTATTGATACAGCTAAAGCAGCACCTTCTGTTGGGTCTGTTCCAGCTCCAAGTTCATCAAAAAGCACTAAGGATTTCTCATTTGCATCTTCCATAATCTCAACTATATTTTTCATATGAGATGAGAAAGTTGACAAACTCTGCTCAATACTTTGTTCATCTCCTATATCTGCAAATATATTTTCATAATAACTTATAGATGAATTATCTCTAGCAGGTATTAATAATCCACTCATACCCATTAGATGTAGAAGCCCTATAGTCTTTAAAGTTACAGTTTTTCCCCCTGTGTTTGGACCAGTTATTATTAAGGAAGTAAACTCTTTGCCAAGGTATGATGTTGATGGTACAACTATCTTGGAACTTATGAGTGGATGTCTTCCTTCTATGATATGAAATGAACCATCAGTATTTACTATAGGTGCAACACCGTTTATGGAACTTCCATATTTAGCTTTTGCAAAGATAAAATCTAACTCAATTAATATATCTAGATTTCTTTTTACTTCATCCTTATTGTTATAAACTCCTTTAGATAAAGCAGCTAATATTCTTTCTATTTCTGCCTTTTCCTTTAGCATAAGTTCTTTAATTTCATTATTTAGATTAACTAAACTCATAGGTTCTATAAATAATGTTGCACCTGATGAACTTTGGTCATGAACAAGACCAGGTACTTGCCCTTTATGTTCAGACTTTACAGGAATAACATATCTATCCCCTCTTACGCTATATAAGTTGTCTTGAAGGAACTTAGAGTTATCTCTTATTATTCCTCCTATTCTTTCTCTAACAGAAGAGTTCTTTTCCTTTAAGGATCTTCTGATGTTACTTAAAGTGCTACTAGCTCTATCTGATATCTCATCTTCACCAACTATAGCAATTTCTATGCTTTCTTCAAGTTTTCTTAAAGGAGTGATTCCTTCACATATTTCTTCAATAATCTTATGATCTTCTTCCTCTTCTTTTCTCTTTATATAATCAAGAAACTTTCTTGAGGATCTTAACATATTCCCTATTCTAAGTAATTGAAGAGCATTCAAAGTACCTCCCTTTAATGCCCTAGATACTCCATCTCTAACATCATAAAACCCTTCAAAAGGAGGATTTCCCTTAGTCATAAGTAAATTTAAAGCTTCTCTTGTCTCTTGTATATGTTCTTTAATTTCATAAACATTATCATAAGGCTTTAACTCTTCTATTAACTCTTTAGCACCAGCTGTTATTGCATATTCTTTTACAAGTTCTTTTATTTTATGAAATTCTAATATCTTTATAGATCGTTCTTTCATTAAACTTCTCCTTTATTCTACTCCTCTTCTATAATGACCTTTGGTATATTCTTTATTTTCTAAAGGAGTTTTATCTTTTAAATAATTTAATATTTCCTTAACTTCTTCTTCCCCTTCATCGATGAAATCAAATCTAAAACTTGATACACCTTTTTCTTTAAGTTCTTCCATTTCATCAATTAGATTAATAGGGGCAGAGTTATATATATAGGCCCTACAGAATTTATCTGTTAACACTCTAAAGTCCTTATTCATTCTATCAACAAGCATAAATTCATCATTTACACATGGAGCTGAACATTCTTTATTAGAGTATTTTCCTCCAACAATACTTCCTACTGGACAATATTCTGATATCATAGATTCTGTTTTGCCATAAACACACATACCTATATTTTTTTCTTTAGATAGTATATTCATGATTTCTTTTCTATTTAATTCTTGGCTTAAATATGGATATACATTATTTTCTTTAAAGAATTTCACCACTGAAGAATTAAATATGTTGCTTTTATAATCACTTATTATTAATATTCTGTTTTGAAATTTCTTAATTATTCCTAAGTTAGACGTAATTATTCCTTTAAATCTATGTAGATTTTCCTCAATCTCTTTAACTAAAGCTTTATATTCCTGCTTTATTATATTAGGAACCTTTAAATATAAATTAGGCCCATCAATACCATCAAGATCCTTTAACCTTATACCTGAGATATTTTTGTTGTAAATACTGATACCTATATCATGGGCCTTTTCATCTACTAGGGCCTTTAGTTGGGCCTTTGTATTAGCTATGAAAAGTAAATCAGGCCCATCAACATCTAAAATCTCTTGTTTTTCATGTTTATCTGATATCTTGATATCTTTTTTATATCTAAGCTTCACATTTTCTTCAATCTTTTCTATAAGTAATCTTCTAACATTATTTAATGAGGATACTGGTACAAAGCCTTCTTCATAGGATTTAAACTCTACTTTAGTTATCTTAAAGGCAGTATCTCCAGACTTCATTAAGGCTTCTTGAATTCTTTCTTTTGATAGAGGTTTGTTTTTAGCTATTTCAACATTTTCTCCATAGACCTCAAAGTTCTCTCCCATATACCTAGTTCTTAATATGATGGGCCCATGTAAATTGAATTCAACATCACAAGATATATCAACCTTTTTATCATAAATGTTGTTGTAGGTTGATTGTAAACTCTTAAGCAGTAAATTATCAGATGTTTTATAAAGAACATCACCTTTTTTATATTGGTTAGGAATTAACTTTACTTTGTCTCCTTTACTTGCTTTTTCAACTTCTTTTCCACCAAGTAATATCTTTACAACAGTAAACCCACCTTCACCTATTCTTATTCCATCCTTAAGTGAAATATCATCATCTAATAAGACAAGTGAATTCTCAACTACTTTACCTACAAAAACCCCTGTGTTTTTAGGATATTTATAAGCCATCATATCCTTACCTTCATTTTTATAAAGATATGCTTTTGAAAAACCTTCCCTATTAAAAAGCTTCATTAATTGCTTTTCCCCATTTTTATTTTTGTTATCATCAATTGCTTTTCTATACTCAGATACAACTCCTGCAACATACTCTGGTCTCTTCATTCTTCCTTCTATTTTTAATGAAGAAGTCCCAGTCTTTAATATCTCTTTAACATCATCAACTGTGCAGATGTCCTTAGGGCTTAATAAATATCCTTTAAACTCTTTTCCACCATTCGTTGATTTTAAGGTATAAGGAAGTCTGCAGCTTTGAGCACATCTTCCTCTATTACCGCTTCTTCCACCAATCATGGAGCTCATTAAGCACATGCCTGAATAACATACACATAATGCACCATGAACAAATATTTCTGTTTCTATTCCTAAATCTTTAGATATGTACTCTATCTCATTTAAAGATAGCTCTCTTGATAACACTATTCTCTTAAAACCTTTTTCACTTAAGAATACTGCTCCTTCTGGATTATGTACAGTCATTTGAGTTGATCCATGTATCTCTAAATCAGGAATTAGCCTTTTTAGGTTTCTATAGGCTCCTAAGTCTTGAAGTATAACACCATCAATCCCCATCTTATATAGGTCCTTGGTATATTCTAAGAGAGAATTCATCTCCTCTTCTTTTATTAGAGTATTTATTGTAACATATATCTTCACACCATATAGATGAGCATAGTCTACTGCCTTCTCCATATTCTCTTTATCAAAATTTGATGCATATGCCCTTGCTGAGAATTTATCTCCTCCAAGGTATACGGCATCGGCTCCGTTATTTATGGCAGCATATAAACTTTCCATACTGCCAGCTGGAGCTAATAATTCTACTTTATTCATTCTTCATCTCTCCTGTGGTTTTATCCATGCGACAAAAAAGGAGTATCCTAAACTCCTTAATTTATCTATGTTTTTTAGTATTTAATAATATATTTTGCCCACTTTTTTCTCTTGCAAGCTTAAAATTAATATCCATATATTTTTTCTCTAAATCAAGTACTTTATATTTATAATTATTCAATTGAAAATTAACTTCCTTATTTCTACTCATCAATGTCTTGTTTTGCTCTTTTGTCTTTTTGTATTGCTCTTCCATTATATCTAATTGACTTTTATAATCTTCTACTTCTTTGATTAAATCTTGAGAATTTGTGTTTTCCATTTCTTTTAGTTTCTCATTTAAAGCTTCTATTTCTTTAACCTTAATATTAAACTCTTCTTCTAATTTCTTGTAGTTCTCTTTTAGACCTTTACACTCTTTCTCTAATTTTTCACATTGTAAGTCACTTTTAAAAAGTTCATCAGCTACATTTATTCCTGCTAATACAGTTGCTGCCGAATAACTAAGTTTTGGATTCTTTTCACATAGTTCTTGTATTTTACTATCTATATATTCTGCAATACCTTTTAAATATTCTTCATTTTCTCTTCCTTTTAAATTATACTCTATACCATTAACTTTAACCACAACCGAACTCATATTTCACCTCTAGCTTATTTGTCTTTACTTAATTTTAACACAAACATTTCTTCCTGTGAATAAAGTAGAACTAGGTTCGTAACCTTTTTTACACCACAGTTTTCTATTAATTGACTTCAATGTTTATAAAAAAAGACCAAACTACATCAATAGTTTAGTCTTTTTTCGATATTATCTAAGTTGAGCTCCAAGTTTGTACTCTAAGCTTCTTAAAATCTTATCATGAACCTTGTTAACTTCTTTATCAGTTAAAGTTTTATTTTCATCTCTATATGCAATTGCATAAGCTATACTCTTTTTACCTTCTGGTATTTGCTTACCTTTGTATATATCAAATAAACTTACCTTTTCAACTAAACTTCCACCAGCTTTTACTATAGTACTTTCAATATCTCCAACTAAAACTTCGTCATCAACTAAAAGTGCTATATCTCTAGTTACTGCTGGGAACTTTGGTAATGGTTTATAAGCTTTTATTGTGTTTGAAGCTTCATATAAAACATCTAAGTTAAGTTCAGCTAAATATCCTAAAGTATCTATTCCATAGTTATCTAAAAGGTCAGGATGTATTTCTCCAAATACTCCAGCTTTTTGTTTTCCAACCATTAAAGCAGCTGTTTTACCAGGATGATAACAAACATTATCTTTTTCTCTTTCTAAAGATATCTTAGTTATTCCTAAAGAATCTAAGATATTTTCAACTACACCCTTAAGGTCCAAGTAATCGCAATCCCCATACATACCTATAGTTAATATGTTATTCTCTTTTGGTAGAGCATTTACATCTTCATTAGGTAAATAAGTTCTTCCTATTTCAAATAATCTTACATAGTCATTGTTTCTAGTGTAGTTTCTCTTTAAAGATTCCATCATTGATGGTACAGTAGTAGTTCTCATAATACTGTAGTCTTCACCTAGTGGATTCTTTATCTTGACTGCATTTCTAAGCACACTATCCTTAGGTAAGTTAATCTCATCAAATACCTTTGGAGATACGAAAGAATAACTTATTGATTGATTCACTCCTGAAGACAATAATGTTTCAATAAGAAGATCATCTAGTCTTTCTTTTCTGTACTTAGGTTCTCTATCTGTAGTACTTGTGCTTATAGTTGTTGGTACATTGTTGTATCCATATATTCTTGCTATCTCTTCTGCTATATCTTCTTTTATATGAATATCTATTCTAAAAGTTGG
Organism: Clostridium sp. YIM B02506; assembly: GCF_022324845.1. Lineage (NCBI taxonomy): Bacteria > Bacillati > Bacillota > Clostridia > Eubacteriales > Clostridiaceae > Clostridium > Clostridium sp. YIM B02506. Next base: position 38,770 of record NZ_JAKGTG010000025.1, read on the forward strand.
TACTGTAATTACAAGGTCATCTCCACTTACAGTAGTTTTTAGTTCAAGTCTGTCTAAGTAAGTCTTCATATCTTCTGCAGGTATACAGGTACCTAAAAACTTGTTAACCCAAGTTACAGAAACTTTCATTTCATGAGTTTCTTTTTTCTCTGGATAAACATCTAAAGTTCCTTCCATAACATCTCCACATCCAAGTTCTTGTACTAATGCACAAGCTCTATCTGCTGCAAGTAATGTTAGGTTTGGATCTATGTCTTTTTCAAATCTTGAAGATGCTTCTGTTCTTAAGTTAAGCTTTTTAGAGTTAACTCTTATATTAGTTCCATCAAAGTTTGCAAACTCAAATATAACTTCAGTAGTATCTTCTTTTATTTCTGAGTCTAAACCACCCATGATTCCAGCAAGTGCTACTGTAGTTTCTCCATCTTTAATACAAAGCATAGAGTCATCAAGGTTTCTTTCTATCTCATCCAGAGTTGTGAACTTTTCACCCTCTTTTGCTCTTTCTATAACAATATGACCACTTGATATCTCTCTTTTATCAAAAGCATGCATTGGTTGACCAAGCTCTAGCATTACAAAGTTTGTTATATCAACTATGTTATTTATAGGTCTAACACCTGCATCTAAAAGTCTTTCTTGCATCCAAGCTGGTGATTGTGCTATTTTAACATTTTTAACTCCTCTTGCTAAATATCTTTTACATAAAGAGTCATTAATAGTTACTTTTAGTTCATCTTCAATTTTCTTGGTACTAGTTGAAGTATAAGATAAACTTGGCATCTTAAACTCTCTACCTAAAGTTGCAGAAGTTTCTCTAGCTATACCTATAACACTTAAACAGTCAGGTCTATTTGAAGTTATTTCAAAGTCTATAGTTTCTTTGTTTAACCCTAAAACTTCTTTTATATCTTTTCCAAGAGGTGTAGCTGGATCTAATATCATAAGTCCATGAACTTCTTTATCTCCTGCTATTCCTAGTTCTTCCTCAGAGCACATCATTCCATTAGAAACAACTCCTCTAAGTTTGCCCTTCTTTATCTTTAAGTCATTAGGAAGTATCGCTCCATGAAGTGCAACTGGAACAACATCTCCTTCTTTCATATTTTTAGCTCCAGTAACTATTTGAACTTCTTCCTCTTGAGCTACATCAAGCTGACATACAACTAACTTTTCTGCATCTGGATGAGGTTCTATCTTAACTAGTTTTCCTGTAACTACATTTTTAATCTCATCACCTGAAACTATAACTTCCTCAACCTTAGAACCTGATAAAGTTAATCTATCTCCAAGTTCTTTTCCATCTATATCAATATTTATATAATCCTTTAGCCAATAAACTGGTACTTTCATTAAAACTACTCCTTTCTAAATTAGAATTGATTTAAAAATCTCATATCACTTTCATATAGAAGTCTTATATCATCTATTCCATACTTAAGCATAACCATTCTATCTACACCAAATCCAAAAGCAAATCCGCTATAAACCTCTGGGTCTATTCCACAATTTCTTAAAACATCTGGATGAACCATTCCACAACCAAGTAATTCTATCCAACCTGAACCCTTACATACTCTACAACCTTCTCCTTGACAAACAAAGCAAGTTGCATCCATTTCAGCTGATGGTTCAGTAAATGGGAAATGGTGAGGTCTAAACTTAGTTTGAACCTTATCTCCAAACATCTTTTTTGCAAATAATTCTAATGTTCCCTTAAGGTCTGCAAAAGTTATTCCCTTGTCTATAACTAACCCTTCCATTTGATAGAAGATTGGTGAGTGAGTAGCATCAACTGCATCACTTCTATAAACTTTACCAGGTGATATCATCTTAATTGGAGGAGTTTGTTTCTCCATTACTCTTATTTGTACTGGTGAAGTTTGAGTTCTAAGCACTAAAGAATCATTAATGTAGAAAGTATCTTGCTCGCTTCTAGCTGGATGATTTTTAGGTATATTTAAAGCTTCAAAGTTATAATAATCAAGTTCAACTTCTGGCCCATCTTCTATAGTGAATCCCATAGATATAAAAATTTCCTTCATAGATTCTAAAGTTAAATCTAGAGGATGTCTCTTTCCTATTACTGCTTTCTTTCCAGGCATTGTTATATCTATAACTTCACTTTCAAGTTTTGCATTTTTTTCTTTTTCTTTAATTACTGTTAAGATCTCATCTATCTTATCTTCAATCTCAGCTCTAACTTCGTTTGCAAGTTTTCCTATAAGAGGTCTTTCTTCAGCTGATAATCCTCCCATACCTCTTAATATTCCAGTTAACTCTCCTTTTTTACCTAGATATTTTACTCTAAGTGTTTCCATCTCTTGAGAAACATTAATGTTCTTAAGTTCAGATAATGCTGCTTCCTTTATTTCAATTAGCTTATCTTTCATAATTAAAATCTCCTTTCTTTATCTTAAAATAAATAAAAAAATCCCCGTCCCAAATAAAGGGACGGGGTATCCGTGGTACCACCCTAATTAGCCGAAGCTCACTTAATTCAAATAACGGTTTCCCGCTAATAGCTACTAAAATTTCACCATTAGGACTCCTGAGGGAACTTCAAAATGAACTCTTATAAGAAGGCTCTCAGTCTATGACCTTCTCTCCCTTAAAAAGATTTTCAAATCTACTTTCTCATTCACAGTCTTTCCATATAAAGTTACATTTAGAATTATAACCATTATTTTAATAAAATACAATACTTTTAGCTTATTTTATTATTTATAAGGCTTTTTTGTCTAACTCTCTCATAAATCATAATTCCAGCTGCTGTAGAAACATTTAAAGATTCTGCATTTCCTGGCATTGGTATTTTAACCTTTATATCTGAAAGTGAGTATATGTAATCACTTAGTCCATTGCCTTCATTACCTACACAAATAACTAGATTGTTAGTTAAATCTTCTTCAAAAAAGTTGTTTTCTCCTTCTAAAGATGCTGCTAAAATAGAGTATCCTTTTTCTTTGAGTTCTTTAATAAAGTCAAGCTCATTGTCTTCAATAATAGGTATATGAAATATGGAGCCCATGGTAGCTCTTAAGGTCTTACTATTATATGGGTCTACTGTCCCTTTTGTTAATATAACTCCTGAAGCTCCAGCTGCATGTGAAGTTCTTATTATTGTACCAAGATTTCCGGGATCTTGAACCATATCACATAAAACATAGAAGTTATCAGTATTATTTACATTTTTTATATTATTAATACTAACAATTCCTACTACTCCTTGAGGGGTTTCTGTATCACTTAATTCTGATAAGAGATTTTCACTTATTCCATACACTTTGGTATTAACTAACTTTTCTTCATTTATATATTCATGTAATTTGTGTATTTCCTTTTCAACTATAAAAATAGCTTCTACCTTACATCCTTCATAAAATGCTTCTGATAAAAATCTAAAACCTTCAACTAAAAAACTTCCTCTAGTTTTTCTTTCTTTTTTAGTTTTTAATTTTTTAGCATCTTTAAATATAGCATTGTCTTTACTTTCTATTTTAATCAAATGTAAGCACCTCATTATTTAATTTTTGATATTAATCTTTCTAGTCTTGATAACTCCTCTGAAGAACCCATGGCTACAATTATATCATTTTCTTTAATAACATCATCAGCTGTAAGTGAAATTTTAATCTTACTATTATGCTTAATAGCCATAACATTAAGCCCATATTTACTTCTTAAGCTTAACTCCTTCAAAGTGTGATTAAACCACTCTCTAGGAGCTTCAATTTCAATGATGCTATACTCTGGAGATAATTCAATATAATCTAAAATATTAGATGACGCTAAATTATGCGCAACTCTAGTACCCATATCTTTTTCTGGCTGAATAACTCTATCTGCACCTATTTTATATAAAACCTTAGCATGCAAATCACTGTCTCCCTTACAAACTATAAACTTTATACCTAATTCTTTAAGAACAAGGGTTATCATTACACTAGCTTGAATATTTGAGCCTATTGTAACTACAGCTACATCAAAATTATTGATTCCAATAGTTTTAAGCGCGCTTTCATCTGTAGCATCTAATTGAACAGCATGTGTAACATGATCTGATATCTCCTGTACTATATCTTCATCAATATCTATAGCTAAAACATCATGCCCCATAGAGAATAATGTTTTTGCTACCGCTCTTCCAAATCTTCCAAGTCCTATTACTAGAAATTGCTTATTACTCATTATAATACACCTCTACCCAATTAAAATTTTATCCTCAGGATACTTTATAGCACGCTTTGCTTTACCACTTGCTAAAGCTAATGCTACCGTCATAGGTCCTACTCTACCTATATACATGATGATAATTATAACTACTTTCCCCATCCATGACAAGCTTGGTGTCAGCCCCATAGTAAGACCTACAGTTCCAAAAGCAGAGGTAACTTCATATAATATGTAATCAAAGGCTGCTGAAGGTTCTGTTATTGATAAAATCATAGTTCCTCCAACTACAATAGTAAATCCAATAAAGAAAACTGCAAAAGCTTTATAAACTAAATCTTTAGAAAATCTTTTCCCAAATACTTCTGTATCCTCTCTTCCTCTTATAATACATATGAAAGTTAAAACCAACACACCAAAAGTAGTTGTTTTTATACCCCCAGCTGTAGATCCTGGAGAACCACCAATGAACATTAATATCATTGTTAAAAATTCTCCAGCAGCAGTCATATCAGCTGTTGATACAGAATTAAACCCTGCTGTTCTAGGTGATACAGCTGCAAACCAAGAATTCAATATCTTATCTCCAAGTGAAAAATTCTTAATAGTTCCAGGATTATTAAATTCAAATATAAACATTAATATAGTTCCACTTATTAATAAAGATAATGTAACTAATACAACCATTTTTGAATGTGTTGAAAATTTCTTTAGAGATCGAGTATTATATATTTCAGACCATACAGTAAAACCAAGACCTCCTATTATTATTAAAAAGCTAATAGTCATAATAATAACAGGATTGCTTGTATATTCAGTAAGAGACTTAAACTCTCCTATTATATCAATTCCAGCATTACAAAAGGCTGACACAGAATGAAATAATCCAAAATAAGCCCCTTTTTTAACTCCATACTCTGGTATAAATTGAGTTGAGAGTATAATTGCTCCTATTAGTTGTATTAAAAATGTAAATCCAAAAATATATTTTATTAATTTAACCATTCCTTGAAAATTAATGGTGTTCATTGCTTCTTGCATCAAAAGCCTTTCTTTTAAAGTTATCTTTTTACCTATTAATATAGCTGCAAAAGTTGCAAAAGACATAAACCCTAGACCACCAATTTCAATTAAAATCATTATTACAGTTTTTCCAAAATAGCTCCAATGAGTTCCAGTATCCACTGTCACTAATCCAGTTACACATACAGATGTTGTAGCAGTAAATATTGAATCTATAATACTTGTCTTGTTTCCACTTGCTGAACTTATTGGAAGTGATAAAATTATACCTCCAATAAATATAACTGTAAAAAAACCTAATACAAGAACCTGAACAGCATTCAATTTAATCTTGCTTGTTAATTTATAATACATTTTAAGCACCTCAAATAATATTATTTCCAAAACCAAATAGTAAATTCTAAAAAAACTTACATAACAAAAAAATGCGACCTAAGTCACATTCTTTTGTTATGCATTTATTTGACTTTTAGCAACTTCTACTAATTCAGTAAATGCTTTAGGATCATTAATTGCGATTTCTGATAACATTTTTCTATTTATATCAATACCAGCTAACTTTATTCCGTTCATGAATTTTGAATAAGAAAGACCATTTATTCTTGTAGCAGCATTTATTCTTGCTATCCAAAGTCTTCTAAAATCTCTCTTCTTTAATCTTCTACCAACGTAAGCATTTCTTAATGCTCTTATAACTGTTTCATTAGCTGTTCTAAATAATCTGCTTTTTCCACCATAATAACCTTTTGCAAGTTTTAAGACTTTCTTATGATTCTTACGAGCATTGACAGCTCTTTTAACTCTTGCCATGTTCTTAACCTCCTACGATCTACTCTATTATAGATATGGTAATAATTTCTTCATTGCTTTTTCTTGTGCTGTTGACACATATGCAGCTTTTCTTAAGTTTCTTTTTCTCTTTGAACTTTTCTTAGTTAAGATATGGCTTTTAAAAGCTTTAGCTCTCTTAAGTTTTCCAGTTCCAGTCTTTCTAAATCTCTTTGCTGCACCTCTATGAGTTTTCATTTTTGGCATGATAAAATCCTCCTCTCAAGTTAAGCTTTTTTAGGCGCTAAAATCATTATCATATTACGCCCTTCTAACTTTGCTGCTTTTTCTATCACACATAAGTCTTCTAATCTTGAATAAAAATTATCTAAAATCTTTCTTCCTACATGTGAATATTCTGCTTCTCTTCCTCTGAATCTAACGGTAATTTTTACTTTGTCCCCTTCTTCTAAGAACTTACGTGCGTTATTAGATTTTATTAAAACGTCGTGTTCTTCGATTTTAGGACTAACTCTTATCTCTTTTAAATTAATAACTTTTTGCTTCTTTTTTGCTTCTTTGTCTTTTTTAGATTGTTCGTAAATGTACTTGCCATAATCCATGATTTTGCACACAGGAGGTTTTGCTCCTGGAGATATCATAACTAAATCCAATTCCTTTTCTTCTGCAATCCTTAGAGCTTCTTTAGTAGCTATTACGCCAAGTTGTTCACCATCATCTGCAATAACTCTAATTTCTCTATCTCTTATTTCTTCATTAACAGCAAAATTTTTATTAATATTATTCACCTCCGATAATACATCCCTAAACACAATAAAAGGACGACTTAATAGCCGTCCTTTTTATCCAAACAAAAATATTTACGGGATAAATAACCTAACTAGCAATGCTGTAAGGTGAGAAACGGCTGTTTCTTCTTTACTTAACAAATTATATTATGATATTTTTGTTTTGTCAAGGTTTTTATTGTTTATATTTTTATTTTACTTGAAACACATACAGAGCATTTATCACAATAAGATACTCGTTCTCCAAATACATTTACTATTGTATCAATAAATTCTTTGTTTGAACAATTTTCTTGCTTATGAATTATGATTCTTTTAGGAGAGTTTGTAATGAGCCCACTAATAATTACGTCTTCCATATTAACCTTACTTCCAACTTTCAAATCTCCTATTTCTTTTAAAAAGTCATAATATATATCATTCCCATAAGCATCTCTAATCTTGTATGAACCTTCTCCCTCTATTACTAAGTTTATTTCTTCTATTTTACTTTCTTGTATATCCACAAAATATTTTAAAAGTTTTATAAACTCTTTATACTCTTTTTCAACTAAATACTTCTCAACTATTTTATCTATAACACTTTCAATATCTTGTGCTATTTCTTTCATTCTAAAAGTTATAAATCCATTAATATTGATGTTATTATTTTCTTCCATACAAGCTCTAATTTTCTCAACTACATTGTTGATTCTATTACAGCAGTATATAGAATTTTCATCCTTTATCATCTCTTCACCTTTTAGGGTTTTCATTATTCTATCTTCTACTTCAAGTATTTCGTCATGTTTTAAAAAGAAAAAAGTATCTGTTAAATATTCAAATAAAGCCTTACTTTTATAGGTATCTACCACTAATTTATAAAGTATATTACTCATATATAAATGAACAATGTTTTTTATCTTATCATTATTTTCTTCATCGCAAAACACTTTTATAAAATGTGTATTTCCCTCTAGACTCTCAGAAACACCTATTTTAATATTTTTTTCTTTAAAAAGGGCTCTAACTTCTTGTATATCTTGAATAAAATTCATTTCACCATCATATGCTAAAGAAAGAACAAGCATGAATTTCACTCCCTTCTTACATATAGTATGTATAAATTTTTGTAGCATATACAGTAAATAAATTTTCATTTATCGACAATACTGTTGCCTATTTACTTCAAAAATATTATTCTTTAATTGACTACCAAATAAGGAAGTGAGTATTATGAAGCTAGCTTTTGTCGACTATAGAATCTCTGTAGAAGAACATAAAAATTTATCTAAATATGTTGATAAAATTATACTTGTGCCTAAAAACACCAATTTATATCCTGCCATAAATGGACATCCAGATATACAACTAACCTTAATTAATGAACAAGATATTTCATTAATTGTAAGTAAAGACATAGATAAAAGTTTTATAGATGAAATCAATAACTTGGATGTATCTTTTGAATATTCAACAAACTCTCTTAAATCTAACTATCCTTTTGATATCCCTTTAAACTGTTTGTTTATGAAAAACTTTTTTATCCACACTTTAGATAACTCTGATAAAAAACTTCTAGACTTAGCCAAAAATAAAATAAATATTAATGTTAATCAAGGTTATACAAAATGTTCTACAGTTATAGTTAACGAAAGAGCTCTTATTACATCTGATAAAGGGATCTATAACAAACTATCATCCTATGACTTTGACATACTTCTCATAAATCCAGGAAATATAGAACTTCCAGGATTGGATTACGGTTTTATAGGCGGTTGTACTGGACTAATTGAGGAAAATAAATTAGCTTTGTATGGCAATTTAGATTTTCACCCTCAAGGTAATGAAATTAAAAAGTTTTTAACAAAATATCATGTTGAACCAGTATATTTATATAATGGACCATTAATAGATAGAGGATCAATTTTCACTTTATACTAATTTCTATAATATAGTACGTATAAAGAACATTTTTGTTGAATATAATTTTATGTTATAAAATAAAAGTTGGGATAAGTTTCCTTTCCCAACTTTTATTATTTATATTTACTTTTTACTTATGTTATTTACTGAACTAAATAGATCATGAATAAAATTAGAACCTCTGCTTATCAATATTCCTGTTAATAATATTCCTATTATTTTGTCCCTCACTGGAATTCCTAGTGTTGTCATGATATCTAAATCAGTACTCCACACAATGATTATACAGACTACTAAAGCGCCTATTCTATCTTTAGATATCTTCCCTTCTTGCCAAAACATCTTAAGTGTCTCCCAAATAGCCTCTCCTATTATAGATAAAATCAATATCTTTGCTAACTCCAACTCGCATCCTTCTTCTCGATTATTTTGTAATTTATATTAATATTTTTTTAAGTTTATTCTATTTTTTTATAGTTTTTGTTGACAATGTAATTTGAAGTGCATATAATAGCTTTGTAGTTGTTTTTATGGCGCCATAGCCAAGCGGTAAGGCAGAGGTCTGCAAAACCTTTATCTCCGGTTCAAATCCGGATGGTGCCTCCAATTAGAATCCTATGCTAAGAATTTTAGCATAGGTTTTTTTATTCTTCATAAATAATTAAAGCCAGAAGAAAACAATGCTTGGATTGTTTTCTTCTGGCTTTTTGATTATATTCTCTTTAATAGTTCCCCAACCTCTTCATTAGTAAACTTATATGAAGTATTACAGAAGTGACATATAATTTCTTCTTCTTTTCCTTCCTCATATATTTCAGTTAAATCTTTTCTACCTATGCTTATTAAAGCTTTTTCCATACGCTCTCTCGAACAATTACAATTGTACTTAGGATGTAATGTTTCGTGAATAACTAAGTCCATATCTTCAAATATATATTTGATTATATCTTCTATAGTTTTTCCTTGAGTCATCATTGTAGTTACAGAAGGTGTTTCTTCTAATCTATACATAAGTATATCTGCTAAAAACTCATCTGCTCCTGGCATCATCTGAATTATAAATCCTCCAGCAGCTTTTATACTATAATCCACATCTACAAGCACTCCTAATGCAACTGCTGATGGAGTTTGCTCTGAAACTGTAAAGTAATATGATAAGTCTTCTGCAATTTCTCCTGTAGCTATAGGAACTTGTCCTATGTAAGGATCTTTAAGTCCTAAATCTTTTATAACTGTCAAATTTCCATTAGTTCCTATGGCTCCACCTACATCTAATTTTCCATTAGCTTTTAAAAGTGGATCAACAAAAGGATTTCCAATAAATCCTTTAACACTGCCATCGTTATATGCAGTGACAGTAACTCCTTTAGCCTCTCCTCCGCCTTTTATTTGAATTGTCAAGACTTCTTTATCTGACTTTAACATAGTTCCCATAAGGGCTCCAGCACTAAGCATTCTTCCTAAGGCTGATGCTGCAGTAGGAGTACACTCATGTAATCTTGCACCTTCACTAACAAGATTTGTAGTTTCTCCAGCAATTATTCTTATCATGCCACCCTTAGCAGTAGCTCTTATAATTCTATCTTCCATGTTAATCCTCCTATTTTCTAACAATATAAACTATTCTTTCGCTTTTTTCACTTACAGGTTCATCACTATAGCCATCATGTTTCTCCATGATCTCAAAACCAGAATCTCTAAGTATACTCTCTAGTTCCTTCTCATCATAAGCTCTTTCTGTATGATGTTCCTCAAACCTTCTATATAGTTCCCCCTCTTTTACAAAAAAGGTTAAATACATATCAACAATATCATCTTCTAGAGAGTTTTCCCAAGTATAAAATATCTCTTCAGTATTATAAGAGTATATATTATCTCCTAATATCGTCTTAATTTTATAAGATGAATTAATATCAAATATAAATACTCCTCCATTATCTAAATGATTATATACTCCTCTGAAATAACTTATTAACTCGTTTTTCTCTAAAATGTAGTTAGTTGAATCCAATACGCAGGTAATTAAATTAAATTTTCTATTTAAATTTAACTCAGTCATATCTTGGCATAAAATTTTAAACTTAACTTTTTCCTTCCTCATCTTATCACTAGCTTCAATAAGCATATCTTCAGATAAGTCTACTAAAAAGGTATCTTTAAAATACTTAGCTAAATGAACTGATATATTACCTGTACCACAAGCTAAATCCAAATACAATAAATTTTCACTAGAATATTGTTTATATTTATTAATTATGTAGTTTGATATTTCTTTATAATTTATATCATCATATATAAGTTTATCATATAGATAAGATAAATCTTTATAACATTCCATAATATAGTTCCCCCACAGTAAATCTTACTAAAACATATTATATATTTCGGTTAAATAAGTCAACCTATTTTCTACCTAATATTTCATTATTACTTGGAATTTTAAGAGTTTTTTTACGTTTGGTCATAATTCCGCCTATTCTTCCTGTCTCCTCTGCTGTAAGTCCTCCCCATCCAAATTCATCTACCTTATCTTTTAAACCTAGTTCTTCTGCAATTTCATATTTTAGTTTTTCTCTTAATTTTTCTACATCAGTTAACTCTTTATTGTTTTTAATCTTTGACTTTATTATTTTTTTCAAAGGTGTTTTACTCATAATTAACCCCCTATAAAAAGTATTTCACTTTATATTTTTTCTTTAAGAGGCAAAAATTATTCATATCATTGCTATTATTTGTTCAAAAACCTTGATATTTAATATACTTTTCTCTATATTAGGATTATAATGATTAGTAAAGTCATTTTATTTATTTTTAGGAGGGGATTATTTTGTATAACGTGGCAATAGTTGGGGCTACTGGAAACGTAGGCAGAAAGTTTTTAGAAATTCTTCAAGAGAGGAACTTTCCAGTGAAAGAACTTTACTTGTTTGCTTCTGAAAGAAGTGAGGGTAAAGCATTAAAATTTAAAGGACAAGATATCCTTGTAGAAGCTACAAGAGAAGAAAATATTAAAGGCAAAAAAATAGACTTCGCTCTATTTTCAGCTGGCGGAGATACTTCATTAGAGTTTGCTCCAATTTTCTCTAAATACGGGGCTGTAGTAATTGATAATTCAAGTGCATGGAGAATGAATCCTGAGGTGCCACTAGTAGTACCGGAGGTAAATCCAGAAGATATAGATTGGAACAAAGGAATAATAGCAAATCCTAACTGTTCAACAATTCAAGCAGTTGTGGCTTTAAAGCCTCTTTATGATAAATATGGAATAAAAAGAATTATTTATTCAACCTATCAAGCAGTTTCTGGTGCAGGAATACAAGGAATTAAAGATTTAGAGGATGGATTAAAAGGTGAAGCTCCAAAGAAGTTCCCTTATCCTATAGCAGGTAATGTACTTCCTCATATCGATGTATTCACAGATAATGGATACACTAAAGAGGAAATAAAAATGATCGAAGAAACTAAAAAAATACTTCATAATCAAGATTTAAGAATTACTGCAACTACAGTAAGAGTTCCTGTTTTAAATTCTCATTCAGAAAGTATAAACGTTGAACTTGAAAATGAATTTAAGATAGAAGATATATTTTCTTTATTAAGCAACTCAACTGGAATAACTGTATATGATAATATTAAAGAGTTACAATATCCTACGGCTCTAGAAATCAGTGGCAAAGATGATGTTTATGTTGGAAGAATAAGACGAGATTTCTCCATAGATAACGGATTAAACTTATGGGTAGTTGCTGATAATATAAGAAAAGGAGCCGCTTTAAACGCTATTCAAATAGCAGAATTAATTATATCAAAAGAAAAATAAAATCGGAGGTTTAATTTATGTCTATTTTTACAGGTGCAGGCGTTGCTCTTGTTACTCCATTTAATGAATCAGGGGTAAATTTTCATAAGTTAAGAGAACTAATAGAATGGCAGATTTCTGAAGGAACAGATGCCATAATAATATGTGGAACTACTGGTGAAGCATCAACTATGAGCGAAAGTGAAAAAAAAGATGCTATAAAATTCACAGTAGATACTGTAAATGGACGTATACCAGTTATAGCTGGCACAGGTACCAACAGCACAAAAACTTCTATAGATATGAGTAAATGGGCTGAATCAATTGGAGTCGATGGTCTTCTTATAATTAATCCTTATTATAACAAGACTTCTCTAAAAGGACTCTATCATCATTTTAAAGCTATAAATGATGAAGTATCAATTCCAATAGTTGTTTACAATGTTCCATCAAGAACAGGTATGAACATTACTCCAAAATCTTTAGAATCACTAATTGAACTTGACAATATCAAGGCAGTTAAGGAAGCATCTGGTGATATTAGCCAAATTGCTCTAATTGCCTCCAAGCTAAAAGACAAAATTGACATTTACTCAGGAAATGATGATCAAATTGTTCCTATATTATCTCTAGGGGGAAAAGGTGTCATTTCTGTAGCATCAAATATTATCCCTAAAGTAATTCACGACATTTGTACCAACTATTTTGACGGTAATGTTAATGCTTCTATGAATCTTCAACTTGAATATTTAGAATTAATTAATACTCTTTTTATTGAAACAAATCCTATTCCAGTAAAAACAGCTTTAAACTTAATAAATATGAATGTTGGAGATTTAAGACTTCCTCTTTATGAAATGGAAGACATCAATAAAAATACACTTATAAATGTATTATCAAAATACAAACTAATGAAATAGGAGGAAGATTATGATTAAAGTTTTATTACATGGTTGTTCAGGTAGAATGGGTAAAGTTATATCTTCTACCGCTCTAAACTTTAATACTTTAAAGATTGTTGCTGGAATTGATAGGTTCAAAACTAATGAACTAGATTATCCTGTATTTACTTCTTTAGAGGACTGTACTGTAGATTATGATGTACTATTAGATTTCTCTTCTGCAGCTGCTTTAAAAAGTTTATTAGACTTTTCTAAAAAAACAAAAAAACCTATTGTAATATGTTCTACAGGTTTTACTCAAGAAGATTTGAATTTAATAGATGAAACATCAAATTTAATTCCTCTTTTCCGCTCAGGTAATATGAGTGTGGGTATAAACCTTATTAATAATCTATTAAGAAAAATAACTCCATTTTTATATAATAACTATGACATAGAAATAGTTGAAAAACATCATAATCAGAAATTAGACTCGCCATCTGGTACAGCTGTTCTTTTAGCAGATACCATAAAAGAATCCATCAGTGAAGAAACTAAGTTTGTTCATGGAAGAGAAGGAATTGCTAAGAGAGAGCATAAAGAAATTGGAATACATGCTGTTAGAGGCGGCGGAATTGTTGGTGATCATGAAGTTATTTTTGCTGGTGCTGGAGAAGTTATTGAACTAACTCACAAAGCTATCTCAAGAGAAGTTTTTGCAGTAGGTGCATTAAAAGCTTGTGAATATATGGGTAATATTTCTGAAGCAGGCTTATATGATATGGATGATGTTTTAAATCTTAAATTTTAAGCAAAACAAGACTAGTAGTTAAAACTATTAGTCTTGTTTTTTGCTAAAGCATAAAAAGAAGCTGTCGCAATAATTTGCGACAGCTATTTTTAATTAATCTTAGTGAGCTTCAACAAATGCAGTTTGGAAGTAAACAAATCCTAATGGAGAAATGTGTACGTCTTTTACATATGGTTTTAGACCCTTAGTTTGAGTATAGTAGTATAATGGTATGATTGGCATATCTTCCATTAATTGAGCTTCTGCATCTTGCATGTACTCTACTCTCTTAGCAGCATCAGTTTCAGTTTTAGCTTTTCCGATTAATTCATCGTATTTAGCATTGCTGTAAGCAGCATCATTTTGTCCTGAACCTGTAACCCACATATCTAAGAATGTCATTGGGTCAACATAGTCACCTAACCAACCATGTCTAGCAATTGAGTAATTCTTTTGTTTTCTTGTAGTTTGGAATACAGCCCATTCTTGAGCTTTTATTTCTACATTGATTCCAAGATTAGTTTTCCACATATCTTGAACAGCTTGAGCAACTTGCTCATGACCAGCACCTGAGTTGTATAGAACTTCAATTGTTGGAAGTCCTTTTCCATCAGCATATCCAGCTTCAGCTAATAATTTCTTAGCTTCTGCCATATCGCCTTCTGGTTTGAAGTATTGAGTTTTAGCGAAGTCTTTTCCACCTGCAACATTTATTCCAGTTGGTACAAATGAGAATGCTGGCTCTTGACCGCCTTTAAGTATTGATACTAGGTCTTTTCTGTTTATAGCAAGGTTTAATGCTTTTCTAACTTTAGCATCAGATAATGCTTTTGCAGCATCAGCATTGATGTTTTTAGCGTTTGGTCCTACATTTATAACATAGAAGTAAGTTCCAAGATTTGGGAAAGTCTTAACTATGCCTTCTGATTTTCCAGCTTCGATTTCAACTGAAGGTACGCTATCAGTCATATCTAAATCTCCAGCTTTTAATGATGCATAAGCTGAGTTTTGATCTTCAACAAGTGTATATTTGATTGTATCTAACTTAACGTCAGCTTTACCATAATAGTTGTCATTTTTAACAAAAGTTATAGAATCTTTTGGTAAAAACTCTTTCATTTTGAAAGCACCATTTGAGATATAAGTTTCTGGTTTGTTAGCCCAATCAGCATCTTTTTCTACAACATCTTTCTTAACTGGGAAATATGTTGGGAATGCAGCTAATGATAAGAAATATGGAGTTGGATTTTCTAATGTAACTACAAGTGTAGATTCATCTGTAGCTTTAACTCCTACATCATCTTTCTTAGCTCCACCATTAGTGTTGTAAGACTCACCGTTTTTAAGATAATACATTTGGTAAGCATATTCAGCAGCTGTAGCTGGATCTAATGCTCTTTTCCAAGCGTATTCAAAATCACCAGCAGTAACTTGTGATCCATCAGACCATTTTGCATCTTTTCTTAACTTAAATGTATAAGTTAAGCCATCAGCGCTCATTTCATAGCTTTCAGCTACTCCAGCAACTGGTTGATCATTGTTATCTAGTTTCATTAATCCTTCGAAAGCATTAACTAAAACTATAGCCCCATCCACTGCAGAGTTTAATGCAGGATCAAGTGTCTTAGGGTTTGCACCTAAGTTATATCTTACGATTTGTTCAGCAGCTGCAGTTGAACCTGAGTCTTTTTTACCACAACCAGCAAGAACAGATAAGCTTAGTGCTACTGTTAAAGCTGTAGCAAAAATTCTTTTAAGCTTAGTATTTTTCATGTTTTTTCCCCCTCTAAATTTTATTTATGATAATTGCTTTGCAATTATTCGCTTAATTAATTAATATAGATGACATGCCACATAATGTTCATTTCCTACATCCTTTAATTCAGGATCTATTTCTGCACATTTTGGCATAGCATACCTACATCTAGTTCTAAATCTACATCCAGATGGTGGATCTATTGGTGAAGGAAGGTCTCCTTCTAATACTATCCTTTGCATTGCTTTAGCAGCATCTGGATCTGGAATAGGTATAGCAGAAAGTAAAGCTTTAGTGTATGGATGTAGTGGTTCTGCATACAATTTGTTACTTTCAGCTTTCTCAACTAATCTTCCTAAATACATAACCCCTATATGAGTTGATATGTGTTTAACCATAGAAAGATCATGAGCTATAAATAAATATGTTATTCCTAACTCTTCTTGTAACTCTTCAAGCATATTAACAACCTGTGCTTGAATAGAAACATCAAGAGCAGATATAGGTTCATCACAAACTATAAAGCTAGGTTCAACAGCTAGAGCTCTAGCTATTCCTATTCTTTGTCTTTGACCACCTGAGAACTCATGTGGGTATCTATTAATATGGTCCCCATTCAATCCAACTTTATTCAATAAATCTCTAACTCTATCTATTCTTTCATTACCTTTTAGTAAGTTATGAATATCTAAAGCTTCCCCAACTATATCCCCAACAGTCATTCTTGGATTTAATGATGCATAAGGATCTTGGAAAATCATTTGCATTTTTTTTCTATATGGTAACATTTCTGAATCTGAAAGGTTTGTAATATCTTTCCCTTCAAATATTATATTACCTGATGTTGGTTTATATAACTTTAGAACCGTTCTTCCAGTAGTAGTTTTACCACATCCTGATTCTCCAACTAGTCCTAATGTTTCGCCTTCTTTTATATTAAAGCTTACTCTATCAACAGCTTTTACATAGCTCTTTTTTGAAAACATCCCTTTATTTACAGGGAAGTATTTAGTTAGTTCATTAACTTCTATAATTGTTTTCTTTTCTTTCATTTGTTACTCCCCCTTCTTAATAGGTGCTTCAACTTTAGGTGCATCAGGATGATTTAACCAGCAAGCTGCACTATGTCCCTCACCAATTTTAAGTAGTGGTGGTTGTTTTTCTATACATAACTTCATTGCATATTCACATCTTGCTGCAAAAGGACATCCAACTGGTGGGTTAAGTAAATCTGGTGGTTGACCTTCTATAGGTTTAAGTTTTTCTCTAATAATTTCCTTTGGATTTGGAACACTTCCTAAAAGACCCCAAGTATATGGATGTCTTGCTCTATAGAATATGTCTCTAACATCTCCAGATTCAACTATTATTCCACCATACATTACATTAATTCTATCACATACATCTGCAACTACTCCTAAATCATGAGTAATTAATATAATTGCAGTTCCTAACTCATTTTTAAGTTTTTTCATAAGCTCAAGTATTTGTGCTTGAATTGTTACATCCAAAGCAGTAGTTGGCTCATCAGCTATTAAGAACTTAGGATCACAGATTAAAGCCATCGCTATCATAACTCTTTGTCTCATACCACCAGAGAATTCATGAGGATATTGCTTCATTCTTTGTTCTGGGGAAGGTATTCCAACTAAATTTAGCATATCAACAGCTAACTTCTCAGCTTCTTTTTTTGATATTTTTCTATGTTTAATTAATGGTTCAGTCAATTGTTGACCTACAGTGAAAACTGGATTCAAACTTGTCATTGGGTCTTGGAATATCATCCCTATGTCATTTCCTCTAATTTTCTCCATTTCTTTCTCTGGCATATCTTTAATGTTTTTACCATCAAAGTTAACTTCTCCGCCAACAACTTTACCATTTTCTTGTAATAATTTCATTATGCTCATCATGGTAACACTTTTACCTGAACCAGATTCTCCAACTATTCCTAAAGCTTCTCCTTTTGCTAAGGAAAAAGAAACTCCTCTAACAGCCTTTACTTCTCCTACATGAGTGAAGAAAGAGGTTCTCAAATCTTTAACGTCTAATATCTTTTCCATATCTAATTCCTCCTACTTTCTCTTCTTAGGATCCAATGCATCACTTAGTCCATCACCAAAAAGATTAAACGCTAAGATTATTAAGCATATAATCAAGGATGGGAAAAACAACTGATACGGATAAGTGTATATTGCTGTTTGACCATCATTTGCTAATGTTCCTAAAGATGCCCTTGGCGCTGCAACCCC
Source organism: Clostridium sp. YIM B02506 (assembly GCF_022324845.1). Classification (NCBI taxonomy): domain Bacteria; kingdom Bacillati; phylum Bacillota; class Clostridia; order Eubacteriales; family Clostridiaceae; genus Clostridium; species Clostridium sp. YIM B02506. The sequence goes on from NZ_JAKGTG010000025.1 coordinate 56,926, forward strand.
TAAACCTATAAAGCTTAAGAATGCTTCAGTAAATATAGCTTGAGGTATTAATAATGTAAGTGTAACCATTATTGAACCCATAGCATTTGGAACTAGATGTCTAAATATAATTCTTTTTCCTGATGCACCAAGAGTTTTTGCTGCAAGAACGAACTCTTGACTCTTAAGTTGAAGAATTTCACCTCTTACTATTCTAGCCATATTAAGCCAATAAGTTATTGATATAGCAAGAATTATACTTCCAAGTCCGCTTCCCGCTTGCCCTGGCTTTGACATTACTGTCATAAGTAAAATTACATATATAGTAGTAGGTATAGCATATAATATATCTACTATTCTCATCATTATATTATCTACTCTACCGCCAACGTATCCAGATATTCCTCCATAAATTACTCCTATAAATAGGTTAATTACAGCCGCAACTAATCCTATAATAAGAGAATATCTTGCACCATACATAGTTCTTACAAATAAGTCTCTTCCTAATGCATCTGTACCAAACCAGTGTTCTGCAGAAGGGCTTAAATTAGTTGTTTGTAAGTTGTTCTTATCGTAAGTATATTGAGAAACCATAGGTACAATAATAGCCATCAAAGTTATAAATATAACCACTAATAGAGATATAAGTGCAACTTTATTGTTTTTTAATCTTCTCCATGCATCTTGCCAATAAGTAACTGTCGGTCTAGGTATTTGTTTTAATTGTTTTTCATCACCATTTAATGGTTGAAACATGTCTTTTGAAAATTCCACTTGTTCTACCTCCATCTAAGCTTCTGTGTTATCTAGTTTAATTCTTGGATCAATTACAACGTAAATCAAATCTACTAATAAGTTCGCAACAACAAGAAAAACGCAATAGAATACCGTAGCTCCTAATAAAACTGTATAGTCTCTATTAGTAACTGATTGCACGAACTCTCTTCCTAATCCCGGAATAGCAAACATTTTTTCTACAACAAATGATCCTGTTAAAATTGAAGCTATCAATGGACCTAAATATGTAACTACTGGTATTAAAGAATTTTTTAAAGCATGTTTAAAAATAACAGTAGTTTGACTTAACCCTTTTGCTTTTGCTGTTCTTATATAATCTGATTTCATAACATCTATAAGTCTGTTTCTTGATAATCTAGTAATAAATGCTGTTGATGAACCTGATAAAGCAATTACAGGCATTATATAGTTTTTCCAACTTGAAAAACCAGTAGCTGGAAGCAATCTCCATTTAACTGCAAAGAAGTATATCAGTACAGCAGCTACAACAAAGCTAGGTATGGTAACTCCCAACGTTGCCACGAACATCGATAATGAATCAGGCCACTTATCTTGATATAAAGCAGCAACAATTCCTAAAAGAATACCTAATACTAAAGATACAAGAATTGCAATTGCACCAACTTTTGCTGAAGCTGGGAATGAATATCCGATTAACCAGTTAACAGTTCTTCCTTTGTAAGTGTTTAATGAAACACCTAAATCACCCTTAACTAGATTTCCTATGTAGGTTTTATATTGTTCACCAAGTGGCTTGTCCAAACCATACTTAACCTCAAGATTTTTCTTTGTTTCAGCTGTCATTTTCTCTCCATCAAATGGACCACCAGGCATAAATCTCATTAAAAAGAAAACTGCCGTAGCAACTATGAATATTGTTACAATACTAGAAACTAGCCTTTTGAGCACATATTTTAACATGGACTCTTCTCCTCCTTTAATCTTTCGCCAAATACATACAAAATTTATTAATTATAATTATATTACACAAAACCAAAATGTCAATATAATATATTAATATTAATTTATAAATATTAATATATTATCAAATTAATAAATGGTTTTTTAACTATTTAATATGTATTTCAAGGGTACTTGTAATCGTTGCATTAATTATATACGCATGCTTTCCAAACACTTTATCTTATTTTTACTTTCACATTTTCCAAGGGGCAATTTCACCCAATTTGATGATAATTTAATAATAATCAATATAAAATTGCTAAGTTTTAATATTTATATGAAAATATTAAACTTTTAATGACAAAACATGATTTATTAACAACTTTTTATAATTATATATCTAGTATTCCTCATAATTCTATATAAAATACCCATAATAATCATTATTTAATTATCATAATTCTGCAATTGCCTTTGTGATTCTCTAAACTAAGTATCCGCTTTCACATCTTAAACAAAAAAAATCTTAAAGCAAAGCTTTAAGATTTTAATTCCAAAATAAAATCTTCTATTATATCCAAAGCTTTAGATAAATCTTCTTTTGAATAGCAATAGCTAATCCTAAAATATTTATCGCCACCTTTGCCGAAAGCATTTCCAGGAACACACGCAACCTTTCTTTCAAAAAGTAACCTTCTACAAAACTCTTGTGAAGATATGTTTAAGCTTTCAATAGATGGAAATATGTAAAAAGCTCCCTTTGGAAGAATAACATCTATATTCATGTCAACAAATCTATTATACACAAAATCTCTTCTATCAACAAATGTTTTTTTCATAATTTCTAAATTTTTTAATGCTTCTCTAAAACCATTAAAAACTCCCCATTGAATTATGGAGGGTGCACAAGATACATTGTACTGATGAACCTTCATAATCTCTTTCATGAAATTATTAGTTGTACATATATACCCAAGCCTTAATCCTGTCATTGAAAACATCTTTGAAAATCCACTTACATAAATGATATTTTCTTTAATATCGTCTATCTGTGCTATAGAATAATATTCATCATAACTTAATGATCCATATATCTCATCTGTAACAACCACTATGTTGTATTTTCTTATTATATCAGCTAATCTATCTCTATCCTCTTTAGATAATAATGCTCCAGTAGGATTAGATGGATATGAAAGTACCATGAGTTTTATATCATGTTTTATTATTTTATCTTCAATATCAGAAAAATCTAGAGTAAAGTCCTTGTTAAGGTTATAATTTATAACCTCACCGTCTATTACTGTTACTATACTTTCATAAGCAGGATAGCCTATTGATGGAACTAATACCTTATCCCCCTTATCTACAACAGCAGATAGAACTGAATATAGCCCTTCACTTCCTCCAATAGTTATACATACTTCATCGCTATTATAATTTATTCCTAAAGTCTCTAGATACCTTGTTATTTCTTCTCTTAAAGGTAATATTCCTGCATTAGATGTGTATTCTGTTTTATCTTCCTTTATGGCTTGTATAACTCCATTTTTTATACTTTCTGGAGTTTTAAAATCAGGTTGTCCCAAAGTTAAAGATATTGCATCTGGTACTTCATTTACTAAATTAAAAAACTTTCTTATACCTGATATCTCTATTTTATTTACATTTCTATTCATTAATATTCTATCCCCCTTCTTGCATTTACCCCTTTTGAAAAATAATGTTTAACTTCTTTCATCTCTGTTATTAAATCTGCATAACCTGCAATCTTTTCTGGTACATTTCTTCCCGTTAATATTATTTCAACATGATTTTGTTTTGATTTAATAAGTTCTAAAACATCATCTTCACTTAAAAAATTATTTTTAAGTACTCCCATAACTTCATCCAGGATTAATACATCACATGAATCATTAGCTAATACTTCTTTTGCATAATTATACTCCTCAATTACCTCTTTTTTCAACTCTTCTATCTCATCAGTTTTAAGAGTCCATACAAAACCTCTCTTTTTTTCTAATCTTACAAGTTTGAAATTGTCTCCAAGATTTTTTAATACATTTAACTCTCCAGTTTCATTGCTTTTAAGAAATTGAATCATAACTACCCTTAGCCCGTTACCATAAGCTCTAATACCTTGCCCTATAGCTGCAGTGGTTTTTCCTTTTCCATCACCTGTATATACTTGTATCATTCCTTTATCTAATTTCATATTATTTCTCCTTTATTCTTTAATATTTTAATAAAATCAAATTAAATCCACTTTACCCCTTTAAAGTATGGCTTTTTTTGTTTATAATTATTTATTATACCATGCAAAACATGGTAATATTTTTGAAAGGGTGATAAAATGAGCTATAATTTTACAGATCCATACGAAATAGCTAGATTCATAAAGGAATCTAAGAAGTCTACTCCTGTTAAGGTTTATGTTAATGGAGACCTTAATGGTTGCGATATGGGAAGCATTGAATGGTATGGCACTGGTGAATTCTTTATACTTTTTGGAGAAAGTGATGAGATAACCAAGCTTATTTTAGACAACAAACATAAGATTAAACATTTTAGAGTTGAAAATGATAGAAGAAATTCTGCTATTCCTATGTTAAATCTTTTAGATGTAGATGCTAGAATTGAGCCAGGTGCAATAATAAGAGATAAGGTTACAATAGCTAAAAATGCTGTAATTATGATGGGTGCCGTAATTAATATCGGAGCTGAAATAGGCGAAGGTACTATGGTAGACATGAATGCAGTTGTTGGTGCTAGAGGACAACTTGGTAAAAGAGTACATCTAGGCGCTGGCGCAGTTGTTGCAGGAGTTTTGGAACCACCTTCAAAAGAGCCATGTGTAATTGAGGATGATGTATTAATAGGGGCTAATGCTGTAATTCTTGAAGGAATTAAAATCGGCAAAGGTTCAGTTGTAGCTGCTGGTTCAGTAGTTGTTGATGATGTTCCTTCTGGTGTTGTTGTAGCAGGTACACCAGCAAAAATAATAAAATATGTTGATGATAAAACAAAAAATAAGACTCAATTACTTGATGATCTTAGAAAATAATCTACATAAAAGAAAGGCTAGAAAATCTAGCCTTTTTTTACGCACCAAAAGATGCATCTTTATTTTCTTCTTGTGAGTCATAGGATTCTTCTTTATCAACTTTCTCCATTTTTGATATAGAAACCTCATATGCAACTTTTCTCACGATTTCATTTTCAGATATCTTTTTCTGATATTCTCTGCTTTGAAGCCTTCCCCATATTCTTATGTTATCTCCTACCTCTAAGCTTTGGCAGAATCTCGAATTTCTTCCCCAGGCTATAGTTGGTATATAGTCTGATTTATTATATGCTCTATTAACAGCTAACAACACATCCGCAATTTCTCTACCAAAAGGTGTTGTCCTATAAACTGGTTCCTTACATACATAACCATCTAAAAATATTTCGTTAGGGTTTTTGCTTTTTTCTTCACAAGGAACTATATTTCTTGCAAATACCGTTAATATTAATCTATTAGATCCATCTACAAATTTATTATAACTTCTTAGTTGTCCCTCAACCACTATATCTGCTCCTAGGTTTAACTCTAGGTCTGTTAATAATCTTTCAGAAACTGTTATACTTAAAATATCCACTGAATCAGAAAGTCTTTGAACTTCTAGGTCAAAGCTGTAAAAACCCTCCCCATACATTTCATGAGAAAAATCTAGATTTGAAGCAACCCTGCCTTCTAAACAAATCTTATTATTTAACATTAAATTGTCCATCTTTACCCCTCTCTCCATTAGTTTTTAATATATTTCATCAATAGCCAATAATAGGAAGAAATTATATATATCAATTATAATACAATAGTTTTCAATTTTTCAATAAACAATTGTTAAATTTTATAAATTATTTTTTTGTATACCTTCTCCATTAATGAAATAATCTTTCTCAAACAAAATTTCTTCAATTTTCTTAAATTCATATCCCTGATTTTTTAGATTTTTTATTATTTTATCTAAATTTGCCGGTGTATATTTACCATTATTATGAAATAGAACTATTGAACCATTTTTTACATTGTTAATTACTCTACTATATTCATATTCTTGTCCTGTTTCTTTCCAATCAAGTGAATCAACATCCCATTGAACTACTTTGTAGCCCATTTCATCAGCAACCTTCAATGTTTCCTCATTATAAGATCCTGAAGGACATCTAAACATCTTCTTATTTTCTATACCATACTTCTTAAATATCTCTTCTGTCTTGTTTATTTCCGACTTCATTCTCTCTTTAGTTATCTTTTGAAAATCAGGATGCTCATAACTGTGATTTTCTATTTCGTGTCCTCCTTCTTTAATTGCAAGAAGTTTATCCGATTTATCCTCAGGATATATAATCCACTTCCCCATAACAAAAAATGTAGCTTTAACATCATTTTTCTTTAATACACTTAATATCTCCTCTAGGTAATCTCTTTCAGCCCAGTTTACATCAAAAGTTAGTGCAACCCATTTCTCCTCCCTATCAACCCTATAAATAGGCATACTATTTACATTCGCTGAAGCTGAGTCACTATTTCTAGAAATTAATATACTAATTAACATCAAGGATAAAAGTATCGTGACTAACAACGTACTTTTTATAATTAATCTTTTCAAATACTCACCACCTATTTATGGATTTTATAAATTATATTACATTTCTTAACCAATCATTACTTACTTCTCCCAATATTTTGTGTTATAATTGAATAAAATCACAATATATCGGAGGGACTAATATGCAGGAAAATTCTTTGGAATTAGCTGAAAACAAGCTTATCCTATTATATATAGTAAAAAACATTAAATATCCAGTAACTAAAACTCAATTAACAGATTTAGTTTTAGAAACAAGCTTTATAAATTATTTTACTCTCCAGCAATATATTGATGATTTAGACACGTCTGGTTTTATAGAATATCAATATATAAATGAAAAACATTTTATCCAATTAACTGATAAAGGGGACAATGTTTTAACCTTTTTTGGAGACAGGATTTCTAAATCAAAAATAGCAATTTTAGATAGTTATATAGTTGAAAAAAGGGAGTCAATAAAAAAGGAGCTAACCATTCATAGTGATTACACACCTGATGATAATAACTCCTTTATAGTAACTCTAAAAGCATTAGAAAATAACTCCTTATTAATTGATCTAAAACTAAGCGTAGGTTCAAAAAAACAGGCCATTGACTTATGCTCTAAATGGAAAGAAAATTCTTCTGAAATTTATACTAAAATAATTAATTCATTAATACAATAGATTATAATAAACCATAGCATTAGGTTCATTTCCTAAAGTTATGGTTTTTTCTAATTTCTTTGTAATACAATCAACAACTATTAGTTTATTTTTGAAATTGTCTGCTATATATAATTTATCTCCATTTAAAAGTATACCTCTTGGCATTCCTCCTAAGCTAATCTTCTCTAATTTTTCAAGCTTTAAATCCACTATACTAACGCTTCCTTCTTCAAAATTAGAAACATATATCTTATCTTCACTTGTAAAAAAATCTACTGGTCCATATCCCACTTTATATTTGTATCCTATACTCTCATTTTCTATATCGTACTTAGTTATGCTACCTTGAACATGCATACCTAAACAACTTTCACAGACAACTATACCTTTTGAATCATCCGTAATTCTACACTTTGTTGGAAATTCGCCAACTGAGATGTCTTTTATCTTTATATCCTTATTGCAATCTACTATACTTATTTTATTAGATTGCATGTTTACTATAGCAGCCATGCCACACTTATTTATATCTATACTGTGAGGATATAAATCTAAAGCTATTTCTTTTATTATTTTCTCTTCATTTAAGTCATAAATAGCTAGGCTATTACTTTCTCCGCATACAACATATATTTTGTTTAAATACACTTTTACATCACTAGGATGAGCACCTACATAAATATTCTTTTGTTCTTTCTTATCTCTTATCGAAACAAAAGAAATGGAATTACTGTAGCTATTAGCCGTTACTATAAATTCACTCCATAGACATATTCCATGAGGACCTGAAGGGCATTCTCCTAAAGTAATCGGGCAGGTTCCCACTTTATAATCATTTATGTCTATAAAGGAAAGTGAATTAGATGCAATGTTACAAACACATATACCTTCCAACTTTACACCTCCTATTTATAACCTTTAATATAATATATGAAACTATTATAAAAATGGATAAAAAAATCCTCCTAAAAAGGAGGATAAATTGATAATTATAATAATAACTTATAAAAATAGTTTTGTATTACTGAAGCCAATAAATTAAATGCTAAAATAAGAGCTCCAGATGATGTAATATTAATAAGTAGTTTTCTGTTCACATTAATATTTGATTTTATAGCTTGTATGCTTTTATTTACAAAAAATAAAGCAATTACCCAAGGAATAATATCTTCTCTTGATAATATAGGAAATATTAATGGTACAATTGATAAAATATATATTTTTTTGTTCATATCATTCACCTAATCCTTATAGTAATTAGCTCTTATAAGCATATCACTTAAATCTATGGCTTTGAGCATCTCTTCCTTCTCTTTCTCATCACCTATAAATTCTCTTGTTGATAACACTACAAAATCCTTTTTAGTATTAAGAAGGTTTCTTCCAATAGTTTTATCCGACTCCTTATCTAAGTTAACGCCAAACAGATATGCTACTGTAGGAAGTGTATCTACTTGTCCACCATTTACATGTAGTGTTTTTTTCTCAATATCTTTATTATATATTATTAAAGGAACTTTTCTATTGTTGTCCCTCATCCAGTCTTCTAATCCTGAGGTAGCTTTAACCTCATCATCATAGAATTTATGAACTCCTTCATGGTCACCATATACAACAATAACAGTATCTTTTAAAATTCCCTTTTTATCTAAATCCTCTAGGAACTTACCAAAGTATTTGTCTGTATAATTAATACTTTGTAGGTATCCTCCTATTCTAGTATTATTTAAATTGTCTGGAAGCTTTAATTCCTTATCTTTCTCTGGTAAAACCGTAAAAGGAGAATGACTTGTTAAAGTAACTGTATAAGCTAAAAAAGGTGATTTTAAACTTCCAAGTTTATCCCCAAACTGCTTAAGATAACTTTGATCACTTATTCCAAGGTTTATTATCTCATCAACATTGTAATCCGTAGAGTCTATTGTTTTTTCGTATCCAATAGACTTAAGTGCAGGCATCCAGTTCCAATATGAACCTTTATCAGGATGAGAAGCTATTGTTTCATATCCTAATCCTTTAAACACGTTAGGTAGTGAGTATTTATATTCATTACTAGGATATCTAAAAAATGTTGCACCCTCTCTTACAGGAAAAACAGAGGTATTAGTTATTAATTCTCCATCAGCACTTGTACCATTATAAGTTTGTTCATAAAAATTATCAAAGTACAAAGAATTATTAAGAATTTTATTTAAGTTAGGAGTTACTTCTTGTCCATTTACTTTTTGCCCTATTACAAAATTCTCAAGAGACTCCCATTGAACTACTAATACATTTTTTCCTTTCATGGCTCCATAATATTCATTGTCTTCTAGGTTTTCCTTTTTGTTTTGAAACCAGTTAGCTGCATTTTCTTTTTCTTCATTATTAAGTACATAAGGTTTCGATTCTTTATAATAATTATAAGAATCAAATATGTGATATCCAATTGGGGTTAAGTTAGACATAGTCTGATTAGGACTCCAACTCTTTGCGAAAATCATTTGATTTGTAAATCCTTTATCATATTTATCTATTTTTATATGTGCATAAGTTAAATACCCAATTGATAGTATGAATAAAGCTAAAAAACTATATGTATTTCTTTTAAATTTACTTTTCTTATCCTTAATTTTAAGTAGTATCATCACTGGGATATCTATTATAAATAGAATATCGACAGCTCGTACCATGGAAATTATAGATGACCCCAAATTATCTAAATTACTTGTCATCTTCATCATATGTAATGTTAAAAAAGAAGCGTTACTTCTAAAGTACCACAAGTCCCCTATTACAAGGACTGTAAATAATATATTCAAGAACAGAAAACAAATATATTGCCCTTTACCCCTAAATAAAAATCCAAAGGATAAAAATAGTGCTATAAAACTAAAATATACTAAAATAGGTGGATAGGAATAAAAAATTCTCATAATATTAACCCCATTTGCTTTATCATCTGAGATCAATATTATAAAGATAATTGATTTTACTAATACAGATATGAAAGATAATTTAAAATATCTATTTTCTTTTATATCCATCATCATTTCACTAGATAATTGACTTAAGCTCTTCTTTTGATTTATATTTACATTTAACATCTCATCAGTCCCTCTTAGCGTTAGTATTCAGTTAATTATAGCACCATTTCCCCCTATTATTAATACAAATTTTCTTATATTATTCTTATTTTAATCTTAATACTTATTAATTTGACTAAATGTAGTTTATATGATAAATATTTAAGTATGATAGTCAAGGAGGACAGCTTATTGAAGATTTTTAAAAAATTCCACTTTAATTTAATACCCATTATTTTGATATCGATTTTAATGCTTAAACTGATTTTAAGTTGGGAAAGCTCACTTATTCCTTTTGGTAGCAAAATACTGTCTATGCTTTCACCGTTTTTTTGGGCTCTTGGATTAGCTTATTTTTTTAATCCATTAATGAAATTGATAGAAAGACGTTTTAATATTAAGAGAGTGCCTTCTCTTATAATTACATATATAATTGTAATTGGTGTAATAGCTTTAGGCGTAGTTATAATATTCCCTACAGTATTTAATAGTTTAGGAGACTTGTTTAGAAACCTTCCTGAGTATGCAGAAAATACTCAAGTTTGGCTTACAGATAAGATAAATGAATTTAATAAAGATTATTATTTAAATCCTCTAATTGTAGATAGACTAGAAGAGACATTAACTAAGAGTTTAAATGACATTAATGTATTTATTAACAGTTTACTTTCCTCTCTATTTAGTTCAACAATTAAATTTACTACTTCTTTTTTTAAATTTATTTTTGGGTTCATAATATCTATATATATACTTAAAGATAAGGAAAAACTGCTTAATATAAGTAAAAGAATTATATGTCGCTTATTTCCTAACCCTAAACAAGATGAAATACTTGAATTCCTTAGTGAAGCTAATTCAGTTTTCTCTGAATTTATCATAGGTAAATCAATAGATTCATTTATCATAGGTGTTTTATGTTACATTGGTTTACTTTTAATACATGCACCATTTGCTTTACTTATATCAATCATAGTTGGTGTAACTAATATGATTCCTTACTTTGGACCATTCATAGGAATGATTCCGGCTTTTATTTTAACTTTTTTAGCAGACCCTATGAAAGCTTTTATAGTTTTACTTTTCATATTTTTACTACAACAATTTGATGGTTTTTATTTAGGACCTAAAATACTTAGCGAAAAGGTTGGTTTATCACCTCTTTTAGTAATTTTAGCAATTACAATAGGCGGTGGGTTGTTTGGAGTTTTAGGAATGTTTTTAAGTGTACCTATCATGGCATTGATTAAAACTTATTCCTTGCATATTATTAATAATACCTCTCATAAAGAGAAAGAGCAGTAAAATTACTGCTCTCAGACCGTTGACAAAAGGGGTATTTTCAAATATGAAAATACCCCTTTTGCTATACAATTCATAAATTGGATT
>NZ_JAKGTG010000026.1:0-67816 GCF_022324845.1 Clostridium sp. YIM B02506
TCTTCAATTCTTCAATTCTTCAATTCTTCAATTCTTCAATTCTTCAATTCTTCAATAGGCATTTTGGCTTTTCTACTATTTTTTAGCAAGCTATTTTTTAAAAGTATTAAACAAAAAGAGCTACCAATCTAGGTAGCTCTTCAAAACAATTTTTTCTATTATATCTTACAATATTTATCTTTATACATCTCTTCATCAGCCAAATGTATAATCTCTTCTAATGTGATTTGCATATTTGAATTATATTGATATACTCCATGACTTACTGTTATATCATAAGGTTTGTGGTTTGAATTATTTATATTTTTAAACTTAAGATTTATATCTGTCCATATCTTTTCAACTTCTTCTGAGGACTTATCTATAAAGGCAATTATAAATTCATCTCCACCAAATCTAAAGAGAATATCATCTTTGTTTATTTCACTTTTCAATACTTTACAAACTGTTGATATATAGTAATCCCCTTCTGAATGTCCATAATTATCATTTACATACTTTAACTTATTTATATCTATAAAGCATATGGTTAATTCTAAAAATTCTTTTGAATCTGAGATAAGTTTTTTCTGTAATATCTCCATCCCTGTTCTTCTATTGTATACTCCGGTTAAAATGTCTGTAGCTGCATTTTTTATTAATTCAGCTTCCATCTTTTTTAGTTCTGTTATGTCAGTCATTCCACAGAGAATACATTTTTCTCCTCTATAGTTAATAACCTCATAATTAGCAATAACCCATTTACTTAAGCCATCTTTGGTTTTATGTTCTAATATGTAATTATATATATTACCTTCATTTTCTAACCTTTTTATAATATTATTTCTCTCTTCATTGTTAGAATAAAGGTCTTCTTCAGTTAAATTTTTACTTTCTTCTAAAGATATATCATAAAATTCTAGTATTTTTTTATTAACCTTTATGATTTTTCCATCCTTAAATCTTTCTATAATTAATGGATAAGGATTTATTTCAAATAATTTTTCTAAGTTACTTTTATTGTAATAATCATCTTTTCTGAATCTATATGAAATAACTACTAATATGTACGTCATTATGACCATAATAGTTGAATTAATTTCTTTTGTTGCCAATTCATATTTATCTTGCACAATTAAACTTAAACCTACTATAAATATAGCGTGATTTATAAAAAAAGTACAAAACATAAATATTGGTTCCAAAGGAAGTGCTGCTGCAACAAGGACACAAACTATAATGTATGAATCTATATTCCCTGTAAGATATTGACTATTTAAAGATGATAACATCCCAACCAATAAAGTTGAAATTAAGTATATTTTAATAACAAAAGATATATGTTTATCCTTAACATTCCTATTCTTTTTTAAATAAAACTCATAAATACCTAAATATAAAAAACACCCTAAAATTATTATAAAATGCATAACTCTAAGATTTCTAAGATAATATGTATCCTCCAGCTCTTTAAAGGTTACAAAATCTATATAGACATAATAAGCACTCAAAATAATTATAGCTATACATACAAATTTTATTCTAAGTAAAATCAAGTTGTTATTTTCTTTTTCAAATTCCTTATTGACTCTATTTTTATTTTCATCTAAGTTATAGTCAATATTTCTTATATTGTAGCTAAAAAAACTCTTTATCCATTCCATAAAATCAATCCTATCTATCCAAGTAACTAGATTATAACATAGTACTATATTATTAGTAATATCCTATAATCCATTAAAAAAATCTTATATTTCTAGGATATATTGTAAATCAGCTAGTTTACATATATAATATTATTATAGTACTATTTATTATCTTATGGAGGCTCGATTGTTTATATGAACATTTTAAAAGAAATTTTTAAAAAATTGTCCATTATAGAAGGCTTTTATGATTATATAAGAATTGTTGACCCCATAAATAAATTAGTCTTTGATTCAGATTCATTGGAATACTCTAATATACCTTGCTACAAGCATTTTGAAAATGAATCTCCATGTAAAAATTGTGTTTGCAGCAAAGCTTTTACTAACAATAATCTTTTCGCGAAGTTAGAGAATAAGGGTAAAGAGGTTTTACTTATACTATCATGTCCAATAAATATAGATGATAGCATTTATATTGTGGAAATATTTAAAAGTTTAAATAGAGATATGTCTAATAAATTGCCTAACTTTAAAAGTATAGTGGATAAACTAAATGATACAACTGTTAATGGAGTCTTTGGTAATAATAACTCGCTTTAATACAACTATGCATACCCATGGAGGTGTATATGGATATGGATAAAATAGAAAAAAATCTATTTGAGCTAGATAAGTATATATCAGAAGTTAGAGATACCCTTAACGAAATTAGCGTTACTTGCGATGAGGAAGCTCCTCGCCTTCAGTTAAGTCAATACTTAGATGAGCTTATAGTAGAATATATGAAATTAAAAATGAATAAGATAGAAAAATAAACAAGCTGGATTTTCATCCAGCTTTTTTGGGTTTTATTATATTAAATTTATATCCCTATGCTTTTTTAAAACAAAAAATCCAACAGAATAATTCTGCTGGACATATATGGCAGGGGCAGTAGGATTTGAACCCACAACCAATGGTTTTGGAGACCACTACTCTACCGTTGAGCCATACCCCTAAGACACAATAGTTATAATATCATAATCCTAATTTATTTGCAAGATATTTATTAAATATTTTTTCATTCTAGCTTTTTAGTGCCTAAAGTTAGGTTTAAACTTTTAAACAGCTCATCTATAGCCTCTTCTAAAGTATGGGCGTAATCCTTATCTTCACTATAATACTTCACTTTTATTAAGTGAACATTATTTAACTCTAGAGTTTCTCTATATTTATCAATTTGTTTATCATCACTATATAACACTATCTTATTATGAGCTTTAGATTTTATAAGCTTATCTATCTTATTATTATCTAATGCTTGTACTTTACTGTTTATATATTTACTAAAATACTCTAAGGAATAGTCAGCATAATAGAAGTCTGTACTTTCTAAATTCTTAAATACAGTTAGCTTATCTAGGTATGCTTCTTCAAAGCCCTTTATAACATCATTATAATTAGTCTCATAGTATTCTTTATTGTTAGGATCATAAGCTTGAAGCTCATTTTTAATATTAAATAAAGCTATCTTATAGTTTTCAAAGTCCATCCAATAATATGGATTTTCATTTCCACCTTCGACAGTTAATGCCTTAGTACCTCTTGAAATATCTACAACTGATACCTTATCTTTTTTTAATTCTGATATTAAATCAGTAGCCCAAGGTTCAAAATTTTTGCCTGTATATATAAATAAATCCATATTGGAAATATTGTTTATCACATCTTCATCAAAAGTAAAGCTTTTTATTTCTTCTTGGTCTTTCGCCAAATATTCTACGTTATGTTTATCTTTAACTAGCTCATTAACCATTAAATACACTGACTTATTAGATGTCATTATATTAAAAAAAGGTTCTCTAAGCTTAGTAGACTCATTTGCTTTACTAGATAAAGTCATCTTTGGATATATGGATAAAACTATAAATGCTATAAGATTTATAATTAACATCCCAAAGGTAATCTTTTTCATAATTTTCCTCCGACTTATTTACTTACATTTCTTATTGTATTACATAGTATTATTATATTCAAAGGATATTCCTAACATTTAATAAATTCTTAATTATTTCACTCTTTACTTCTTTTCTTTTTTTACGAAGTTGGATAGAATAGTAAGAAGATACTTTAAAGAAAAGGAGTTTACTTATGGAATTTATTGTTGATTCTGTAGAAAAAACTATGCACATTGGCTATATGCTAGGTGAATTAGCTAAGGCTGGTGATGTATTTTGTTTAACTGGAGATTTAGGAACGGGTAAGACCCATATTTCTAAAGGATTTGCTAAGGGTCTAGGTATATCTGAGCATATTACTTCCCCAACCTTTACAATTGTTAATGAATATAATAGCGGACGACTTCCGCTTTACCACTTTGATGTTTATAGAGTAAATGATTCTGATGAAATTATGGCTATAGGTTTTGATGAATATATTTTTGGTAATGGTGTGAGTCTAATTGAATGGGCTAACTACATAGAGGATATCCTTCCAGAAAATTTTGTCCACATAAGCATTAAAAAACTTCCACACTTAGGAGATGAATATAGAAAAATAGCTATCAGGCCTTATGGGGAAGGTTATTCGTACATAAAGGAGTTAAAACTATGAATATATTAAGTGTAGATTCTTCAACAGCTGTTGCAACTGTTGCACTTTTAAATGAAAATGGAGTTTTGGGTGAATATAATTTAAATTATCAAAAGCAACATTCTGTATTGCTTTTACCTATGATTGAAACTTTACTTAAAAATAATAATTTAAAGATAAAGGATATAGATGGTTTTGTTATTTCTGAAGGGCCTGGTTCCTTTACTGGACTTAGAATAGGTCTTGCTACCATAAAAGGTATGTCATTAGGTATAAATAAACCTTTTGTTTCTATTTCAAACCTAGATGGCTTAGCTTATAACGTATTTAACTTTACTGGTATTATATGTCCTGTTATGGATGCTTTAAGGGGTAATGTCTATACAGCTTTATATAAGAATATAGATGGTAAGCTTTCAAGGCTTTCTGATTACCTTATTATTTCTCTTAAAGAACTTTCTGAAATATTAAATGAATATAATGAACAGGTTCTTTTTATAGGTGATGGAACAATAAAATATAAGGTGGAGCTTAAGGATTTAAAAAAGGAAGCGGTTTTTCCTCCTCTTCATCTTAATTACACAAGAGCTTCTTCTTTAGGAGAATTAGGTCTTGCTAGACTTTTAAATGGTGAAAAAGATGATATTAATAATTCAATACCTCTTTATTTAAGGAAATCCCAAGCTGAAAGAGAGTATGAAAGGAAATTAGGATTAGAGTAATGGATGAATTTAATTCTAAACAATTCACAATTGTAGACATGACTTCTGAACATCTTGTTGATATATGTGAGATTTCTATTTTTTCATTTCCCATTCCTTGGAGCTATGATTCTTTTAAAAGAGAGCTAAAAAATAAATTAGCTTCTTATTTAGTTGTTATTATGGACAACAGAGTAATAGCTTATGGAGGTATATGGGTGATATTGGAAGAAGCTCATATTACTAATATAGCGGTTCATCCAGATTATAGATGTAAAGGTATAGGTGAAACTTTATTAAATGCGCTTTTAGATAAGGCTTATGCTAGAGGTGCAAAAGAAATAACTTTAGAGGTAAGAGTATCTAATCTTCCTGCTCAGTGGTTATACAAAAAATTAGGTTTTTCTGAAGAAGGAATTAGAAAAAACTACTATGAAGATAATAAAGAAGATGCTCTTATAATGTGGAAAAGATAAATGTCCTAATGTCCTAATATTATAATATTAGGACATTATAATATTAGGACAAATATAAAAACCCCGGAATATCCGAGGTTTTTTATTTTTAATCTAATATTTTACTGTTCTTATAGACTGTCTGTTTATTACTGCAATCACTGGTTTATATAGTAATACTGTTGCAGTTGATGAAATAGCTCCTTTTAAAATGTTAAATGGTACTGTTGCTACTGCAATAAAACTTCCTATGCTTCCACCTAAATCAACTTTAAAAACATTAACATACATAGGTAGTAATACAAAGTAGTTTAATAATACTGCCATTACAGTCATTGCTAATACTGATGAAACTAAACCTATTATTGCTGTCTTGAAAGTTCTATTTCTATTATATATAAATCCTGCTACAAACACCCAAGTAGCTCCTATAGCAAAGTTCGCAAACTCTCCTATAAACATTGAAGATGATCCTTTAATTAAGGTATAAAGAATATTTTTAATAAGTTCTATAACTATACCTGCTACTGGTCCTAGAGAAAAAGCTCCTATTAAAGCTGGAATATCAGATACATCAATTTTCAAAAATGGTGGAAAAAATGGTAGTGGAAAATCAAAATACATTAGTACAAAAGCTATTCCTGATAATAGTGCAATCCTAATTTGTTTGTTTAATCTTGAATCGTTCATTTATAATACGCCTCCTAAAGATATATCTTCCTGGGCAATATTAGGATAATAAAAAATAACAAAAACCCTGAATCATAAGATTCAGGGCATAATAACTAAGTAATCCTAATTACTACCTTCTTTCATCCAGACTATACTGTCGGCCTCGGAGTTTCACCGAATCATGCTAAAAAACTTAGCTCGCGGGCTATACCGCCGGTGGGGAATTACGCCCCGCCCTGAAGATAATTTAATTTTTTTCTTCTTGTCTTTATTATATATCCAAGTTTAATTTTTGACAAGATATTTTTTATTCTTGTGAAACATCCTTCATGGACAGGGATATTCTTTTTCTTTTTTCATCAACCTCTAGAATCTTAACTTTAATTATATCTCCTAATTTAACGATGTCTAGGGGGTGATTTACTCTTCTATTAGCCATTTGAGATTTATGAACTAATCCATCTTGGTGAACTCCTATATCTACAAAAGCTCCAAAGTCTGATACATTTCTAACAGTTCCCATTAATTCCATTCCAGGTTTTAAATCTTTTAAATCAATTACTCCTGATTTAAATATTGGCTTTGGAAGTTCTTCTCTTGGATCTCTTCCTGGTTTCTTAAGTTCTCCTACTATATCTTTTAGTGTAGGCTCTCCTACATTAAGTCTTGCTGCAAGTTCTTTTATTCCTATTTCTTGAACTCTTCCTTCAATATCTGTTAAAGAATCTTTTTTAAGTTCACCTTTCGAATATCCTAATTCTTTTATAAGATTGTTAGCTGTTACGTATGACTCTGGATGTACAGCTGTATTATCTAGAGGCTCGCTGCTTTCCATTACCCTTAAGAACCCTGCACACTGCTCATATGCTTTTTGTCCTAATCTTTTAACTTTTAAAAGTTCTTTTCTATTTTTGAATTTTCCATTTTCTTCTCTATATGCTACTATATTAGCTGCAATGGAGGTATTTATTCCTGATATATAACTAAGTAAAGATGGGGTCGCAACGTTTAAGTCTACGCCAACCTTATTTACGCAATCTTCTACTACTCCTTTTAGAGATTCATCAAGTTTTTTAACTGCCACATCATGTTGGTATTGACCTACTCCAATGGATTTAGTGTCTATCTTAACAAGTTCTGCTAGAGGGTCTTGAAGTCTTCTTCCTATTGATATAGCACCTCTTATTGTTACATCTAAATCAGGGTATTCCTTTTGAGCAAGTTCTGATGCGGAATAAACTGATGCACCTGCTTCTGAAACTATGCAGTAATATACATCTCTACCTGTTTCTTTTTTGATTTCAGTAATCATTTCTGCAAGCACTTCTTCTGATTCTCTAGATGCTGTACCATTTCCTAATGATATTACGTCAACGCCATATTTATTTATTAACTCTTTTAAAACCTTTATAGTTCCTTTTACATCCTTTTTAGGTACTGTTGGATAAACTGTAGCCTTCTCTAAAAATTTACCAGTATCATCTAAAACAGCTACTTTACATCCTGTTCTAAAGCCTGGGTCATATCCCATAACTACTTTTCCTTTTATAGGGGATTGCATAAGTAGGGATTTAAGATTTTCATTAAATATTCTTATAGCTCCCTCTTCACCTTTTTCTGTTAATTCACTTCTTATTTCTCTTTCAATAGAAGGATATATAAGTCTTTTTAAGGAATCTTTTATGGCTTCTTCTAAATACTTATCTGTTTCACTATTACCTTTAAGTATTCTATTTTTTAGGTAAGTAATTATTTTTTCTTCATTAGCTACTACTTTTACATTTAATATTTTCTCTTTTTCCCCTCTATTTATAGCTAATATTCTATGTGAAGGTAAAAATCTTACAGGCTCTGAATAGTCATAATACATTTCATAAGGAGTTGGTTCTTCTGAACCCCCCTTTGTTTCAAGTACACCCTCTTTAAATAAGAATTCTCTAAGCCATTTTCTATAATCCGCATTGTCTGAAATTTGTTCTGCTACTATATCCATAGCCCCTGCTAATGCTTCTTCTTCATTTAAAACAGCCTTCTCTTCATCAACAAACTCTTTAGCCTTATCTAGTAGATTCCCCTTAAATTCACCTGTGAATATAAGGTCAGCTAATGGCTTTAGCCCTTTTTCTAGAGCTATTGTTGCCCTAGTTCTTTTCTTAGGCTTAAATGGCCTATATATATCTTCAACTTCTGATTGAGTTTCTGCTTTTAATACTTTTTCTTTTATTTCTTCAGTTAAATTTCCTGTTTCTTCTATAATCCTTATTACATTTTCTTTTCTTTCATTAAGATTCCTTAAATATGTTAATCTTTCAGAAAATTTTCTTAAAACTTCATCCGTTAACCCACCAGTAACTTCTTTTCTATATCTAGCTATAAAAGGTACAGTGTTTCCTCCATCTATTAGCTCTATTACACTTTCTACCTGCTTTAAACTTATATTTAATTCTTTACTTAATACTTCATTAATGTTATTCATTTTCTCCTCCTAAAAATTTACTCCATATATTATTATAATAATAATCCTCATATAATCAAGTTTCCCCTTGTCATAGATTTTGGTTAAATATCATATGTATTTATATAGTTTTTACATAAGGGGTTTAACATGAAAAAATATATTTGGGCTTTTATAAGTCTCCTTTTCTTAACATTATTTTCAATCTCACTCTATTTTAAACTTACATACAAACCTTTTGATACTGATAATGTATTAAATAATATAAAAGAGCTCTCTTCTTCTACATACGAAGGAAGGCTTGCTGGAAGTGAGGGAAATATTAAAACCTCAGAATATATAATAAATGAACTTAGGAATAGTTCTATCAATAGCTATAATGATGATTATAGAGAAATGTTTAAAGTTAAGGCACCTAAGCTCATAAATGGTTCACCAAGTTTAATCCTTAAATCCCCAGGTGGAAATGTATATAAAGAGTTTAAATATGGTGTAGATTTTAAAGAAGATTTATTGAATTTTAAGGAAAATACCTTCTCATTTGGTGAAAAATTTAGAGATAGTAAATTATATATTTTTACTCAAAGTATAGTAATCCAAAATTCGCAAGGTTCCTTTATGTTATATGTTTCTGACAATTCTAGTGATTTTAGAAGTTCATTTTTATATAACTCTCCTTGCAGCATGTATATTTCTATCACTAAAGAGGTCTACGATGAAATCTTAGATAAACTTGGAGAAGATTATACTTTAGATTGCTTCATACCTATGGAAGTTGTTGATACAAATATACCAAATATAGTTGGAAAAATTAAAGGAAGAGATTCTACTTTGCCTCCTCTTATATTATCTGCTCACTTTGATCACTTAGGAATTGATTTAGGTGGAAACCTATATTCAGGTGCTTTAGATAACGCCTCAGGAATTTCTTTTTTATTAGAATTATCTAAAAATCTTGCTTCTTTACCTAAACCTGATAGAGATATAATTATTTTAGCCTTAAACGGAGAGGAATTTGGTTTACTAGGTTCTCAAGATTTCTCTACAAACAATTTAGATTCTATTAAGGACTCCAAATTAATAAACTTTGATATGGTGGCTTCAACTAAGGATACTTCTTTATCTATAATTTCAGGTAAATATGTGCGTAATTCTGAACTTATAGAAGACTTATCAAATATTTTAGAAAATAATAAAGTCTACTATGTAAAAAAATTTGAAGATGTTTCAGATCATGCCCCTTTTAACTCTTTAGGTATCGATGGAGTTACTTTAGGCTTTGAGGATTATTCTAACATTCATACTCCTAATGATACTTATGAATATACTAGTTCACATGGGATTAATTTAACCTATGATCTTGTATATAAATATATACTGTCTAACTATTATGGTAGTTTTACTTTCACAATTTATGACTCCAGACTTTTCTACGGATCTTTAGGGGGATTTTTGATTTTTTCATTCTTATCTATATATTTAATTTATAAAGATTTAAAAACTAAAAACTTAAATAAATAGCTACAGGAAGAAGTACTACTAAAAACAACTTTTAAACATTAGTGGTACTTCTTTTATTTATAGATTTTGATAACTGTCGATTTTTGTCTGCAAGGATTCTGTACAGATACTTTAAATGCATAGGACATTGTTGGAACAAAAAGTTGGTAGAGATATTTAGGACAATTGAGAATTTAGACTTATATTTAGTGATTTAATATGAGTTTAAAAGGCAATAATTCAAAGAAACAATCTTTTTAGGGAGATGAATTCTTTGAACCATGATAAAATTTTAGAGATAATTGATAAATATTTTTATAACAAATCTATTGAAATAAAAGAAGAATATATATATTCGAAGGAAGATATTAAAAATGCTGAAAATGTATTTAAAGTAGAAGTTAATAAAGATTGTCCTGTTTGTAAAAATAGCGAGAACGTAATTAAATATGGCAAAAGTAAAAAAGGAATACAGAGGTATAGATGCAAAAAGTGTTGTAAGAACTTTTCAGATATAACCGGCTCCCCATTAAGTTACAGCAAAAAACCAATAGATATGTGGATTAAGTACATGTTCTGTATAAAGGAAAAGCTTACGCTTAGGAAGATAGCTGAAATTCTAAATATTGACTTAAAAACTTCCTTTCACTGGAGGCATAAAATTTTAAGTGTTATTGGTACTAGGATAATGAATAAAAAGCTTTTTAATATAGAAGTAGATGAAATTAGACTAAAGGAGAGTTTTAAAGGAAATCACAGTATTAACAAGAATTTCTCAATGACCAGGCTAGATAAGGAAAGATATATGTTGAATGGACAAATTCTTAAAAGGGAAAATATAATAATACTAAACTGTAAAGATATAGAAGATAATAAGTTTATTAAGCCGTCTAGCAAATCACTTATTAATGGAGAAATACTACATACAATTTTAAAACCAATTATTGATGAAAAAAGCCGCTATATAGCTACTCCAAGAAACTGGACATATTTCTATTTTGCAAAGGACAATAACATGAAAGTTATTGTAGATGGTTCAATGGGTTTTAATACAAAATATTTTGAAAAACTTGTAATTTTAAATACATGTGGTATGCATAATAAGGAAATTATAAAAAGAGGCAGAGAATTTAAGAAATTTCTTAAGAGTTTTCATAATGTAGCAAGTAAATATTTAAGTTTTTATATTAATTGGTTTGTTATAACTTTGGAGGAAACTAATATATCCCTTGGGCTGCTGAAAAAATTTATTACAGGGAAGAAGCAGCTAAGGGCAGAAGATTTTAAAATTGTGAATTATAGAGGAGAACTTTTGAGAGATACAAACTTCTGTCATGAGGCTGTTTGTGAGTTTTAACATCTGCACAAATTTTACCAACTTTTATTTCCAACAATGTTATAAGAAGTTGAAGTAAGTATATAAAATCTCATTAGCCATAAAACGACAAAAAATCGCTAATTAACATACTATTTACAGTAATACAAGAAAAGGACATCATGAGTAACTATTAACATAGCCATCACAATGTCCTTCTCTTACATTTCTATCACTATATAACCTTACCAGGGTTTAGAATATTGCTTGGGTCAAAGGCTTTCTTTATGCCTTTCATTATAATTAAGTTTTCTTCTGGTACAGCTTTTTTAAGATATGGTCTCTTAGCTAAACCTATACCATGTTCTCCTGAGACTTGTCCTTTTAATTCTCTTCCTTTTGCATACATGTCTTCCATTACTTCAAGAAGTTTTTTATTCCAAGTTTCTTCGTCTAAGGCATCTTTTAAGATGTAAATGTGTAAGTTACCATCTCCAGCATGCCCAAAACTTCTTATTCTTATTTCATGTTTTTCTTCTAATTGATGTGTATATTTAATAAATTCTGCAACCTTATTTCTTGGAACTACAACGTCAACTTCATCCATTTCAGTTGTTGATGCTTTTATTGCTTCAAGGAAAGCTCCTCTAGCTGACCAAATAGATTCTTGTCTTTCTTCTGTATCTGATATAAGTACATCTAAAGCTCCATTTTCTAAACAAATATTAGCTACTTTTTCATAACTTGCTTCTATTTCTTCTTTGGAATTTCCATCGAAGGTTAATAAAATATATGCATCTGATTGTGAATCAGGGAATTTCTTTCCTAAAAACTCTTCTGCTGCTACTATTGCAGCTCTTTGCATGAATTCTATAGCTGTTGGTATAGTTTTTGATTTTATTATCTTAGGTACAGTTTCAATTGCTCTATCTAAATCTGGGAATGGAATAAGTAGTGATATAGCTTTCTTAGGCAATGGTAATAACTTAAGTATAGCTTTTGTTACTATTCCTAGTGTGCCTTCTGCTCCTATAATTAGATCTTTAAGGGCATAACCAGAACTATTTTTAACTACTTTTCCTCCAAGATTTGTTACTTCTCCATTAGGAAGAACAACTTCTAAACCCCTAACAAAGTCTCTTGTAACACCGTATTTAACAGCTCTCATACCACCTGCATTTGTGCTTATATTACCCCCTATTGTAGCTGTTTTTTCACCTGGATCTGGTGGGTAAAATAAGTCAAATTCCTCAACATATTTACCTATCTCCATAAGAAGTACACCTGGTTCTAATGTTAATGTTAGGTTTTCTTCATCTATTTCAAGAATTTTGTTCATTCTTGATAAATCAATTACTATTCCACCGTATATTGGAACGGCAGCTCCAACTAGTCCAGTCCCCGAACCTCTAGGAGTAACTACAATATTATTATCGTAAGCGTATTTCATAACCTTTGATACATCTTCAGTACATGCAGCTTGAACTACCAAATCAGGCATTTTTTTAACTGCTCCAAGCTCATCATGAGAATAGTCTTCTCCTATTGCTTCTTTATATAAAACTCTTTCATCGTCATTAATCAATGCTTTTATTGCTTCATAATCATTTAATTCGATATTTTTATATTCCATGATATTAAGCCTCCTTTGATAACTTTATATTCTCAATTAATTGTGGTATTATTTCATACATATCTCCTACTATTCCATAGTGAGCAACTTGGAATATTGGAGCTTTTTCATCCTTATTTATTGAGAATATAACATCTGATTTATTCATTCCTGCTGTAAACTGAACTGCTCCAGAAACTCCTAAGGTTATGATTAGTTTTGGTCTAACTGTTCTTCCACTTAAGCCTACTTGTCTCTTAGCATCTGCCCATCCTGACTCTATAAGAGGTCTTGTAACAGCAACTTCTCCTCCTAATAGTTTTGCTAGTTCTTCTACCATAGCTAAATCTTTTTCTGTTTTAACTCCTCTACCAGCTACTACTAGAACCTCAGCATCAGATATTCCAGTTTCAGCTTCCTTTTTAAATACCTCTAATACATCTATGTTTGAAGCTAATTTTTCATCTTCTATAGTACATCTTATGATTTGTCCATTTACATCTTCACTTCTCTCAGGCGCTAACATAACCTTATATCTAACAGTTGCAAGCTGTGGTCTAGAATTAGGTGTAATAATTTGAGCCATAATATTTCCACCAAAGGCTGGTCTTATTTGAACTAAATCAGTATTTTCTTTTATATCTAGCACTGTACAATCTGCTGTTAATCCTGTTCTAAATCTAGCTGCAATTCTAGGAGCTAAACTTCTACCTACTGTAGTTGCACCTACTAATATAGCCGTTGGTTTTACTTTATTTATAAAATCTTCAAAAGCAGCTGCATAAGGTTCAATTCTGAATTCTTTTAACTTTTCACTATCATATACATAAACTTTGTCTACTCCATAATGAAGTAATTCTTCAGCTTTATCCTCTATATCATGTCCTACAAATACGCAATAAACTTCTTGATTAACCTTAGCTGCAAGCTCTCTTGCTTTACCTATAAGTTCAAATGTTACAGGATGTATATCTCCCTCTACATGGTCAACATATACTCCTACGCCCTTCCATAAACTCTTATCTACTGAAGGTTTCTTTTCTCCTTCTACATATTCAAATGCGCCTTCTGGTCCTTTTCTTACACAAAGTCTACACATTTTGCAGCTTGCGTTTATCTCTATATTATTATTAACTATATCCATTGCTCCAAAAGGACATAATTTTATCGCTTCACTTTTATTATCAATTTTTTCGTTATGAACTACTAACTTTGCCATAATATTTCCCCTCCTATATAAATCTTAATTCCTTAAGAGTATGTGACATCTTTTCTACTATTTTCTCACTATCTTCTTTCCACATTTCTCTATGACTATTTACTTCAGGTGGAAAAATTCTTTCAACTTGAGTTGGTGATCCATTAAGTCCATATTTCATTTCATCTTTATCTTCGAATTCATTTAAAGATATCATTCTGATTTCTCTATTTTTTGTTGCCATTTTCTTTTTAAAGGAAGGTAATCTTGGCTGATTTATATCCTTTTCTACTGTTATTAAACAAGGGAATTTTATTTCTGCAACTTCAATTGTGTTTGGCATATCCATTTCTACAACTAAAGCATTGTCTTTAGTTTCTTTTATATTTCTTACGTTAGATATATGAGGTATATTTAAGTACTCTGCCATTTCAGGTCCAACTTGAGCTGTATCTCCGTCTGTAGTTTGTTTACCACAAAGGATTAAGTCAAAGTCACCTAATTTTCTTACTCCTTGAGAAATTGTATAAGAGGTTGCTAAAACATCAGCTCCAGCAAATTTTCTATCTGATATTATTGTCCCCTCATCTGCTCCCATAGAATAAGCTTCCATTATTACGTCTTTGGCTTGAGGAGGTCCCATAGTAATAACTTTTATTGTACCACCTAACTTTTCCTTAAGTCTTACGGCTGTTTCTAAGGCATATAAGTCATAAGGATTCATCTTTGTGTCTATTCCATCTCTTTTTAAAACTCCAGTAACAGGATCAACTTCAACCTTTGATGTTCCTGGCACTTGTTTAATACAAACAACTATATTCATTTATAACTCCTCCATTTACTAATATATTTATAATAGGTTTTACCCTAGATTCATCAAACTCCTAATAGCCCTCTTCCAAAGAAAACTATTATTCCTAGTATTATTACATAAACTAAACAAAACTTTAATGTTGTATTTAATATAGTTCCTTCTTTACCACTTAATCCAGTAGCTGCTGTTGCTACTGCTATGCTTTGTGGCGATATCATCTTTCCTGCTGTTGCTCCTACTGTATTAGCTGCTGCAAGCCAATAAGGACTTAAACCTAATCCATTTGCTGCTTCTACCTGAAGCCCTCCAAATAAAACGTTTGCAGATGTATCAGAACCTGTTACAAAAGTTCCTAATGCACCTATTATTGGAGATATTATTGGATAGAATGGACCTGTAACTGCAACTAAAACTACAGCTATAGATTTAATCATTCCGCTATACTGCATTACCTTAGCTAGTGCTACGATGGCTAATATAGTTATAAATGATTTGCTCATTTGTTTTATGGTTTGTCCTAAAACTTTTGTAATTCCTCCAAATGATAATCCTTGAATAAATCCAGCTATATAAGTAGCTATAATAATTAAAGTTCCTGGTGCTGAAAGCCATTGGAAAGTATATGCTTTTCCACCTTCACCTGTATACAAATGTACAGATGTTTTTATTGATGATAATGGTCCATTTATTGCTGGGATTAAAGGTGAAGTTACTAATATAAATGTAAACACTAATATAAATGGTAACCACGCCATAATTCCTTCTTTTAAAGTAACTTTTTCTGCATCTTCTTTTGCTTTATCTTTATGGAACATTTTTGCCCAAAGAATTGTTACTCCCATAGAAACAACTGATCCTAAAATAGCTGGCAATTCAGCTCCTAAGTATTTAGCTATGAATATTTGTGGTAATGCAAATGATAATCCTGATATTAATGAAATTCCTAATACTCCTTTTATTGCCTTAACACTTTTTCCTGTTATCATAACAAGTGCTATAGGCACAACCACAATAAGTACAAATAATTGCAATGAAACTGTGTATGATAGAGGTGCTACATCTATTCCTGTAACATTTGCTAATGTTGATACAGGTAGTCCAATAGCTCCAAATGCTGTGGGCGTAGTATTTGCCATAAGGCATATTACTGCAGCAAATATTGGTTCAAAGCCTAAGGCAACCATTATACTTGCTGGTATAGCAACTGCTGTTCCAAATCCAGCTATTGCCTCTAAGAATCCTCCAAACCCCCAAGCAAGTATTAAAACTAAAATTCTCTTATCTGTTGTAATACCTGTCATCATTTTTTTAATTGTTTCCATTCCGCCTGTATGAAGGGTTAAATTGTAGGTAAATACAGCTGCAATGATTACTATCATTATGGGCCATAATCCCATCGCAAAACCTTCTAGTGTTGCTCCTAATGCATGTGGTACTGAAACTTTCCAAACTAAAACTGCTAAAAATATTGTTATAACTAAAGCTACAGGGATTGCTTTGTATCCTGGTATTTTCAATACACCTAATGATACCATTAGCCAAATTATCGGCAAAAGCGCCAACACAAATAACAAATAACTATTCATTTTTTCTCCCCCTTTCGATATTGGTATCACCAATATTAAAATTGGTATTACCAATATCTCTATTTACATTGTAAACATTTTCTTAACGGAATGAAAGCTAAATCTAAAAAAAAACAAGCCTATTTAATATTTTTATTAAATAGGCTTGTTTTTTTAGGATATGCTATCAATAGTTGCAAAAAATATAGTTTATTTTTAAATATACTTAAAATTTATTGTTAAAATTATAACTATTTTTCCTATAATTACATCTTAACTGCTTTTTTTATGAGTTCATAATGTTTATTCATAACATCAACTATCTCTTCTTCACTTCTATTTCTAAGTGCTAAATATATACCTTCATGTATTTCCATAAGTTCATCATTGCTTTTAAACAGATTAATTATCTGACTTCTATATTCTTTTATAGATGCTTCTATCAATACGGATATAACATTCAACACATTTATTATTAATTTATTTCCACTTATAGTTGCTACTAAGCTATGTAATTCTTTATCTAATACACTATTCCTTTCTTCATCATCAGTTTCTTTCATCTCACTTATAATTGCACCTAATTTATCTAATTCATAGTCTTTTACATTTTTTACAGCAAGCTTACAACATTCCATTTCTAAAATTTCTCTTAAATTAAATATATCCTTAGGGCTGCTTTCCTGAAGCATAAACATAACTGATAATGGCTCAAATAAAGACTTTTCAAAATCATTTTTTATATAGTTTCCAGCCCCTTGCTTGCTTTCTATAAGTCCTATAACCTCTAATGCTCTTATAGCTTCTCTTACAGATGTTCTTGATACTTTTAAATTCTCTGCAAGTTCTCTTTCCGTTGGAAGTTTGTCTCCTGTTTTTAATTCTTTTCTGAATACTTTATCTTTTATATAATCAATAACTATTTTATATGCTTTTGTATTTTTTACTTCCATACTTTTTCCCTCATTTCATACTTTATATAATCTATTATATACTAAAAGGTGCTGGAAAAGATTAAAAATCCTTCAACACCTTTTAAGTATTTATTAATTTAATTTTCGCTTAATTGTGCCAAAAATGTGTTTATGAATTCCTGAATATCTCCATCCATTACACCATTTACATTTGAGGTTTCATAGTTTGTTCTATGATCCTTAACCATAGAATAAGGATGAAATACATAGGATCTTATTTGGCTTCCCCATCCCATATCCTTAAGCTCACCTGTTAAGTCTTCTATCTTATCTTTATGAGCTCTTTCTTTAAGTTCAACCAACTTAGCTTTAAGCATACTCATTGCAGTTTCTCTATTTTGTATCTGGCTTCGTTCATTTTGACATTGTACCACTACACCTGTAGGAATATGTGTTATTCTTACTGCCGAGTCTGTTGTATTAACATGCTGTCCACCTGCACCACTAGCTCTGTAAGTATCAATCTTTAAATCTACTGGATTTATTTCTATGTCTTGCTCTTTTGTAAGTTCTGGTAATATTTCTACTGAAGAAAATGAAGTTTGCCTTTTGCCATTAGCATTAAATGGTGATATTCTAACTAGTCTATGGATTCCTTTTTCTGCTTTTAAGTATCCGTAAGCATATTCTCCCTCAACTCTTAGAGTTACACTTTTTATTCCTGCTTCATCACCTTCTAAGTACTCTAGTGTTTGAAGTTTATATCCCATCTTATCACAATAACGTGTATACATTCTAAGGAGCATTTCTGTCCAATCATTTGCATCCGTTCCACCAACACCTGTATGAAGAGTTAATATAGCATTATTTCTATCATACTCTCCTGAAAGAAGTATTTGAATCTTGAGATTTTCTATTTCCTTAAATATCCCTTTAACTTCCCCTATTATCTCTTTAGGAGTTTCTTCATCATCCTCTTCTAACAGTTCAAATAATATCTCAACATCTTCAACTCTAGTATTTAAAGAACTGAAATAATCTAGTTTATCCTTTATTCTCTTAGCTTCTTGAGTTATTTCCCCTGCCTTATTAATGTCCTCCCAAAAAGATGTTTCTTGCATTTTAAATTCTAGTTCTTCAAGCTTTTTCTTTAACCCACCTAGGTCAAAGTGAAGCCCCCATTTCTTTTAAATTTTCTTTTATTAGTTTTAGTCTGCTTATAGAATTTTCTAACTCTAATATCATAAAAAAATCACCACTTTCTTCATTTTTTTTGATAAAGGAAAAAATTCAGACACGCTGAATTTTTCCTAGATGTTGCTTTATATTATATAGAAGTTCTTCCATGACAGTTTTTATATTTTTTACCTGATCCACATGGGCAAGGATCGTTTCTTCCTACTTTTTTATCTTTTTTTACTGGTTCTTGTTTAAGATCTTCTGGCTGTTCTCCATGAGATGCTCCAGTTTCTTTGATTACTCTTTCTCTTTCTGGTTTCTTTTCAACTCTAACATGGAATAATAACTTTATAGTTTCTACCTTTATGTTTTCTATCATTTCTTCAAACATTGCAGAACCCTCAAATTGATATGCTTGAGTTGGGTTTTGTTGTTTATATGCTCTAAGTCCTATACCTTGTTTTAGGTGATCCATACTATCTATATGATCCATCCACTTAGTATCAACTACTCTTAGAAGAACTACTCTTTCAATTTCTCTGATTTGCTCTTCACCAAATTCTAGTTCTTTGCCCTCATATATTTCTTTAGCTTTTTTAAGTATAGCTTCTTTTATTTCATCATTTGAAAGTTTAGCTAACTCATTTACCTCAAAGCTTCCATGTGGCAAGAATATTTCTTCTAAATAAGCAAGCAATTTCTTGATTTCTTCATCAATATTATCAGTTGCATTTTCTAAGTGAGCATCTACAGATCCATCTATAAGTTCTTTTAACATATCTTGAACTTGATCCTTAAGATTTTCACCTTCTAAAACTTCTGATCTTTGTTTGTAGATAACTTCTCTTTGCATATTCATAACATCATCATAGCCAAGTAAAGTTTTTCTTATATCAAAGTTATTTCCTTCAACTTTCTTTTGTGCATTTTCAATAGATTTTGAAACCATTTTACTCTCAATAGCTTCATCATCAGTAAATCCAAACTTCTCTATCATTGGTGTTATTTTTTCTGCACCAAATATTCTCATTAAGTCATCTTCTAATGAAATATAGAATCTTGATGACCCTGGATCTCCTTGTCTTCCTGCACGTCCTCTAAGCTGATTATCTATTCTTCTAGACTCATGTCTTTCAGTACCTATTATCTTTAATCCACCTACGTCTGTAACACCTTCTCCAAGTTTAATATCAGTACCTCTACCAGCCATATTAGTAGCTATTGTTACTGTACCTCTTTCACCTGCATGAGAAACTATTTCAGCTTCTTGCTCATGGTATTTCGCATTTAATACTCTATGAGGAATTCCTTTTCTCTTTAAAAGTTCAGATAAAACTTCTGACTTTTCTATACTTACTGTACCTACTAGAACAGGTTGACCTGTTTGGTAAGTTTCTGTTATTTCTTCTACTACAGCTAAGAACTTACCTTTTTCTGTTTTATATACTACATCTGGTAAATCTTGTCTTGCTATAGGCATATGTGTAGGTATTACAATAACGTCTAAGTTATATATTTCTCTGAATTCCAATTCTTCTGTTAAAGCTGTACCTGTCATACCTGATAATTTGTCATACATTCTAAAGTAATTTTGGAAGGTAATAGTTGCTAAAGTTTTTGATTCCCTCTCAACTTTAACGCCTTCTTTTGCTTCTATAGCTTGGTGAAGACCATCTGAATATCTTCTTCCTTCCATAAGTCTTCCTGTAAATTCATCAACTATTATAACTTCGCCATCTTTAACCATGTAATCTTTATCTCTTTTCATTACATAATTAGCTTTAAGAGCTTGAGTTATGTAATGTTGAAGTTCAATATTACCTGCATCTGCATAGTTATCAACTTTGAAAGCACCTTCAGCCATTTCAACACCTGCTTCTGTAAGCATTGCTGCATTAGCTTTTTCATCTATTGTAAAATGCTCTTCTTTATTTAATCTTTTTACAAAATAATCTGCTATTTTATAAAACTCTGTAGACTTTTCCCCTGCTCCAGAAATTATAAGCGGAGTTCTAGCCTCATCTATTAAAATTGAGTCAACTTCATCCACTATGGCAAAGTTTAACTTTCTTTGAACTCTTTCTTCTTTATAAATTACCATGTTATCTCTTAGGTAATCAAATCCATATTCATTATTTGTTCCATAAGTTATGTCAGCTGCATAAGCAGTTCTTCTTTGATCATTGTTTAATCCATGAACTATTACACCAGTAGTTAATCCTAAAAATTCGTAAACTTTTCCCATCCAATCTCTATCTCTTTTTGCTAGGTAGTCATTTACTGTTACAATATGAACTCCATTTCCTGATAAAGCATTTAGATAAGCAGGAAGTGTAGCAACAAGAGTTTTACCTTCTCCAGTTTTCATTTCTGAAATTCTACCTTGATGTAAAACTATACCACCAATTAATTGTTCTCTATAATGTTTCATTCCAAGTGTTCTAGAAGCAGCTTCTCTAACAACAGCAAAGGCTTCTGGAAGTATATGATCTAAAGATTCCCCATTTTGTACTCTTTCCTTAAACTCATCTGTTTTTCCTCTAAGTTCATCATCACTTAAAGCTTCCATAGCCGCTCCCAATGAATCTATCTTATCTACAATAGGTCTTATCCTTTTTACTTCTCTCTCACTATAATTTCCAAATAACTTATTTAGTAATCCCATTAATCGATCCTCGCAATCTATATTTTATTTACCGATACACTTTATAAATTATATCACTTATTTATTATAATAATCAACCAAAAACCTTTAAGTATAGTATTTTTAGAGGTTTTTGGTAAAAAAATAAAACCTCCTAATATAAGAAGGTCTTATTTTCTATTCTTTTTCTACTAAAACAACCCCTACGAGTCCTGGTCCACTATGAACTCCTGATACAGGGCTGATATCTCCACCATAATTAACAGAGCTTACATTATCTATTTTTTCAAATTGATCTATCATATATTGGCAATCCTCATCTGAGCAACCATTTAATACAATTATATCATGCTCTTTGTCGTTAACAATCTCTTTAACTATATTAACCATTTTATTTAAGGATTGTTTTCTACCTCTTACCTTACTATGAGTGAAGTATCTTCCCTCATCATCCACGGCTACAATTGGCTTTAAATTCAATAAATCTCCTATGGTTCCGGATATTCTACCGATTCTTCCACCCTTTCTTAAATATTCTAATGTTCCAACTACAAAAAATAATTTAACCTTTTTCCTTAATTCAGGCAATATATTTTTTATATAGTTGAAGTCTTTTCCTTGTTCTATAAGTTCTGCACATTTTTTTACAAGTATTCCTTCTCCCCAAGATATAGTCTTAGAATCATACACAAAAGATTCAATATTATCATGGTTTTCACTTACAAGTCTTAAAGCATTACTAATTCCAGATAATCCACTTGATAATGTTATAGCTATCGCATGGGTATATCCTTCCTTCTCTAACTCATCATATAGGTCTTCCATATCTTGAGCTAATGGTAATGAGGATGTTGGAATTTCTTTTTCAAAGTTATCATAAACTTCTTTCGGAGTAATTTCATATTTATCTTTATACTCACGATCCTTATATATAATTCTAAACGGTAGAATTTTTATATTGTACTTTTCTATAATATCTTGAGGCAAATCACTAGTTGTATCTGTTATTAATGCAATTTTCTCCATTGGTTTCCTCCTAAAATGTTTATGCTACAATTATATCATTATTGATAACCTTATCAATAGCTATATAGTTTTTTTAAGAAAAATAAAATATTTTTAGACATAAAAAAAGAGCTTTTCAGCTCTTTTTAATACATTTCTGGTTCAATCAGACCATATTGTCCGTCTTTTCTCTTATATACAACATTCATATCGTTTGATTCAGAATCTTGGAATACAAAGAAGTTATGCCCTAAAAGTTCCATTTGTAGAATTGCTTCTTCAGTTGACATTGGTTTAACACTAAATCTTTTAGTTTTAACTACATTAAACTCTTCTTCATTATCATCATTTTCTGCTGCTACTTCACTAAATGATGCATATCTTAATGAATCAGCTCCATGATTTCTTCTAGAAAGCTTTGTTCTTTGTTTTCTTATTTGTCTTTCTAACTTTTCTTCTACTAAATCTATAGATTTATATAAATCATCTGTTGCTTCTTCTCCTCTTAATATAACTCCATTAAAAGGAATAGTAACTTCTATTATTTGTCTATTTTTTTGTACACTTAAGGTTGCCCTTGCCTCTACTTCTGGGTTAAAGTATTTTCCAAGCTTTGATATCTTTTTTTCTACTGTTTCCTTCAAGGCCTTTGTTAATTCAATATTTTTTGCTATTACAGTTACTTTCATAAAGTCAACCCCTTCCACCCTTAACTATTAATTAGTTAAGAACCTGTTTGTTATAAACATTTTACAGCTTATTCTACATAATTTCAACTCGTTTTTTCTGAATTTACAGAATATTAAGAGAGTTTTTCTTCTTCAATCTTCTTCATACTTAGTTATTCCCTATATTACATCTTTATGTATATGTTTTCATTGGCTTTTTAATTATAATTTATTATCAAAATATATATTTAATATTTTTATATTTAAAAAAACAAAAAAACAGTCCTAAAAGACTGTTATACCGCATGATACATTGTATTGAGACTAGCTGACCTGGTCTTTGACCCCACACTCGCCTTTTGTCTAAAATGATTTTATAGATTTTGCTAACTTTAGATAAAGCGAGTGTTTTCAAGGATTAACCCTATATAGCTTAACGTTAATTAGTTTTATTATATTCTTACTAAGTGGCTAATTAGTGGCTAAAATAAAATATGGTGAGATTCTAACTTAAAGATCTCACCTTTATATATTCAATGCATATTAATTCATATTCTAAACATCATTATTAATGTAGAAACTCAAATTTACATTCTCTCAAGCAACTCTTTTTTCTTCTGAGTAAACTCTTGTTCTGATAGTATTCCTACATCCCTTAAATCTGCTAGTTTTTTGATTTGTTCAGGGATATCTATAGAAGTGTTATTAGATTGATTTTCTAATTTTATAACATTCTTATTTTTTAATGCTTTTTCTATAGCAATTTTAGCTGCTTCAACTATTTGTTTTTTAGATGATAAATCTACTTCTATTATATAGTTATTAGAAATTACCTGGATAACTCCACTTACTAAAGGCATTTTACTTACTCTATAAGAAGATACTTCGCTTATAGGTATTTGTTCAAAATGTGTTCCTAAAATATTATTTGCGTGAAAAACTCTTTTAGCCGTAATTACAAATATTCCAGCTATTTTATTCTTAATATCTAATGGATTAGATTCCAATTTATTCCCTGACTTATTTATAGATGCATTACCTGGATATATGAACAAAACTCTCTCATCAGCTTCCAAATATTCTTCTGCACATTTATAGTCTTTTTTCATCCCAAAAGTAGGCAATTTTAAACTTTTAATTAGATCCTCAATATCTTTTCTCATAACTCTCTCCCATAAAATATGTATAAGAAAAATATACCATAATATAGTAAGTTTTTGTATAGAGTATGTTGAGATTTTCTAAAAAGAAAAGTTACATAAGAATTGATTTTTCTATTAAATTTATTTTATGCTCTATGGCTATCTTTATATTAACTTTAATCTTAACCTAAAAATAGACTCTCATAAGAGAGCCTGTAATTTATTTCTATGTTGCTAGCTTGTACTTCTTTAGTATTTATTTTCTTTATAATCCAAAAATACATTGGCCCTATCTAAAATTTTAGTCCTATAATTCGGATTCGGCACTGTATATATATTTTGATTATCTAATGACCAAAAATCTCCATCTATTGTCGCAACGCTATTTATTTCATTATTATGATAAATCGCTACATGAGTAGCGTCTCTTTCCCCTATGATATATTTAGTATTCCTTTGAATATCCCTTATTTGTCTTGTAAAGGACTCATTGCCGTCATAGTCTAATTCCATTGAATACTTCTTTATAGAATTATTTATTTTATCTATTTCTACATCTATTTGTTCTGCAATATTTGCATTAGTTTCAATTAAATTTTCATAGAAGAGTTTCATATTGTATGTGCCGTTTCTATATTTAGGAACTATAATTTTTTCCCTTTTAGCATATTCCTCTAAAAAGGCTTTTTTTGTTATATGTTGTATTTCTCCAAAAACTACGCCAGATGTGCATAGTATAGTTCCGTTATTAGCACAATGTTCTATAAAGTCTCTACAATCTTTTCCATATGTTGAATTATGACCATAAGCCTCATTCCAAAAGCATGTGTCTACATATATAGCCTCAGGAATCTTATTAAACTTATATTTATCAGCTTTTTTCTCAAGTAAAAAAATAGAAGCTTTATTCACCAAGTCTCCCCCCTCATATCCAAAAGGGCTTCCCTTCTTAATTTATATGGCGCTTTTTTGTCATCGTAATCCTCAAATTCTTTTGCTACTACTTCAGCTCTCTTGTCAATATCTAAATTATAAAAGGGGTGTTTCTGAGCTTTCTTTTTTAAATCATCCAAACCTCTTTTCATAATACCCACCTTTAAATTATTCTATGTTTATATTGTATTGATCTATATTTGCAATTATTCCCTCCAACTTTGAAAATAATTCATCTAAGCTTACTTTTCTTTTATTAATATGAAATATTACTTGATGAAAATTATAAAGCTTATTGTTTATAAGAGGCTCTACCTTAAATTCACCTTCCCCTAACTCATCAGATATCAAGAATCTATATCCAACGCCGTAAACATTTAATCCATCTAACTTAGCGTTATATTTTTTATTGAATAAACTAACTGATTCATTATGCGAGTTCTCTGTCCTAGATGTTCCTTGAATATCTAGAAACCCAAACATATCAAAGTCTAACATGAATGCATCTATTAAAGAACTTAGTACATCTCTTACCCTTTCAACATCTATATTGTTTCCTTGCTTAGAGTATGATATTCTATCTAAGCTTATACTTACATTTTCATTTAAATCGCTAAGAATAACTACAGTTCCGTTTTGATCTCTAATAATTCCATTGAATTTTTTTTCCTTTAATATATCGAAGGCTACGTTTTGTTTTCTCTCAGTAACTTCACCAAATGCTGTTGGGATTACCAAATTAATTTGATTTATTCCTATGTTACTCATTTTCTCCCCCTCCTTAAATTTAAAAATATTTATGTATAATTAACTTATATTAATATAAGTATATATTTAAATTAAATAAATGTAAATATCTGTTTTATTGTGGAAATATCTAATTTAGCCCCTGTATCACTTAACATACAGGGACTTTGTTTTATAATCCTAAAAGTTTTCTCCAAGTATTCTGTCCCACGATACCATCTGCTGATAATCCCTTTGATCTTTGATAGTTAATAACTGCAGCTCTTGTCTTTTCTCCAAATATTCCGTCTGTTTCTCCACAATTAAATCCTAATGCATTCAACTTTTCTTGTACTAGTCTAGTTATATTACCCTTTGCTCCTATTTTTAGAAGTGGACACCCTGACAATGTTATTGGACCAGGTGCATTATCAACTTTTTGATTAGAAAAACCTTGAGTATTACACTCATCTTGTAATCTAGCAACCCATCCATTAACATCTATTTCTCGTCTTGATTGATCTATATTAGTATGCTGACCACTTAAGAATACGCCCTCAGTAAAGTTATTTAAATCAACATTCCCATTAATACCTTGAACTTTTCCTACATCTGTATATTGGTGTCCAACTACCTCTCTAAAACCTGTAGACATAGGAGAACTAACTCCATAATGTGCTATCCATGCTTTATATTCTTTAATCCTACTATCTAAATTATCTCTTCCAAAATAACCACCTGTATAGATCATACAATCTATTCCTGATAACTCCTTGAACTTGCTTAAAAACTCTAAGCACCTATCAGTTATTTGTGAAGCACTTCTGTTTTGGTTATTAGTTTCTATATCTAAGCAAGGTAATATTTCATATTGCTTATCTTTTATAGCATTATAAAAAGCTACTGCCTGTTCTGAAGGTGAAGAACCCTCACTCATAAAGTGATAAAATCCTAATGGAAAACCTGCTGCTTTAGCTTTTTGATAATGAGATTCTAGCAATAAATCTTTATATGTTACTCCTTCAGTAGCTTTCATAATTACCACTTGTACTGAGTTTTTAAGTGCGTTAAAATCCACACTTGGTTGGTGATTTGATATATCTATTCCTTTTATCATTTTGCATTCCTCCAATTATTTATTTTTTTAATTTAAAAGGAGACATAAGGCCCCATATATTACTCTGATACGCTTCTATTTATTTTTCCATCATCTAAATAATCTTTAGCTACTACATATAACTTCTTAACTATAGTTCTAACATTCTCTTCAGTTAAAAATGGTATCTTTAGTTTCTTTAATAAGATATATAATGCTTCTACCACCCAATCTTCTTGTGCTTGTCCAGAGTTTAAAATTCCATCCTTGGCCTTACTTTTAGCTAGCAACATAAACGCATACGCCTGAGATTTAACCCATTGCTTACCTTGAAATACTGCAAAAGTAATAACACCTAATACATATAAAACTACATATCTCCATTCCCAAATTAAAGTTAATAAACTTTCCATAATAAAATCTCTCCTTTTTATTTTAAAATTATTTCTTTTATATCTTCTACATCTTCCTTGATATCCTCAATAGTCCCTATTGAGCTTGCAAGTTTATCAATAGTTTCCTGATACTTTACTTCCCTTTCCTTTGAATCTTTTCTTGTGTCCATTAATAACCATACAAACAGTACACAGAATATCCCTTGAGTTATCACATATTTAACTATTTCACTTTCCATTTCTTCACCTCTTAAACAATATTTTTCAATATAAAAAGAGAGCTGATTTTTTCAACTCCCTTTATATCTTCCATAACAACCATCTACAAGTATTAATTTCATATTTTATTTCATAAACTTTATCTACATCATTTATTAGACTCTGACATCTAAATACTATCATTGGATTTCCTGCTAATTTTTCTCTTTGCATGAAAACAACCCTGTCAACTTTTATAACTTGTTTAGATTCATCTGTATTTTTTACTCTAAATCTAATAGGACTAGGCGTACCATCTTCGGTAAACCACGCTATAACATCAATAGGTTTAGCTATAGCTTTCATTGAATACCAACTCCTCAAGAAATTAATATTAACATTATATCGAACATTCGTTCTCGTGTAAAGGGATTATTTTTAATGTATAAATTTCTTGAACTTGATAATAATAAAGATATTCTACATTAATAAAATTCATTAAAATGAAGATGCTTTGTACACAAGGAGCATCTTCTTTTTATTCATTTATATTCATATGAGTAGAAACTTTACTTTCTAATTGATCTATAATATTTTTCAACTCCTGATCTACAGCAACAAAACTTCTCTTAATATTAGATTTAACTATTGTTCCATTCTCATCTACCTCAGAATAACTGTAGGTTACTCTTTTACCTTCTGCTGTAGTGACTATTGCCACACCAGTTAACATTAACATTCTCACACCTCCAATAATTCATCTGTTAAATCCTCATATAGTTCCTCCGCTATATCAGTACTTATTACTTGCTTTAATTCATCTTCTATGCTCTCGACACCATGCTCTTCTACAAACTTTTGCTCTAATCTTACATGTTCAAATCCTGCTCTCTTAGCTTTTAATTCCCATGAGAATTCAGTTCCTATTTCACCTTTTACAATAAAGTAGTTAGGATATCTTTCTATTTTAGCTATAGCTCCTTGATAAATTTGTGTAAATACATGATATTCAATATTTGTATTCACGCACTCTCCAAATATTTCATCTGTACTTACTATACATTCACCATCTTCATTTATCTTTCCAAAACCTAAGTCTCCAAAATAATTCTCTGTGGTTTCATAGGCATATAACAGACGATCTCCATAATTCTGTGTTCTTTGAATACAGTTTTTAGATCCACTAACATAAAGATTTTGAGTATTTATTTGCTTACCACCTGTAATTGTTACTGTTCCAGCACTTCCAAAAGCTCCATTGTCTACCGTTATTACAGGTGACATATTGTTATTAGTATCCTGGCATGCTAAATATAGAAACTTATTTCTATATGCACCAAAAACCATACCTCTAGTAGTTACACTTCCGACTACTTTACCTGCAAAGACCTCACCACATACATTGTTACTATCATAGTCATGGAAATACATAGTTCTTTTACTAAGTCTCATTGCCATATTACCTGTAGTATCATCATAAGTTGTAAAGTCCCCTCTGATAGTTAAATTTCCACTTGTATCTCCTTTTAAAACCTGAGTTCCTGCATTATTAAGTATGCTTATTGCTCCATTCCTTACGGTTAGCCCACTATCAGATATATCTACACTTATATTACTTGTTTCATTTGGATTAGGACTCCATTCTGTAACATTTTCTCCGTCAATAAGTTGCCAACAATCCGTAAAAAACGTAGCCTCATAAGGATTATAACTTACCACACATAATCTTTGAGTTGTTTCACTTGCTGTAAATGTGCACGAAAATCTATACCAGCTGCCAACTGTTGGAGCAGTATTATCTGTCATATTAACAATTGCCCAACCGGTAGTATATATCTTTAGTTTTATATTTAATGATGCAGCACCTGGTCTAACCCATGCTGAAAATGTATATTTTGAACCTACTATAAGATTTGATACATCAGTATATAAACCTGCATCTTTATTTATTGTTGTAATTGCTTTATATCTATAATAGCCATCTTTAATATATGGATACGTTCCATTTGTCCCTTCTCTTGAAATTGTTGCGCCATTAATAGAGCCCATAATAATTGATCCAAATTCGAAACTACTATCTTTTATATAGTTAGTACCACCTATTTGACCTACAGCAAATTTCACACTGCTAACATTTTGAGTAATAAGTGTTCCAAAATCTCCAGTATTAACTTTAGATGATATTAGAGTAGCTGTTTGAGTTTTATAAGTTTCAAAATCACTACTTTTCACTCTGGAACTTATCTCAGAGCTTAATTGAGCTACTGTACTATTAGTAGTATTTAAAGCTGATTGATTAGCCTTTGCTGATAAGTCATTAGTGTATGCTGTGCTAGTTCTAACAGTAGCCACTATAGCACTGTCTGTTATCTTGAGTTCTGCAGAACTTATTCTACTTGTTAAAATACTTAAAGTACTATCATTAGTAGTTTTATAGCTATTAAAATCACTTGTATTAACTTTAAGAGTTATAGAATTATTTAAACTTGATATACTACTCTCTGCACTTGTAACTCTATTTCCTAGAGTAGTAACCGAACTTTGTACACTAGAAACTGTAGATATTATACTATCTGTAGTTAATTTAATCTCAGCCTTGGTAGTAGATATTTTAGTATCTATCTCATCAATAGCTTCTTCAATAGCTGTAACAATATCAGATTGCTCTACCTTTAAACTAATTTGACTTTGCAATACAGCTATAGAGCTTTCTGCTGTACTCACTCTAGTAGTCAAGCTATTGATATTTCCATTGGTTATATTTAACGCACTTTGAGAAGCTTTAGAAGCTACTGCATTATCATTACTGGTTTTATAGGTATTAAAATCACTTGTACTAACCTTCAAGTTAATAGCATTATTCATAGCGGTTATAGATGTTTCTGTAGAACTTATCCTTGTATCTAAACTATCCTCTAAAGTATCTATATCCTGCTGCCATATCCTAGCTTGAATCTGTCCTTGAATAGTTGAAATTGAAGTACCTTGACTAGTAACTGTACTAGCCGTAGTTGTAACAGTGCTCTTTAAACTATTAAAAGCGACTTCTAATGTTTGATTTTCAGTATCTAGTTTTACTTTAGAAGCTAATAGCAATGTTGTAGCTCCATTGATACGAGTTACTAAACTTTCCTTCTCTATCTTAGTAGCATTAATATTAGCAGTATCACTTACCATATCATCACGAATAATTTTTGATTTAATCCCTGAAGCTTTTAGTCCAGTTGCATCAAACATCAAATTTCCTGAACTATCCCATACATACATGTTATAGTCACTACTTGCATCCTTACCTATCTGAACTCTAACTCTTGTACTATCTTTTATTTTAATAGTGTTATCTGAAATAAGCATATTTCCGCTAGATGATTGAATACTAACTAAATTAGTATTTATCTTTCCAGCATTTATTTTGTCAGCTGATAAACTTATAATCTTTGCACTTGCTATAGATCCATCCGCAATTAGTGTAGTACCTGCAGTTATTAGATTAGCTTTCATGTTATCAGCTGTTAAGTTACCTGCTAAAAGTGTGTCTATAGATGCAGCTCTAGTTTCTAATGTAGATATCTTTGCATTAGCAGCGTTAAGCTGAGTTACTGTTGCACTTCCAGCTTCAAGTACTCCTATTCTTGCTACTGCTGCAGTTAGGTCCGCAACTGTTGCCTTAGTAGTTACCAGGTTATCTATTCTCGCATTAGCTGCAGTAAGATCTTGTATTGTTGCTTTAGTTGCATAGAGATTTTCTATAAATGCATTAGTAGCGGTTAAATCCTCTATAGTAGCTTTTTCTGCAAGCAAAATCTTTATATTCGCCTGTTCAATAACCATTCTGCTAACACTATTTTTAAGACTTCCACCAGAGCTAAACTCTTGCCCTTGCTCTGTTTTTCCTACAGCACTAGCAGTCGCATTTAACCCACCAGTATAGGATATTTTATGTCTCATTAATAAAGTGTTATAAGTAACATCATCTGGACCTACTATTGTTATTTTATCCCCTGCCATGAGAGCTGGATTACCCTCATACTCCATATCATAAGGCATATAATTAAGAGTTTTTAAAGTATTGTAGATGTTATTAAGCTGAGTTTGTGTCATGATAGGATTTTCAAGCTGTATTTCATTACCGCTACTACCTGAAGTTAAAATATTTTCTCCTACCTGGCATGATATTTTACCTATAGTAAAAGGCTTCTCATTAGTTGTAAAACTAAATTGATTTTCTACCCTAATATTAGTTGTAGCATAAGAAACTATTTCTAACTTTCCAAGTCTATTAAATCTAGCAAAGCCACCTAAAAAAGAAGCTATAAAACTAATAGCTTCTCTGTAGGTATATCCTTCTATTTTATTAATCTGAGTACTTGGAAGCGTTGTAGCTAACTCTATTCCAACCTTAGTACAAATCTCTTGAGCTACTGAATTTATGCTTGCAGGATAACTAAGATTAGAGAAATAAGCCTTTTCAAGCTTAATCATATTATCTACACATGTAAACTTTACTGAGTAACTGTCTTTCTTAATTTCATCTATCCAGAACACTCCTAATGGTACATATTCAAAAGTACTTCCAGTATTAACTCCTATCTTAGCTGTAACTTTAGCACCATCTAAAATTAAGCTTTCAGGAACATTCATAATCTCAATTTCAAGTACATTACTAGCTACTGATCCAAGCATAAAACTATCTACTGAGTTGACATCTTCACTTAAAGAAATACTAATAATATCATCTTCTGTAAAAGTAACATCTCGTATAGTTATAGAGCTATCAAAACTCCTACTGTATGACTTTATTTTATCTAAAAATGTTTGTGTCACATTATACATAGTCTACCTCCTTTCCTAGAATAGATAGAGGTTACTCCTGTATCATGTAATCAATCACCATTAATTCACTTGGAGAAATACTATATCCTTCAAGCTCATTAATATTAAACTTATGAATATCTATTTCATTCTCTATCTCTAAAAGTTCATTGATATCTTTATCCCATTTTTCTTTACATCCATCTTTAAAGATAACCTGACCCTCTTTATCAAATTTAAATTCCCCTTTTTCATCTTTAGTGGCGTATTGATCTAAAAGTTTATTTCTTTCTTTATTATAAACCTTAAGCTCACTTTCTATTTTACCTATATTTTTAGCTAGAGCATAAGACACCTTTACAGGTAATTGCTTTTCCGATATAGCTCTCAATTTATTTGCATCATTTATTATTTGTTCATTACTTAGTTTTACTTTACTCATTTGCAGTACCTCCAATTAATTCATCCTCAACTTTATAAACTTCTTCCTCAAAAGCTTCCATATCAGATCTTACCTCAGTTCTATTTTTATTATAAAGTTCCTGATTGGTTATGTTTTTAGAAATAGAAGCATTATTAGTTCCATCCGTTTTTATAGTTGCTTGCATATATACAACCTGTACATTGTTTACTATGCTTTCTCCTGTTACAGTTATATTTTTATTTGTTTTTAACATTCATATCATCCTTTCTAATTTTCAATTAAATTAAAACTTAAGCCCTTCCACATACCTGAGCCAAAAGACTGCTTAGGTGTATTTCTTTCACTGGTATGCATACTTAAAGTAATACTTCCTAATGGATCCAAATAAGTAACATCAAACTCTTTTTTTATAACTTCTCGAAGTATAGTAAGAATTTCAGCGCTTGTAAGTGGTCCCCATTCACATTTTATTTTCCTTTTTGTAGCTATTACATCCCTGTGCATTCGCCCTCTAAGATTTCTCTTGGATTTTTCACTATCTAAATCTAAAATTCCCACATCAAAATCTTTAGGGGCAGGCATTTCAATTCCATTTATTAATAATTTCTCAATATCCATACTCTACCCCCTAAACCTCTAATAATGTTCTTCCAGATTGTCTTTGTAGCTTATTTATACTGTCTATAATGAACCTTGCAAACTCATATCCACCTAATTGAATTACTATTTCTACAGCTCTATCAGCAGATGTATTTCCACCGCCACCAGTATTTAATCCTCCAAGTCTTTGAGTTAGCTTGTCTGCTAGTAAATCAATCCATCCAGTGTTATTCTCTAAAGGCATTACAGCTTCTTTTCCTGCTTCACCAACCATTGCTAATGTTGGACTGTCTATAATTCCCCCTTTGGCCAAGTAAGGAATCTTTGGAATATTTAC
This sequence comes from Clostridium sp. YIM B02506, assembly GCF_022324845.1. Lineage (NCBI taxonomy): Bacteria > Bacillati > Bacillota > Clostridia > Eubacteriales > Clostridiaceae > Clostridium > Clostridium sp. YIM B02506. The sequence continues at coordinate 33,560 of NZ_JAKGTG010000026.1, forward strand.
TCCCATTCCTCCTAGTCCTCCTGGAACCCATGAAGGGAGTGAAATTCTATTAAGTCCACTAATAACTCCATTAACAAGCCCTATCAATCCATTTAGTGGAGCCTTAGCAATAGCTGATATTCCATTAAATATGCCTCCGAATATATTGACTACTCCACGCCACGCTCTATCCCAGTCACCTGTAAATACTCCTGCAATAAAGTCTATTAATCCTCTAAATATCTGCTTTACAGAGTTAAATATATCTCTCGCACTTACAAAGAAGGCATTCATTGGATCACCAAAGATACCAAATACAGTAGACCAATCCTTAACAAAGGCATCTTTTAACCAAGTCATAACACTTGCAAATATGTTTTTTATATTTTCCCATATGGCTTTCATTGCATTTCTAAAGTTTTCATTCGTGGCCCATAAAGTCATAAACGCAACTACTAATGCGACTATTATTGAGATAACCAACACTATTGGATTAGCCATCATTACAGCCCATACACCTTTTAAAACTACAATTAAATTTTTAGCCCATGCAATTACTTCAAGTATTACTATGAAAGTTTTTATTCCAGCCACAAGTCCAATTACTATAGCAAGAAATACTTGAACCCCTGTAAATCCATCTCCTGCAAGATAGTTAACTAGTCTAGTTACTATTTCAATAATAGGATTTAAGCCTTGTGCTGCTCCTGGTAATATACTAATAAACCAATTAACTATAGGAAGTATAAAACTATCATATATTCTCAATCCCAGCTTTATAATTGCTAGTATCAATCTCCCCACGTTCTCTAAAAATAACTGCACTGGTGGAGTTGCTAACATATTAAAGAAGTTACTAAGAGTTCCTTTTGTTCCATCTACAGCATTCCTAAATTCAGCCATAACTCCTGCCCCATCTTTAGCCCATGCATTTTTAAAAGGAGTAAAAATAGTGCCAAGAATTTGTTTGAATCTCTGAGCCCATACACTAGTACTCTTATCTAAAGCTGAAGTATCAAGATTAGGTGTAACTATCTCTGGAACTTTTGAACCTCCTGCTCCTGCTCCTGCTTCATCATCATTACTAGTATTTAAGATGTTTAATTCATCAAACCCAGCCAGAGCTCCCTTTGCATCTTTTCCAGCTTTCTTTGCTGCTTCTCCATAAGCTCCCATAGCTACCTTAGCAGCAACTAGCCCTTTAGCTGATTGCATCCCCTGCTTAAATGTCTTTCCAAAGAGCGTATTCATAAAACTAGCCAAGTAAGCTGTTGCAGTACTTAAAGCACTCATCAAAGTATTTATGGCAGGAAGTACAGCTTGGTATATTGGCATAAATGCAGTATATAAATCACTCTTTATCTGTACTAAGGAGTTTGTAAACTGCTGATTAGTCATCATAGCTTGACCTAAGAATCTTCCTGTTGCTGTTATCCCTTTTATAATTGCAGGGAATATTAATCCCCAAGTAACTATTGACCTCATCATCATATTAAATTGATTGTGTGATCCGCTCATATGCTTATTTGTATTTTTAACAGCATTTCCAAATATGTTAAAAGCACTATTACCCTTTTTCCCAAGATTACTCGCATGTCCTGCTGCATTTTTAAGAGCATTTCCTTTAGTATTTACAGCCTTAGTATTTTTGCCAGTTGCTATTGCCCCTGCTTCCATGACTTCTTTTTCTTTAGCAAATAATCCTATCCCCTTAGAAGCTTCATCTAAAGCCATACCTTTTTTATTTACTGAAGCAGTATTTTGATTTGTTGCCACAGTGACTTTATTCATTGCTTGAGAACTTGCTTGTGAAAGCATACTGTATTTAACATCTAAATCAGCTAAAGCAAATCCTAACCTATCCGAAGTCGCTGTAAGCTTAATAATATTAGCTTCTGTTTTAAGAATCTGATCTTGAAGCTTATTCTTAGAATTAGGATTAAAAGTATTGCTATATTGTTCCTTTAAGTTCTTAAGCTTATCTTTCTGTTGATCTATTCTTGCGTTAGTATTATCTAAACTAGCTGTTAAATTATCTATTTGAGCTTTTAATACATCTATATTCCCAGTGTTAATTGAAGAAATGGATGGTGCCCTAGGTTGTATAGGAGAAGTTGATGGACTTACGCTTGGGGGAAGCTGATTTGTAGGAGCTGTTGGGAAATTCATACTTGGCATTTTTATTCCTGCAGCTAAAGCCTTAAAACTTTCAAGTGATGCTGTAGCAGCCGCGTTAACTTCTGCTATAGCCTTAAGCATATTTTGTTTTGTTGCTTCTATAACTGCATCTATCCTTGTTTGAACTATCTTTAAAGTACTGTCAATTATCACATCCATACCACTAAAAGCTCTATCCATAGCAACCTTAAGAGATGCGCTTATATTTTCATTTAATTTACTAAAGTCTAAAGTCTCTATTCCTTGAAGTGAATCTTTTAATTCCTTCCCAACTTTGTTAGAAGCGTCCTGAATCTGTTTTCCTAAGTCACTCTTAATCTCTAAGTCTAAACTTATCTTTCCTACACTATCCGACATATTCTCACCTCACTTTATAAATAATAAAAAGCACCTAGATTATTCTAAGTGCTTATCCAAACATTTTCGCAAAGAGTTCTTGTAGCTCTTGCATTTGTTCCTCTGTATCTTCAATTGTCATATCTTCTAATTGCTTTTCTCTCCACTCATTTCTTATTTTATGTTGTTCCTGAGTAAAGTTTTGAAGCATATCTTTGTTTTCTTCTGCTCTAATAGAAACTATCTGACCTAGTGGTGTTTCTGGCATTATTCCTTTTAATAGAGTACAAAACTCTCCCCATGACATTTCAGTTTCACTTCTAAGCCTTATATTATATTGCATTGCAAAAGAAGCTTCTATTAGGTCCCAATCTTCTATCAGATCATACCATTTATTTGCTTTTTCCCTTTTTGTGAAATCGAGACTTTTTCTTTTCTTCCTCCGCTAATGCATCCATTTCTTCTAAGTCCATTTCATTCAATGCTGCCATTATAACATTTATAATGGTGCTACTAGCAACTAAAGATAAATTAAGACTGTTGATATAATCTAAAGCTTCTTTTCCAAGACCTGCTTCTATAATTTTATCCATCTTTTCAAAATCATCTATCTTATCATCTTCCATAAGTTGCTTGATGAAGATAGCCTGGTTCTTACTATTGCTTACCTCGTATTTGTGCTCTTCATCAATCTTTACAATAGGCTTATTATTAGTAAGCCTGCTCATAATATCATAAACTTTTCCCATTGCCATTTATACATCCCTCCTAAGGTGTTACTGGTGCTGGTGTCCAATCAGGTTTACCATCACCTACTAAGTCAAACTCTAATGGAGCTACATTTGTACTATCTCCACCACCAACGCTTTTAACATCTACTATACAGTCAAAATCAAGTTTAGCTCCATTTGGAAACTTAACCTGAGCTATTGATGAACATGCAAGCCCATCTTTCCATGCAGTATCTGCTATATAGTCATTACCTGGATCACCAACATTTCTTTTTCCTTTTAAGGAAATCGAAAGAGCTTTGCCAGTCATTAATGCTCTTTCCCATCCTGCAGTTGTCATACTAGTCCACTTTTCTATTTTTCCATCAATAGCTATACTGAATGTTTCCATATCAGCTACTGTTTTCAAGTCTTCTTCTACGCTTAAACGTCCTTTTGTCCCAACTTTGAATTCAATATCATAAACTGGGAATACTCCGGTTTCAAAACTCATTTAACACTACCTACCTTTCATAATAAATTACTGTTTCTATTACATATTCATATATTCCATTACTATCTGTACCGACTGAAATTGGCTCAGAAGTCCTCATAGCAAAATTAATAACCCTCTTGCCACCTATAACAGCATCTTGTCCAAACAATGCATCAAATACTTCCTGTGCCTTTTGTTCTGCTATATTAGAGTTGTTTCCCCAATGTACTAAAATAGAGATAACCTTCGTTGAGTAGCTTGTATTAGCTAACCCTCCTAAAGCTATATTAGGTTTTGGACCTTGTACACTATATAGCCCTATACATTGTTCTTTAGATGCATCAATCTTCCCACTATACCATTGAGGACAGTCTATTTTAGTCTTTAAGAAGTCTCTAACTTCACTTAGTAGCATTACTTAATCAACCCCTTACTAAGCATTTTTAGAAAATACATATAAGTTTCTTTTATGAATTTCTGCTTATCTCCATCAAGATACATTTGCATCCATTTACCTTGTGCATTTATATTTTTATCTGTCCTAAAATTAAATTCAGGATGCCAATAAAGCCTACGTGCATAAGGAGTATCAAATACTATAGATGCAATCATATTCTTAATCTGAGAAGTATCTACAAATCCTGAACGTTCTAATTCTCCAGTATCCTTAGGAACTACAGCGCTTGTTTTAATATCACTGAGTACCGCTTCTACTGTCATTTCAAAAGCTCTTTGACTTGCCTTTTCTAGATTACTAATCTTAGTTTTATCTAGCTTAATAGTTACTTTTACACTCATGTTAGATTAATCTCTGTTGAGAATACTGTTCCATCAGGATTAAGTGGTCTTTCTGAACTATAGATAATCTTTTTATTATTACCTATTTTCACATGCCCTTTAATTATTTCACCTGGATTAATGTCACCTTCAATAGTCACTTTACCAGTAAGAGTTATAAGCCTTTTTTCTGCATCTACAATTGTTTTAGATTTATCTGTATAGATACATTTCCCATCAAAAAGTATTGTTTCTTCCGGCTCTCCATCTTCATTAATCTCAGTGTCAAATACTTTTACAGGAGTCTTGGCCAAGAACTTTGGAAATGGTAATTTAAGTCCCATAACTATAACCTCCTACAAGTTAATCCAGTTTGTTTAAGATAGTTAAGTACTTCTTGCGTAGTTGTAACTCCATTAACCTTATTAGCATTGAAACTAACCGAGGTACTTCCTGCAGCAAAACCACTTAAAGGCATATCAATATACTCCCCATACTGATCCATGAAATTAGCATGTAAACATACTGCTTTCTTAACCTTATCCTTTTGAAATTCTGTTAGATTATCAAACCCTATTCCAACTATCCTATTAAAAGTAAGAGCATCTATTTGATCTGATGCTCTCTCTAATTTGCTATTAAGCTTTTCTTCTATTTGTCCACTAAAATCAGTGTAATATGCTTCATCTACATACATTAGATCACATCCTTAAATTAAAGAAGGATACCTATTAAGCACCCTTCTCTGTAACTTTTTTCAATTCTTCTTTTAACTTTTTGTTTTCTTTCTCTAATTTTGAATTTTTATCTTCAATCTCTTTGAACTTATCATAGGATATTGTTTTACCAGCTCCATAATTGATTATCTTTCCATCGTCATCTTTTATATCAAAACCACTCTTAATATAAAAGTTCTTTTGAGTTTCATCTATTGTATAAATTTTATTACCTTTTACTGCTTTCAATTATCACACCTCCTAAGCTTGTGCGTTTATTGTTATACCCTCTATTTTCTTTTCTAGTAAGAAGATATCACCATAGTTTCTATTTTGGTATAAGTGACCATCCCCAACATATGAATCATGTCCTGGAGTGTACCACTTGATATACTCATACTTATCACGACATACTACACATGAAGGATGAATTAATATGAAATTAATTTGCTTTGCTGTAGGATCCGCAACACAACCATCTGTAAAATCATATAATGTTTTCATTCTTGCTGCTGGTACTGTAATAAATGTTACATCATCCAAGCTATGAACCTTTCTATTGATAGTGTTTGGAGTAGAAACAATTATAGATCTTTCTATTCCTTCTGCAACCTTGACTATTTTCTTTGTTGAAGGTGTAATATACATTATTCTACCTTCTTCTGGTACTCCTGCATCATCCATTTTAGCCATATGCTCATCAAATATTTCTAAGAAGTTAGCTGCATCTAGTACTGTATGATCTACTACTCCACTAAAGGTATTTACCTCAGAAAATAGTTTCGAAAATCTATAACTATCCTTTTCAGGTATAGCATGTTCATCTTCAAAGGTATTAGTTACATTAGCAGCTTCTAGAACTAAATTAGTTTCATCAATGTCCATTGGGTCAAACCAAAATTCTATATCTCTATCGTGTTCTAGTTTCTTAGGTATCCAATCATTAGCAGCTGAGCCTGCATTAAATCCTCTAGTTCTTGTATGGTCTTTATAACCACTTAATGTTAATGTAGGTAGCTTAATTGTTTGAGCGTTTAAAAACTTTATTCCTGGATTAGATTGAGTTAAAGCGTATGACTTTAATTCTGTTGAGTACTTTTGTTGTAATATTCTTGTGAATTGTTCAGCGTAATTATATACTGCCATTTTATCATCTCCTTAATTTTTGTTTATTTTATTCCAAATGCAGCCTTTAAAACTTCTTCAGAACTCTTTTTTTGTTCACCTTTTCCTCCACCAACTTTTTTAAATCCATTGGTTTCTTCTTCACCTTCACTGGATCCAGTAAAGTGAGGATATTTCTTTAATACATTCTCTATAGCTTGTTCCATAGTAACTTCATCTGAAACCATAGCTTTAGCTAAAATAACAACATCATCTGTAAAATCACTCTTAACTCCTTTAGATAAACATGTAACCTTTGCTTCAAGGGCTGTTGCTCTTTCTTCTGCTGCAATTCTCGCTTTATCGGCATTAGTTACTGCTTCATCTTTCTTTTCAGCATCTGTTTTTTGACTATCTTTCCAAGTTTGATAAGCCTGTAATTCTTCTTTAGATAATTGACCTTTCTTTTCTCTCGCAACCCTATCTTTAATAAGCTTATCAACTTCATCCTGCGTAAAAGTTTTTACTTCTTCCTCGCCTTTATCTTCTTCACCTTCTTTTGTTTCTTCTGTTCCACCTCCATTTCCGCCAGAACCACCATTGTCTGCTTCACGCATTTTTCCTTTTAATAGGTTTCTTCTTAGATTCATTAAATACATAAATATACCTCCATTTATAGCCTGTCGGCTGTTAATTCCATGCATCTTTTAAAGTCATAAGCACGTTTTGGACATCTTTTAAGAAAGTAAGTATTTAAGTAAATATTTTTCTATTTTCCTCATATATGGTAAAATTATAGTGAAAGGAGGTGTATGTATGGGTTTCAAAGTAAAAGGATTGGACAAACTTCAAAAAGACCTTGACAAGATGGCTAAATCTGCTCAACAGTTAGAAAAAAATAATTCTGTACCACTAACTGACTTATTTAACGGTTCATTTATGGCTCGCTATACTAAATTTAAATCTTTTGATGAATTCCTAGAATCAGGAAACTTTCAAGTAAATTCACAATCTGATTTTGATGCTATTCCAGACGAAGATATGGATATTCATGTTAAGGCTTCTACTCATTTCTCTAAGTGGGAGGACATGTTTAGCAAGGCCACCGAAATTTATATAACAAAGAAGTTAGGACTTTAAAACGAATATTCTTGTTAATGGACATAAAAAAGCACCTACTATTTAATCATAGTAAGTGCTTTTACATTACCTTTTCACCTTTTTTATATGCCTCTCTTGCCTGTTTCAATGTCATTTTATTAGGTCCTTGTAGACTATTTTCATCTTCTTTTGGACCACTATTTTCCCAATCGCATTTGTCACAAATCTCAAATGACTCAACTTCTTCACCACATACTGGACATTTCATGCTATCACTCCTTATAATCTCTTATTTGTCCCAACCAATACTCATAGCCTTCTTTAGGCTTATACAAGGTTGAAATCTTCCCATCTAATCTGCCTATAGCGAAATCATTAGTACTGTTTCTATATTTAAATATAAAACCTTCTTTACTAACAAATCCTTCTACATCTTTACTTAATGGAGCTGCTAATAAATTTCTAGATATATTAAGATATTCTTCTGCTGCTATATTTCCATACTCATTAATATGTTTCTCTATATGTTTATCAAACTTCTTTTGAGTTGAGAAGCTAGCTTTTAACCACTTCCTATTACTAAGTATATCACTTCTACCAGTATTTTCAATAATAGTTCTATCGACTTCTCTTTCTGGAGCTCTTCTTAACTGTCTATTTTTATCTAGGAGCTCTTTTAATTTTCCTTCTAATAATTTAATTCTCTTAGCTGCATCATTAACATTCTTTGCATCAACTGAACCAGCTTCAACCCTTTTCCACTTTCTAAGTTGCCTTTCTAAGCTCCTTTGTTCTTGTTCAATTTCATATAACTCTACGGCTTTCTCTCCATCAGGAATTGTAGGAATTTGAGTTACACCTGGAAAATAAGTTATTAAACTATGTCTGCAGTTAGGATGAAGCAATCCTGCTTTTATAGCTTCGCTAAGTAATGCATACTGTTCATTTGCTTCTATAAATTCTTTGCTTGGATGACTAAATATATCATCAATTAGCACTTTCCCTTGCCATGGCATACACATCTTACATGTATTAGCATGTGCAGAAACAACTACTAGATATATTCCCCACTCATCTCTCTTTTTAGATTCACCTAAAAATGTCGCTCTTTGTGATGCAGTTCTTAAGCACATCTCTGCATATGAGACTATATTTACTTTCTTACCATCTTTATAAGTAATACTATTAATTCCTTTGTCTAAGAAGTCCTTAGTAGCCATATCAATAGCATTATCTAAACTCTTAACTCCACCCTGCATATAGACTTGACTTTTGTATATTGTTTGCCTATATGCATCATCCATTTTTCTAAGTACAGAGTATTGAGCTTTCTGTAGGTCCTGTTCTACTACCTTTTGAAGTGCCTCAAGCTTCTTTTCATTAACTCCAAAAAAGTCATTATCCGCAGGAGGCTTTCTTTCTCTACCTAGCACTTTATCTATATAACTTACAGTCATTTGATGTTTTGCTATATCGTTTGGCAATCCCAATTCTGCATCTAACTTTATATCTTCTTTAATCCCAAATAATCTTTTTACTTTTTCAAGCAATCTCTTACTGAAAGCAACAAATCTATTTTCACCTTTTCTGAAATTACCCTTTAATTCTTCATTAATAGCTTTTTGTATAGGCTTACTATATGAATCTACAATACCTCTGTTCCTTTTCCTATACTCTTCGATAGCCCTTAACTTACTTAGCTGCCATTGTTCCCATGAGAACCCTTCCTTTGCTTCTTCTCTTTTATGAAAATAAAAAGCCTTACGCATACTAGTAATTAAATCAAGCTCCATTTGCTGAAATATCTCTCTAATATCATAAGACTTCTGTCTCTCTTTTTCTGATGCATCTTTAATTGTTTGCTTATTAATATTCTTAAGTACATCTCCTATCTTTGAAGGTTTATTCTTCTTCGCCATCTGCATCAGCTCCTGGATCTATTTCTTCATCATCAGGTACCTTAGGTTCATCAGCTTCTAAATATCCATTTTGTTCCTTAATCCTTTGGACTTCTTCCTTCTTTTCATCATCTGTCATGGTATCACCATATAGCTCATTAACAACTTTTTCTATACTCATGATGCCATAACTCTTAGCTTTTCCTACAGTCTCAACTACAGTGTCAAAACTTGGACTTGCATACTCACCAAAACTTATAGTGACCTCATAATCTTTAGGAGTTTTCTTGCTTAATACATCATTTGTTTTTAGAACTAAACTTATAAGCTCTGGTATAGTCTCTGTAAGAACATCAACAAGTTTACCTCTAGTATATAAAGTTGTTTTCTCCTTCTCTCTTTGAGCAGTGGCGTTATCTGTTTTCTTTAAATCAATACCTAACGTACTAGGGCTAATAATTCCCTGTAGGCACATGTCTAAAGCATTGGAATAACTTTCTACATATGCCTGGTATTTAATATCAGCCTGCTTCATATCAATTTGATTTTTAGCCTCTTCGGCAAGGCTTGATCCAACCTTTATAAACTGATTATCAAAAGGATTAGGTTTCATTAACTGTCCTGTATTTATATCTTGAGGTATTAAATCCTCAGGTATATATTTCATTACTCTACCAGTACGAATTGCATCTATCCATTGGCTTATTACTTCGTCTAATGCATCAAAGGAATCTGATTTATTATCAAATATACTTTTCCCCCTGCCCTCAAACTTAGGAGATTTAAAAAACATTAATGGCAACCCCATTATGAAATCGCCATTAAAAACAACATCTTCAAGTTCTCTTGCTTCGTCTAGAGTATCCAAAGAAACTTCTTTGCCATAATCATCATACAAATTATATTTAACATAGCCTATTCCATAAGTTTCAATTAGCTTATATGTCTTTCTATCTTTATCATAGAAGTTAGCAAACTTTATTTCTTTTAATCTGCCCCTAGTGTATACATAATCAACTTTCTCAGCATCATAAAACTCTATTATTGGATACTCAGATATTTCGCTATCTATTGATATTTTGAAAGCTCCATCACCTTCAACTAATGTATCTGTTATTGCATCTTGAATAATGCTATTGAATTTATTATCATCACTTATTTCTTCCCATACTGTATTATCTTCTTTTCCTGCAACCTCTAGCTTATCAAGGTCATATAATACTATATCTGTTAGCCTATCAACTATTATTCCAGGTAATCCGCTATGAATCTTTCTTATACTTAAATCTGCACTTGGCACCGCACACCAAAACCTAGCTTTATTTACTGGATCACTTGATATATTCTTGAAGAATTGGTCTAGTTCATATGGCTCGCCTCTATACCATAATCTATTTCTCATTAAATTACTTTCAAATGTGTAAGGCTCCTGTATTGTAACTTGCATCTGCATAGCTGGCTGCACATTCAAATATTTTAAAGCTGCTTTAGTTAGCATATTCTTTATCCCTCCTATCAACCCCATTCTCTATTCCTCCTTATAGTCTCCTATCATCTTTTTAAATGGTATCCATGCATATTGACTTGAGTTAATTGTATGGTCATTAGCGTCCTCAGGCTCGTACTTATCATCCTTCCATGAATAAACTTCTAACTCTCTAATGTGATTTATGCACGTGTCCATGACATAGTAATAGATTTTATTATTTGTATTAATCCATCCAAGCATTAGGTGTATTCTGTCTATAATAGTTATCTTCTTATAGGCATTAATAAAGTTATACATGTTTGGATTAGTTCTCTTATACTTCTTAAGCTCCATGATTGTAGCCTGGTCTGCTGAATCTATAAATACATCTCTAGCAAAACCCCATTCTTTTCTATTCTTCTCTAAAAACTTTACATATTTAGGAGCTATATCACTTGGAGCTAACGGTATAGTTAAATCTTTGTTATTATAAATTTCTTCATCCAGGACCACACATTCTTTATTAGCTGTAATGCCTTGAAATATAAATGCAAAAGTATCAGGGCTTTCTTGGCTATAGGAAGTATCAAGCCCTGCTGTGAACTGTATAAACTTCATTTTCTTAGCTTTATCTTTGCTTATTACATTGTGCTTTCTTTCAAAGTTAGGGAATATCAATCCTGTTGCTCTACCCCTTAACCCCAAGATTTTATTCTTGTATAGTTTAGTACCCTTAGGAGCTGCTAGTTTCTTTTTCTCTATATCTTCATCAGTCAAGGATGCATTATCATAAAAACTAAAAAACCAGTAAGTCCAATCTTTCTTGGCTTCACTGGTTAATTGCTTTAATATTTCTTTAGGTACATCCTTCTTGTATTTTTCTAGTGGTCTACTGCAGTTTATAAATTCCGAGTAGATAGGCAAGTTAGGATCATCTGGATTAAGTGTTGCCATAAGATAATCATTTCTTGTACTAACCTCTCTTACAAAATCAATTGATGCAGTGTTAATTTCATCAATCAAAACGCATCCGAATTGAGAACCTAGAACCATTTCCCACTTACTTACATTATCATACCCTAAGATATAAATAATCTTGTCCTCAGTGGCCGTATGGAGGATTATGTGAGGTATCTTATTATTCTTATCTCCATTCCCTTTATACTCTACTAGATCCCCAAACACATCTAAAAGTCCATACTCTTTTTGAATGATGTTCTTTTCTACAACCCCTGTAGTCTTACCTGCTATAACATGCATCTTCTTTTTAGACTTTGCAACCTTTAGTATGAACTTAACAATACCAACTGTAGTCTTTCCCGCTGCTGTAGTCCCTTCTAAGAACTCTACTGGTGCATTATGTTTGAGAAAGTCTTTGTACTTCTTAGATAGCTTATATTCATTACTCATTATCTTCACCTAATTCATTAAGTAAAGAATCTAACTTAGCCGTTGAATTTATACTTGCCTTTACCTCAAGCTTATCTGTGAATAATCCTAAGTGCTTTCCTAAGAGCTCTAAGTTCTTTGTCTTATCGTAAAGTTTAATTTCTCTTTCAGTTATCTCTCCACCATCCTCAGTTGGAATAGTCTTGACCTTCACAGAAGCAATTGCTGCAGTATCATCTCTACTTGCTTCTTCTCTTACAGTAGCCTCATTCATATTTATAACATCTATAGCATTAACAAATCCTAATCTAGCTAACTCCATTAATACTCTATCTGCATTAATACCAGTTCTCCTAGATCTCTCTGCTAGTGCTTCATCTACGCACGCGCGAATATTAGGTTTCGTTAAGTTCTCACATCCTATTTCTTTTGCTGTCTTAGCGCTATATCCTGCTCTAATTGCTGCTTGAGTGGCATTTAAGTCCACTAAGTATTCTTCTACAAATCTTTGTTGTTTCGGTGTTAGTTTAGCCATTAATGCCACCTCCTTAATTTTAGTAAATAAAAAAGATGTGACAAACTCACATCTTTAAATCTTCTATACATTCTATTTTTTCTTAAATATCTTTCCTATTATTCCACTACCGAGAATACCTGAAGCAAAACCATTCCCCACAGCTATAACAATCTCCTTTAAGAGATCATTGTTTCTATTTTGGTTTTGAATTTCAACCTCTTTCAATTTTTTGCCTTCTTCTATTTCTTTTTCAATTTCCTCTATTACCTTTAATTTAATATTATTTAACACATTGATATACTGTTGTTCTTTAGATCCTTTATCATCAAACATTCTCATAAATCCAAACAGCAATATAAAAAAAGTTATCATTTTAACCATATTGTTTAAGATTGAATTTATATCATTAGAAAATACAGTTATTTTTATAACATCAAACAGATTTACACTTTGTAAGAACAAAGCAAATACTGCTGAGAATATACCAATGAAATAGTTAACACTGAACTCAATAATTTTATGATTGTATTTACCTAATTTTCTTTCTAATCTTATCTTTTCAAACACAAGGTATCTATAGTCACTTTTTATTTTCTTATAATAATAGTTTTTGATATTCTCATATAGTTTTCTTGTTTGCTCAATATCTTTTTTCACTTCATTATATTCGTTTTTATCACTTTTTATTTCTTCATCAAAAAGTCTTTCGCATTCTTCAATTGCGCTTTCTTTATTTTCTTCACTTTTCTTTTTCTTTCCAAACAAATCTATCACCTCAATAAGATAATTCCTTATTTAAGATAGAAATCCTCTAATATGTATACTAAATTATTACCATTTACTTTTAAATCCCAAAATTCTTTTTATTAATCCAGTTTCTTTGTTTTCAATTTTAGTTAGTTCTTTTTCTTTATCTACTCTTTCATTATATTCACTATAAAGCTTTTTAACGATCTCTAGACTTAACTTATAATAAGCAACAATATTACAATAAATTCTATGCTCCATCCTCATAAAATACATATATATCCAAACTACAACCGTTATAAATATAAATACACTTTCCATATTTTCATATATTTTTATTTGCGAACTATAGAATGCACTCATTAATGAAAATATAGATAACGTAATTGGGATTGTAAAATTATAATTTCTTTTTTCGCTTCCATATAGATTTGCTTCAAGGATTATTATTTTTTTTCAAAATCTTCTTTGTTATTTAATATCTTCTTGTACTTTTCACAAATATTGTTGTAAAGTTGCTCTTCGAATTTACTTTTATCAATATTATTAGTATTAAACTTTGCACTCTCTCCAAAATCGCTTACAATAAGCTTATTATAAGCCTTTAGCGTCCTTTTATAGTGAAACTTAATTAACCTTTCTTTAAACAAAAAAATCACCTCAATGTCTATTAATTCAACATTTTAGTGATATTTCCTTTTAACTTAATGCTCCTTAATTTTAGGTATTAAAAAGAGCTCTATTAAGAGCTCTTATTCTTCTATTTCTATATGATTTAAATTATCACAGAACTTACAGTAAACTGATGCTTTCTTAGGAAATTTATATCCGTCTCTTTCAACGCTCTCATAAACTTCATAAAGTCTCATCTTATCTTTAGTAATGGTTTCTACATCAAATTTATTTGAATTTATTCTTTGCGGAACTACATAATACCATTCAAAACCCCTTTTGCATACCTTGCATGTGTGTTCTCCACCTATTCTCATACCCTTCACCTCCCCTTAAATAGATATTTCTATAAAAGGTGAGTAATTCCTTTATTTATCACTACTTAACATAAAAACTAATTATAGTATATATTGTACTTGCAATCGTTGATATACCAACAATCCATGTCCATACTTTAATAGTTTTCCCATAATCATTTTCTGATACCATTTTATATATACTAAAGAAAAACTCATTACTAATCAAAATATAATCATGCTTCTTTAATATTTTATCTAAATCAGTTTTCTTTAATTTACCAACCCCTCCACATTCGTTTATATAATCAGTAAAATCTTTTATGGTAAAATCTTCTTTATTTATTAATTCTTCTAAACTCATATTATCCTCTCCTTTCATAGATTAATTTCTATAAAAAGGAAGAAGTTCCTCTAATAATAATTTAAAAAGACACCCTTTCGAGTGTCTTCCCACAGTAACCACGTTTGTAAGTCCCTAACTACTGCTAAATATAATTTTACCTACTATCATTTTAAATCTTTAATAAAGTACTTACAAGGACATAAAAAGGACATTTTAATCTACTTTTACTTATTCTTTATTTAACATTTTAGCTAAGTGGTTTACTGTATCAAAATCAATTTCGTTTTTGGAATTAGTCTGATATGTTTTTAAATTAGTTGTTATAGAATCTATTATATCTTCAGTATTTTCTTTATTTACACCATTTCTATATAAAATTTTACGTATGGTATCTCTCCAGAAACTTAACTCTTTCTTATATTCATTTAACCTAGATAGCAATATTATTTGTTTCTTTTTTGAATCAGCTTCATATTTATTATATTTCTCAACTATTTTTTCATATCTATCATCCACTTTATCTATGTTTTCACTTTGTCTTTTAACATTTTCTTTAAGATCATTTATTTGCTTTGATTGCTCATCTACCTTTTCTTGTGCATCTTCTAAGTATCTTAAGCGCCTTCTTTCAAACATATATCCTATTATAAATATTAAAATACCAAACATAAGTGACTGAATTAGTATTTGTACTATTTTAATATTAAAAGTATTTCCAATTTCATCTGCATATTCTACTTTTACTTTATTATCATTTTTATCTATTACTATATCATGTAAATTTACATATTCATTAAGTGAAAAAATAATATGTATCCTCTGTTTTGCAGCTACTTTGTCTACTTCTAATATATCTCCATAATTTCCATTAATATTTGTAGTTATTGGCGTTAATCTTACTGGTTGATTTACTTTTACTTCTTTTAAATCTATTTTTTTAGGTATGCTTATTCTTAATTTGTTTAAATCATAATCTCCCAAACTTACTATATCTATATTCAATTGATATTTATTATCTTCAATTTTCATAGTATCGTTAACTCTTACTATTCCTTGTTCACTAGTCCAAAATGCTACTAAGATATTAATTAATCCTGAAACAATCGCTACCATAAGTGCACTTATTAAAGAATCTCTTACTACTTTTGACATATAAATATGCCTCCTTAAAACCATTTAATTGTGTAAAATTTTAGTTATACAAATCTTCTTTTATTATATCACAGTTTAAGCAAAAACATATTCTCCAAGTTATCAATTATTTAATTTTCGATATTATAAACTAAATTTCATCCCATCAATCCCGAAAAATAAAACGCTTAATTCCTCAACAGCTCTTTTTTTATCTCTACTAATCGTTTTATCACTACACCCTAATTCTTCTGCAATAACTGGAATCTTCTTTTTCTCAAAATAGTATTTATATATTACTTCATATCTCCTTTTATCATTGTAATTATTTGATATCTTAACCTTCTGCTTATAAAATTCAATAGCAACCTCAATATGTTTTACTATAATCTTAGTTCTTGTCCTAGTTCTCTTTATAGCATTAATATATATGCCTTCATATTCATCATCATTATCTAAATCTATTTCCTCCTCAATTTCATCTAATACTTCCTCTGGATCTTCTTCCTCAAGTTTCTTTTCATCTTCCACAGCATAATCTATATGAGTAATTAAATTATCATAGTTCCTAAGTAATAAATCTGTATTTCTTAATCTTCTATCCCTCTTTTTCTTAGCACGTTCCTTTTGCTGCTTTTCACTTTCATTAAGCACCTTTTTAACTACTTCTTCAAGTATCATCTCATCAATGTTTATCTTCGCCTTACTCATCTTAATACCTCCTATTCTTTCCTGCTGCCTTGCATAACCCTAACGTCAATAGAATCCCTATAATCGCAATAACAGCTAGTACTATTTCATTTAATTCACCTCTAATTTATCTATTAGATCTTCTACAAAGAAACATTCTTTATATCTAACTTTATTGTTATTGCCTAACACATTACAAAGAAACTGTCTATCGTTAATAACTTCTACCACCTGTACTCTAGATTTAATTTTCTTCTCGCCTTTTAGAGTTACTACAGTTGCCTTTCTCCCTATATATTTTTCTAGATCATCTAGATTCAAACCTATTTTCATATTTTCACATCCTTATAAAAAATCCCACAGAGCTACAAGATTAAGTGTACCGAAGGTTTTCTACACCTTCCTTTTTATTATTATTTTTTATTTGCTCTGTGGGTAAGGGGCTTATTTAGCTTTATTTCTTCTATTTTTACTCCTAATCTTCTTTAGTTCATAAAAATCTATAAATCCATATTCATCACCATGTGTTATATTTCTAGCGACTATGGTTAGTTTCAATTCTCTATAGAAATCATTAAATAGCTTTATTCTCATTTCGCCTTGTTGGGTAGATTGCCCTTTCACATCTACATACTCCACACTTCCATCATTGTGATATACAGTAAAATCAGGTGTATATGTTAAAGGCCTATAAGTCTTACCAAACTTCTTAAATCCTTCTCTTAGTACAAACTTAGGTTGTAACTCAAAATTAATTATTTCACCACGATATTTCCTTATCTTTAGTGCTTCATAGTATTTAGATTCATCTTTAGAATCAAATGTAATTCCATCTACTACAGTTTTATGACTTAAATACTTACTCATGGATCCACCTTCTTTTTTTACATGGAGGGTTTTACCCCTCCACTTTCTTATGCAATTATTTCGATATTCTCATTTTCTTTTAAAGCTTCTTTCAAGTATTCCTTGATACCTAAGATTGCTTTATTTCTCCAAGCTCCACCATCAGCTTCAAACAATGCAGCACTTGGACCTTCTTTCATTCTGAAAATAAACTTACTTTCAGGCTGCTCTATCTCAGGGAATGTTCTAAATGGTGCTAATGTTACAGGGTTTGGTACTTCTGCTTGTCCTAAACTTGCAACGCCAGTTTTAATTGTTACAGCTTGGCTTACTCCATTATCACCAATACTTTTAACCGCATCATCTTGAACTAGACCAGTGTATTTAAGCAACACTTTCTTATCATGTGCATCTACAAAGGAACTCTGCAGCATAATATTAAACCTTTCTGTATCTAAGAATCTCTCATATACCACATTGTTAGGAAGTATAGCTTCTGCTGATACATACTTTTCTCTGTCTTTATCCACATTTAGAGGGCTATATAAAGCAACTTCACTTGGCGACTTAACTTGAATTAATAGCTTTCCTTCTAACTCATCTACGTTTGTTTTAATATAATCCACTAAACCAGTTAATGTTGATACCGTTAATTTTGATGCTACTGGATCCGTAACTCTTGTTAAGCTAACCTTTGAAAATGTACCTTGTTCTAATTCAATTATTGGTTCTTTCTTTTCTCCTAATCCTACTAAATACTCTAAAGCTTCTCTGTTTTCCATTTTAAATTCCACCTTTTATTTAATGTGCAAGGTTTAAGCCCCTTGCCATGGCTATATTAACTTTTTAATTATTTAACTAACTTAATACCTTCTAAGTTTATTGGTTCTCTTTCTTCTGCTGTGGTTAAAACTTCTCCTGTTTCTTCATCAACCCTCATAACAGATTGTCCAGGTATCTGCTTCTTAAATTCACTTGCCATAATTCCACCCTTGCCATCTGTACCCATAACTATAGTTGTGCTTAATGGTTTTGCAGGCTCTAACTTAGGTTTTGCAATTATATCTACTGCTGTTAACTCTCTATCTTCTCTAGCTGAAAACGTAAGCTCAATAGTTAACTTTCTTTTCTTCTTCCAGTCTGTATTAGGATCTGTTATGTTTGCTAAAACCTCCTTTAATCCTATATTTACTTTTTCCGCAAATGCTCCATCTGCGAATTGTTCTAGGTTTATCATGTTTTCCATTTTCCTCATCCTTTCACTTTAAATTTATTATTAATTGACTATCAAATGATAATACAATGGTATAACTATACGTGAACTAGAGGTTATACCCCTCCTACACTCTCTTAAACTTATTACCATCATTATTAGCAGCTGTAAAAATAACTCTGCTTGATACATGAATATAGTCCATAACTTTCATCTTTGCTCTTAAAAACTCTTTTTTCTCAGTTTTATTTAATCCTTGAAGTTCTATCTTATCTGCATATAACCTCAACTCACTTAACCTGTCATACATTATCAATGCTATCTTGCTTAGTCTAAAGGCTCCTACGCAATCCTCAGAGGTTAAGTTGTTATATTGTTCAACTATCTCCTTGCATAGCTTTATATCCTGTGTAATGTCCATCTATGCACTTCCCTTTATTTCAATTTTCTTCTTACATAAAAGCTCCATACCATCCTTGTATCTGCTCTCTAATATGGATTTAGTAAAATCACTTGGAGCTACTATAAGAACTTCTTTGACTGTATCTTTAACCTCACATGGCTCTAACCAAGTTCTATATGATGTTTCTCCATATTGTTTTAAAAACACTTCTTCAAATTGAGTTAGATTAGATAGGGGTGGAAGAATTGGAGGTTCTTCTTCTTTCTTTTTATCATTATTATCATTGTTATTATTATTATCATTTTTGTTAGGTGTTAGGTCTTTGTTAGGTCTTTGTTGGTCGTTTGTTAGGTCTTTGTTAGTCCTTTGTTGGCTCTTTGTTAGGTCTTTGTTGATATCTTTGTTAGGTTGCTTTTGTTCAACTTGGTAAACCTCCCAATTCACAACACTTAAAAGCCTTCCTGTCTTTGTTGATTCATTTGTTAAAAATCCGAGTTTTTCAAAACGCTTTAAAGCAGTTCTAACATTCTGTGTGGTTACACCTTTGCCACAATTCAAAACTATATTTTCTAAACTTGTTACTGTTTGACCAGGTTTTACACTAAATTTTTGACCTTTCCACTCCCACTCTGCTTCTTTATGGTTAACCATTAATAGAATTGTAATTAAGATTGTTTTTTGCTCGGGAGTGGATTGTTTCCATATTGGTTTATCTAATAAAGATCTATACAATCCTATAAAGCCTTCCATTCTATAATCCCTCCAATTCTATCTCCAATCCTTTGCTTGCAATATATACTGGTTTACCTGTTAATCTTTCAATCTGACTTTTGAATTCATTAGCATTACTATTGCTACTAGATAAATGTATAAGCATTAAATTTCTAACTTTGCTTAAATCATTAGCTTTTAGAAATTCTTTTACATTCTCCAAACTAAAGTGAGATTTAATTAATCTATCTCTTAGTACTGGATGAATAACTTCATTCTCTAGGTTTTCTCTTAGAATATCCTCACTATAGTTACACTCAATCATAATGTGATTTACACCTTTAAACTTGTATTTGCAGTAGTAGCTATCTGTTATAAACAAAAGCTTTCCTATGTCCTTATGCTGTATTAAAAATCCTAGTGGTTCTGTTGCATCATGTTCAGCTGCAAAAGGTAGTATTGTAAAATTACCAACTTTAAGTTGTTTCTCAGATTCAATGAAAGTCAATCTATAATAGGTTTCAATATAACTTGATTCATCAGCTAAAGCTCTACATGTCCCTACACTTGAATAAACATCTATTCCGTTCTTTAATAATTCTCTTATAGCTTTAGAGTGATCTTTATGCTCATGTGAGACTAAACATCCAACTACATTCTCCAACTTAAAATCCAAGCCTTTTAGAATAGTTTTATATGGTAGTCCACACTCTATAATCAATGCTTCATTTTCATTTTGGAGTAAGTAGCAGTTACCACTACTACCACTCCCTAGTACCGTAAGTTTCATGTTAGAATCCTGGACCTTGTAATTTGACTTGTTGAGGTTGTTCCTTTTCTTTATCTGCAGGTGTAGGATCTACATCAATAACCTTTTCTTCATTATCTTTAATATCAATTTCTTTTGTGTTAGCTTTTTCAGTAATTTCTTGCTTAACTTCATAATCAACACTTACTATGTCTTTTTCCTCATATGGTTCTTTATCTGTATTGTTAAATGCTTCAACTAAGATATCACTATCATCTGAGGTATTAACAAACATCTTACAAGCTCTATTAATTACTGTTTTCTTTGCCATTTCATCAGTGAAGTTACTATGAGCTCCTGATTTGCCTTTAGCATATCCTTGGTTCCATGAATTTTTAATTTGATTTATATTCATAACCTCAGTGTGAATCGGACCATCTTCACCTAACACTATTGCAAAAGCACCTTTAATTTTATTGATATCTATATTTTCAAACTTAGGATTAAACTTAGTTATTTTAAGTGTTGCAGTATCCAAGTTAAATTCTTGTTCAAATTCATCACCCTCATAGATGCAATAAGCTTTAACATCTTTTACATCCTTAAGCCTTTTAGTAACTGCTACAGTTCCCATATAGCTTTTCATAAGCTGTAGCTTATTTCCGTATACTACAAAGTAACATTGTTTTTTAGAGGGGCTTAAGCCTTGAATAACCATATCCAATAATGAATTTGCTATGCTTGTCTTAGTGCAAACTTGTAATGCAGGTTTCTTTTCTCTATCTACTGTTTCCTGTAATATTAACCATGCACTTTTAATAGCATTTTCTGCACTATATCCAGGTGGTATTACTAAATCACCTTTCTTATTTAAATCTTGTACTCTTGCTAAGACTTCATCAGTTACATTCTTCTCTTGGACAGCTACTGCAGCTGTATTTTTATCTGACATATTTATACCTCACTTTCAATTCGTAATGGCTTATCTGTACTTACAATAAGATTGACAATCTGACTATCAGTATCTATAAGGTTATTTACAGACTCTCTATTATCAATGAATATAGGAGCTTGTACATCATAGAAACTTGATAAAGCGTTTATTATATCTAGTCCTGCATTATATTGACTTGCTGTATTTGCATTACTGAAAGGTACTCCATCTATAAGAGCTTCACAGCACTCATTGATTCCTCCATTAACTTGAGTTTCAAATAGCTTAAACTTCACATACTTAAATTTTTCATTAATACTACTTTCAAGAAGATTAACTTTAGTCTTTATAAATTCCTCACATAAATACTCTGTTTTCTCTAAATCTGCTATCAGTTGAGCTAGTTTCTTTTCTTCACCCAAAAGCTCTGCTATTCTAGTTTTTATTTTTTCATTGCTTTCTTTAGCTGCTAATTCCTTATTTATTTTCTCTAAATCAGCCTGTAATGATATCTTTTTATTCTTAAGTTCATGAATATCTTGATTAACTTCTGTAGGTTCACTGATCTTATTTTCTAGTTCCTGAATCTCTTTTATTATCTCTTGATACTCTTCATTAAGATCTAAATCTATAACTATAGAGAAGTTGCTGAGTTGTTCTTCAAGTTCAAGTTTTAAAGCTTTATTTTCTTCTATATCTTTTTCAATAGCTTTGATTAAGTTATTATTCTTAACCACTCTTTCTTGATATTTTTCCAGTTCTTCTTTCTTCCTTTTACCTTCAAGATTAATGCTAGCTAACTGCCTTGATATATTTTGATTATGATTTTCTGCAAGTTCTTGACTTAGTGCTTCTATATTTTCAGGATCTAATGGTCTTTTACATGTTGGACATACAAATTTACTTTCATCAATTTCAAAAGGAGTATTTTGAACATTAACAAACTTTTCTCTTAACTCATTTAATTCTTTTCCTATCCTATCTGAAATAAGAGTATTGTTCTCAAGTTCTCTCTTAGCTGTATCTAAGTCTCTTTCAAGATTTATAAGGTTGCTCTTAACTTCCCACTCTAATTTATTGTGTAAGTCTAATTTAGGTTTCTCAGCTTTTCTCTTTTCAGAAAACTCAATATCCTTAAGTTTTGTCTTTAATTTATATAGCTTGTCTTGGTGTTGAAGCTTTTCTTCATTCACTTTACTTCCATCCATAAGCTTATTTTCAATAGAGTTAATTGCACTTGATACACTTCTTTTTTGAAACTCTAAAGCTTCAAAATCATGTTCTGATATAGAGTTATTAAGTTCATCTACTCTATAAGGGATTGATTTTTTATCTTCAACTAACTTTTTCTTTTTAGCTGCAGTAACTTTCTTAAGTTCATCTATATTATCTGAATTTGAGAAATTCTTAAGTCCTGCTAATTCAGCCTTTGATGCAATTATTCTCTCATTGGTTATATCACCTACAATTTTGAGAATAATTCCACGCCTATCTTGCCACTTCATATTAGTACTAAAGTACAAAGGATTAGTTATTAATTTAAAGATGTTTTCATCTATGATTTCATTGATTTTCTTCTTATATTCACCCATCTTAGTAGGTACTTCATCAATGTAGTAATTTGTAACTGTCCCCTTGAGCTCACTTTCTATATCACCACGTTGCTTTACCCACTTCTCTTTTAAAAGCTTATTTAGCTTTATTTCTCTACCATCTATACTTAATAGAGCTTCCACTTCTGTTTCTAGCATGTGAACCACGTTGTTATCTTCATCTAAAGGCTGAATATCAAACTTACTTCTATCTTGGCTATCTTTATCAAAAAGTAACCATGTGAAGCTATCAAAAATAGTAGTCTTTCCTGTAGCATTTTCTCCAAAGATATTAGTAACCTTTGAGAAGTTTATACTTAAGGCTGTTATTCCTTTAAAGTTCTTTAATTTAAGACTCTTTAAAACTATAATCATCTATATTTCCTCCAATTTATCTCTTATTAGCTCTGGATCTATCTCTATATTTTCTCCAGTAGCTTGTTTATAAACTTGTCCATCTTGAATGTTATATTTGAAACTTTTCTCTATATCTGTTATATTGTTATTGAATGATTTATTTGTTGTTGCTTCGGCAACTTCTTTTTTTATGCCAAAAATCTCTTTAGCTTTTTCTAAAGCTTCTTCTTTTTCCATACCTTCTAGCTTTAATCTTGCTGCTTCTTTAGCAACCTCTAAATATAGTCTTAGAATATTACCCATAACTCCCTCCTAACCTTATGAAAATTATTAAAAATCTTTAATCCTTTAAAGCTTGGTTTAATACTGTATTTTTGACATTGCATTATATACTCATTTAGAATTTGTACTGGCATTGTCTCAACTCCTACCTTATAGTTACTTCATAAAAGAAATAGAACATTAGTAATATAGCTGCAAAACATATAAAGAAATCGGCATTAGTTGTCTTGTACTTCATCTTTTTCTCCCTTCATAGCTTGTACCACTAAAATATCAACCTGCTCACTTACTTCTAATGTTCTTGAATCTAATGGTCCATACTTAATTCATATTCGTTTAACTTTTCTTTTAACTCCTTCATACAGTTTTCTCACCTACCAAGCTCACTTTAAACTTATTAATAAAGTATATTTGCCCTTTACCTGTTACTTTAGGTGTCTTGGATATGCTTATATGTCCATCGCTATGATTTATTGATGTTTCTTTAACTTCAAATAACTCTAATTCCATTGATTTTTGGGTAGGCATATTATAGTCAGTTCCTTTTCTTTTAATAAGAAATCCATTTTCTCTAAGCCAAGCGAATAATCTATTTGCACCTATCTCTACCCCATTTTGTTTTAATAGTTTTGCTAAATCTCCAACTAATATAGAAGTATGTGAAGCTGATACTGCATCAGCAAATATAACTTTAGGTTTGTCTGTTTCAATTTGACTTTCTAGTTTATTGATTTTACTATCTGCCATTCTTAAAGCTCTTGACATAACAGCCTCTGGAGTATTCCATTGTTTTTCTAAGTCAATAAAATATTTTCTTGCTGTTTTACCTTTATCACTTTTCTGTAGCATTGATAGTTCTTTTGCCATATCAATGGTTATTTCATAATCAATAGCATCATGTTCAGCTCCATTAGATGTTCGAATTTTTATTCGGAGTTCTCTATAATCTTCATTTTCAACAAATCCATAATCTTTGTACTTACTAAACCACTTCATGAATTCTGTATATGGCTTGTCCAAGAACTCCCACAAATTTCTTGCACTTGTCGTTTGTATATCATTTTCGTAATTTATTTTTATTAAATCTTTCATGTTATTCTCTCCTTTCTTTGTTCCTTTCAGCAAATAATGGTAAAATATTGTTGAAGGGAGGGGATTAAATGGAAAATATTCAAGTTCATTATTCAACAAAGGCTAAAGCTCATGAGTTGGTAATGTTAAAGTTAAAATCCGAAAACTTATCAGAAATTTCTACATCTGAAATTACGAAAAAATATCTAGAAATGTATGATGAAGCATTTTCGGTTCTTGAACAAGATAGGGTTCAAAAAATTAAACTTAAAAGAGGGTTTTAATTACATCGCTCTAGCTGACACTAACTCTGCTAGAGCTTTTATCATATCTACAGTTTCTTGTGTTAAGTACTGACTATTTTCTGTAGCTCTTTTTATATCTGAATCTACATATTCACAAATGCTTACTATTGTTTTATCTAAGCTTTCAAATATAGTTTTATCTTTTTCCACTTTTAAATCACTCCTTTACTTATTTAAACCTATGTTTAATTTATCAATCTTCTCATTACAATTTTGTTGCAATGAGCTTGTACAATTAATTTACTTCTCTCTTTTTCAGCGCTTCAATTACTCCATCTAAAACAGGTATTTGAATTTCTTTAGGACATTTTTTCAAAAAGTATTCAAGGCTGAATTCTGCCACCCCTTTGTAGAATTCTGTCATATCTTCTGGCATATTAATTACAACTTCATAGTCATCATACATTGCTAATTCCTCCACTTATTAATTTACTAACTTAACAAATAGAGTTCCTAAAACAATGCTTCTTTAATCATCTTTCAATTATAGTTTTTAAATTATATTGAGATTTAGATTAAATTTCCCTATGTTCTACACTTACCTTTGCAATCCATTCTTGGAGCATTTCCTTGTTTATAAGCCACTTATTTCCATTCTTAAAACATGGAAAATCTTTTGTGTGTACTAATTTCCTTATTTTATCTGCTGATATTCCTGCGTATATTGCAGCTTCTTCTATGGTAAGAGTTATTTTTAGATTTATAAGTCCAAGTTCTTCTACGGTTAAAGCTTTTATTTTCGGCATATAATATCCTCCTTATTTTTATACTTGTATTTCCGTCATTTTAGGTATTAGATTTAAATCTATCTTTAGGTATTGAGCTAATGTAAGTAATGTCTCTACGCTAGGCATATATCTTCCGTTTTCTACATCTGATATATAATTTCTTGATATACCTGTATCATCAGAAACTTTTTGTTGTGTTAAATTCTTGCTTGTCCTAGCATTTTTTATTATCTCACCAATTACTTTTTGTTTGTTTTCTTTTGTCATGTTCTCACCTCCATGAACTAATTGTATTGTATTTACGTCATTGTGTAAATTATTAAATACTAGCATTTCCGACCATTAAAGAAGATTACCAAGCATTAACTTGTTATTCCGTCATTTTGCTTATTTTTACTTGTATTTCCGTCATTTTAATACTTGTCCACCCGACATTTTATGGGTATAATAAAAATATAGAAGGTCGGAAATAACGACATTAAGGTGTGAGGTAATTTATTATGAGTATAGGTGAAAAAATAAAAGCATCAAGAAAAGAACGCGGATTAACCCAAGTTGACTTAGCTAATAAAGCCAATATATCTCGTTCTTATTTAGCAGACATTGAGAGAAATAGATATAATCCAAGCATTGATGTTGTTAGGTCTATTGCTCTTGCTCTAGATACTCCACTTTCATTCTTTTTTACTGAAGAAGAAACTATAAGTGGCTTAAACATTGAATTAAATAATAGAGATAAAAAAGATATAAGCAAAGCTCTCACTGAAACATTAGAACAACTTCAAGAAGATCAGGAAGGTTTAATGTTTGATGGGGAACCTATTGATGAAGAAACTAAAGAATTGCTTAGAATAAGTTTAGAAAATTCTATGAGATTAGCAAAGCAAATAGCAAAAAGTAAATTTACTCCAAAAAAATATAAGAAATAAATAAGGGGAATTTATGAGAAAAAGAATAGATACCGAAATAGATAAATTAGTTAATAAATATAAGACTAATAATCCTTTTGATATAGCTAAAGGGGAAAATATAATTATCTTTAAAGAGCCGTTAGGCTCAATAAATGGGTATTACAATAAATTTGTCAGACAAAAGATGATACATGTAAATGAGGACTTAACATATTCTAAGCAATTATTTACATGTGGTCATGAATTAGGACATGCTATTTTTCATCCTAATGCAAATACGCCTTTTTTAATTAACAATACTTTTTATTCAGTGGATAAATTAGAGAGACAAGCTAATTATTTCGCTGCAAAACTATTAATACCCGCTGACATTTTAAAAGTATATGTTGGATATACCCTTGAGCATATAGCTTGCGCAGAAAGTATACCACTACCTCTATTAAAACTAAGATTTAATATAGAATAATAAAAAAATGCTTAATGCATTATATATTTTTTCGCTTTAGGAGAACATATGTTTGAAAAGGAGGTGATTTTATGAACTTTGCAACCAAAGAAGCTGAAAATTTATACCATGAACTTACCCAAAAATATGGATATGTTCACATTAATGCTTCTGAACCTATTAGTGTAGATGCCTTAAACGATTTAGAAAAATTTATGATTAATATCAAGGAAAAGCATTCAAAGAAAAAAGATTTAGATTATTACTTTAGTGATATAGAATGGTAACTCTTATTTATATCTGAGATAAAGGAGGAAAAAATGGCAGTTAAAACAAATTCAAATGTTAATGGAAATAAATATTACAGAATAAGATTACTGGTTGGATATGATAGTAATGGTGGAAAAGTTTTTAAAAACTTTTATGGTAAAAGTAAATCTGAAGCTGAAAGAAAAAAAGAAGCCTATGAAAGAGACTTGAAAAATGGTATAGATGTAACCTCAAAAGCTATAGAGTACACGTTGAACGAAGCTTTTAAAGAATGGTTGTTTAATGTAATCATGCCTAGTGGTATAAAAACTAGTACTTTTGAAACATATGAAACATTATATAGATTATATATAAAAGATTCTAAAATAGGTGTAAAAAAGGTTAAGGATATAAAAACTGTTGTAGTTCAATCATATTTAAACAATCTATATCATGCAGGTAAGAAATATACTTTATTATCTAAACTCACCAAATTACTTAAAAGATTTTTCAATTATCAGATAGAAACTGACATAATAATTAAAAACCCTTGTATGAGCGTTAAAGTTCCTGGGCAAATAAATTATTTAAAAGAAAAAAATGCTAACGAAGTAGTTGTATTTTCTCCTATGGAAAGAGACATGATCTTAGACTATTTATATAAAACAAATAATAAAATTGCTGGAATAGCTTATTTAGGATTTTCATTAGGCATGAGACAGGGCGAGATATTAGCTCTATCCTGGGATGATGTAAATACCGAAGAAAGAATTATAAATATAAAGCGTTCTTTGCGATATACAAGAGATTTTGATAAAGAAGGGAATAAGATTGGTGGTAGTATGAAACTTACTATACCTAAAACAATGACATCTGTAAGAGAAATTGAATACACAGAAAGCTTTGATGCTATGTGGAAAAGAGCAAAAACTCAAAATAACTTAGATATTTTAAAAGCAGGGAAAAGCTATAATAACGAACATAACTTAATCTTTACCAATGCTCTTGGTGAGCCTCTTCTTAAAAAATATGTTTTGAGACAATGGGAAGATGCTTTAAAAGCTTTAGATTTGCCTTATAGACCTTTTCATACTACTAGACATACATTTATAACCCAAATGGCACTTGATGGGGTTCCTGAATCAATTACACAGGCTATTGTAGGGCATAAGAAAGGTTCGGAGGTTACTCATAAAATATACACTCATGTGAATAGGGAAAGTACCAAGAAAGTATTAGAAAATTATAGAATCAATGTACCTACCTTATAGCTTATGGTGGCTAGTATTTAACTAGGTGGCTAATTGGTGGCTAAATTTATTTTTTAATAATAAAAAAACAGTCCTTAAAGACTGTTATACCGCATGATACATTGTATTGAGACTAGCTGACCTGGTCTTTGACCCCACACTCGCCTGCTGGATTTTTCGCTACCCGGACTTAACCTCTCACTACTGGAACTCTCAGATTTTCTCTGGCAGGACTTACTTCTATACCGCACCATGCTCATTAAAACTTTGCCTAACTTACGTGGATCGTTTTGCCTGCGACTAGCATCGACTTTCAACCACAAACCTAGCCTCATACTCTTTTTATTATATACGACTTTGTCCAACTGTCAATATATTAACTTCTTTTGCGCCCATTTTTTTTAATTCATATGCGCATGCTAAAACTGTAGCTCCTGTTGTTACTACATCATCTATTAATATTATTACTTTATTATTAACAGTATCTCTTTCTATAATTTTAAATGCATTTTCTACATTACTTTTACGTTCTGATTTTGAGAGCTTTTTTTGTTCTTTAATATTATTTTCTTTATATAAAAGGGGCTTCATAGGTATAGAATAAAATTCTGAAACCTTTTTAGCTAAATAGTAACATTGATTAAACCCTCTCTTCTTTTCTTTACTTCTACTTAAAGGGACGTATGTTATTAAGTCTCCTGTTATGTTCCAAAACTTAACTCCATCTATAATTATATCTTTAAGTACTTCACCCGCTAAAAAATTTTTATGAACTTTAAAATCCACTATAAGCTTCTTTAACTCTTTTGTGTAGTGCATACAAGAATGTATTGTAAATTTTTCTCCCTTATATTCATCTAGCATAGTTTTTTCAACTCTTATTAATAAATCTTTGCATTTCTCACAAATATAATCTTCTTCATATTCTTCATCGCATATTAAGCATACTCCTTTATTTGGGTATACTATTGATAAAAAACATTCAAAAAGATACTTTAAACTTTTAACAAGCCTCTTTCCCATACTAATTTATTAAAATATCTAGTTATATCCTTAGCTTTTTCCATATCGTCGCTAACTTCTCTAGAAATAAGGATTACTTCACCTAAATACTTCTCTCTAGCACCTACCTTTCCACATAGATATACTATCTTCTTATAATCAAATCTACTATTCTCAGCATTTATAACTATAATATCAATATCATTAATATTATTTAAATGCTCTCCCATATACTCCGTTATTATCATAATTGGTTGATTTTTCATAGTAAGCATTTTTTCTATTTTCTTAATCTCATCACGCTCTTTAAACCTAATAATTTTAACATCCGATAGTACTTTAATTTTTTTAGTATATAAATCATATATCTTATCTCCACATTCCTCTGTAGGAACATGTAATACTATCTTCCTTTTGCTTTCTTTAAACCACTTTAAGTATTCATATAATATATAAGGCATATCTTCTTCAAGATTTATTCTTGTTGTAATTGCTCGTGGTTCTATTATCGGCCCAAGCTTATTAATACTGCTAATCTCCATACTCTCCATATTTCTATATATATCTTCAATAGAATATACTATTATCTTGTGAGCAAACTTATATAAATTATCAACCTTCTCTTTTATCTGGAGTTTAGAATAATTTGAAAAAGAAGTTATATCATCATAAATTATTAACTCTACATCATCTTTTAATACACTTAAGTTAGCTGAATTAATAAAATATAATACTCCTGGCTCTAAAGTGGTATTATAATTTTTTAAATAGGAATATTTTATATTTCGTTGATACTCTTTAATATATTTAATCAGTTCCTTATTCTCTTCATAATCATTAGTAACATATACTACCTTCTTATTAGACTGTAGTAAATCACTTATTAATTTTCCAAATACTATAGAGCTATTATATGGAACAGATAAAACATTTATAATTTTCCCCATTTCTCTGTTATACCATAACTTTAATTTATTTTCTGCATACCTTAATTCATTTATATTCTCCATAATCATCAACCCTCACTAATTAAACGCATCACTTGAAATTATATCCTTTATTCTGAATTTTAATGACGAATATCTTTCCGTAGATCGTGTGTTTTCTATCATAAATTTTAATGCTTTAATAGAACCTACTACTACTACCAACTGTTTTGCTCTAGTAATACCCGTATACAATAAATTTCTGTTCATAAGCATAGGTGATCCCATATATGCTGGAGTAATTATAACTGGAAATTCACTCCCCTGACTTTTATGTATTGTAATAGCATAAGCTAAATCCAATTCATCTAAATAAATAAAATCATAAATTACTTTTCTTTCCTCATCGAAAATTATAGTAAAAATCTTCTCTTCTTCATTTATAGACTCTATAAATCCCATGTCTCCATTAAAAACTCCTACACCTTCTGGTTCTCCGTGTCCAGCTACCCTTTTCCATTTTAGAGTATAGTTATTTTTAGTTTGCATAACTTTATCCCCTACTCTAAATATATTGTCTCTTATTTTTTTTTCTCTTTTATTATCACTTGGTGGATTCAGAATTTCTTGAAGTCTATAATTTAAGTTAGTTACTCCTAAATTCCCTTTTTTCATAGGTGTTAGTATTTGAAGATGCTTCATCTTATCCCAACTCGCATTAAACTTTGGAAGCCTGTTATTAATTAAGTCTATAAGTGTTGTCATTATATAATCTAGGTTATCCTCTTTTATGAAAAAAAAGTCCTTATCTCGCTCATTTAAAATAGGCATAGTTCCTTCATTTATCTTATGAGCATTTACAACTATAAGGCTTTCTTTTCCTTGTCTAAATATTTCTTTTAATCTTATTACTTCCGTAAAACCACTTTCTATTAAATCTTTTAATACATTTCCAGGTCCTACTGACGGGAGCTGGTCTACATCTCCAACTAATATTACTCTAGTTCCTACTCTAATAGCTTTTAGTAAGGAGTTCATAAGCATAACATCTATCATAGAAGCCTCATCTATTATTACTACATCAGCTTCTAATGGACTTCCTTCATCTTTTCCGAATATACTTTTTTCCTCACTATCAGTAACTCCCATTTCTAATAATCTATGAATAGTTTTTGCTTCTTTTCCTGTAGATTCACTCATCCTCTTAGCTGCTCTTCCTGTAGGTGCTGCTAAAATAACTCTATTTCCTGATTTCTCAAATATATTTATTATACATTTAATGATTGTTGTTTTTCCTGTTCCTGGTCCTCCAGTAATTATTTCTATTCCATTATTAAAAGCTCCTAAGATGGCTTTTTTTTGTGATGTTGCAAACTTTATATCATTTTTATTTTCAAACATAGATATTTCATACTCTATATCAGTATTAAATTTTTGAAAATTTGCTACTGATAAAGTTAATATTCTCTTTGTTATTCCTATTTCACAATAATAATAAGGTAGTGTAAAAACACCATTATCCTCATTAACCTTCTCCAAAATTAATTTTTGTTCTCTACATGCATTATATAAATTTTCTTCTATAACTTGTTTCGATACAGTTAAAACCTCAATTCCCTCTTTTATAAGAATCTCAACTGGCATATATGTATTTCCATTTGCACAAAATTGATTTATTACATATTTTATTCCACTTTCAATCCTATAAGGGGAATCCTTTTCTATACCTATACTTCTAGCAATTTTATCTGCAGTTTTAAATCCTATTCCTGTAATTTCCTCACATAAAATATATGGATTTTCTTTTACAATATTTATTGAATCTGTTCCAAATCTTTTATATATTTTTATACATTGGTTAGTTGTTACTCCATGAGTTTGAAAAAATATTATTATATTTTTTAGCTCTTTTTGTTCCTCATAGGATTCCTTTATAAGTAAAAACTTTTTTTCTCCAATGCCTTCAATTTCTCTTAACTTATTAATATCTTTGTCTAATATATCTAAAGTGTTCTCTTTAAACTTATCTATAATTTTTTTAGCAGTAATAGGTCCAATCCCATATATAACTCCAGAAGATAGATACTTCTCTATTCCTTCTAGTGTATTTGGTATAATCTCTTCACACTCTTCTATTTTAATTTGTCTCCCAAAGCTAGGATGCAATACCCATTCACCTTTTATCTTTAAGTGTATGCCTTCTTTTATAAAAGGAACTACTCCAACAGCTGTAAATGACTTTTCTCCATTAGAAAGCTTTGCAACCATATATCCATTTTCTTCATTATGAAATACTATACTTTCTATTATTCCACTTATTTCTTCCATCTAATCTTGCTCCTTAAGTATTCTTAACCTTAAAAGGCATATATTATGATTATACCATAAATTTATATTTATATTTCACTGTTTAGTTTATTGACTGAAATACTCTTTGAAGTTATTCTTAATTTAGGAGGCGATAACAAAAATGTTAATTAAAAATGTTAATATTATATTTTTAGATAAAGTTGAAAAAGGAGATATATTAATAAATGACGGTAAAATCAAGAGCATTAACCCTGATTCTTACGAATTAGATGATAAGGTAATTGATGGTACAGGTTTATATTTATCTCCTGGTTTTATAGATGTTCATATACATGGTGCTGGCGGTTACGATACTATGAATGGAACTTATGAATCCTTAAATGAAATCTCAAAAAACATAGTTAAACACGGTACAACTTCATTTACGCCAACAACAATGACTGTTGCTATTAAAGATATATATAAGTCTATGGAAGCTATATCAAAGGCTAAGGAAATAGGTACTGAAGGAGCCAATGTATTAGGTGCTCATTTAGAAGGCCCTTTTATTAGTCCACAAGCAATTGGTGCGCAAAACCCTAATTTCCTTCAAAAACCATCTAAGGAAACTTATCATGATATGGTAGGTGAATATGAGGATGCAGTAACTTCTATAACTATAGCTCCAGAAGTAGAAGGGGCATTAGAATTAATTTCTTACTTAGATAATAAAGGTGTTAGAGTTTCATTAGGACATACTAAGGCGACTTATGAAGAGGCAATGGAAGGCATAAAACATGGTGTATCACACTCCACGCATCTTTTTAATGCTATGACTCCATTTCAACATAGAGAAGCTGGAACTGTTGGAGCTATTTTTGATTCAAATATAACTACAGAAACTATTTCTGATGGAATTCATATATCTTATCCTTCTTTAAGAACCGCATATAAAATAAAGACAACTGATAAAGTTTTATTAGTATCTGACGCAATGGAAGCCTGTTGTATGCCTGAAGGCTCTTATTCTTTGGGTGGGCAGCCTGTAATAGTTAAAAATGGTGCTGCAAGGTTAGAAAATGGAGCTCTTGCGGGTTCTATCCTAACGCTTGATAATGCTATTAAAAATGTATATAAAAATACAAACTATCCACTACATGAGGTTATTAAGATGGCTACTTATAATCCTGCAAAACATTGTAAGGTTGATGACAAAAAAGGTATAATAAAAGAAGGTTATGATGCTGATTTAGTTTTATTTGATGATAATATTGAAATTAAATATTCGATAATTGGCGGAAAAATAGTTTATTCTAATAATTAGAAGAAAAGTGGTTTATAAAATGATAACTTACAATCATTTTATAACCAGGGGATGTAGAAAGATTTGTGTGAAAACAAATCTACTACATCCTTTTTTGCATTATCTAATGGTAGATTTGGA
>NZ_JAKGTG010000027.1:0-62931 GCF_022324845.1 Clostridium sp. YIM B02506
AATGTAAATAGCTTAATTTTTTTTATTTATGCGTGATTTTATTATTTATACTATGCTAAGTTGACGACATTGACCATACGCTACGGTATCTTGATAGATATGGATAGGGAACGTCGCATGGTTTGTTTT
Organism: Clostridium sp. YIM B02506; assembly: GCF_022324845.1. Lineage (NCBI taxonomy): Bacteria > Bacillati > Bacillota > Clostridia > Eubacteriales > Clostridiaceae > Clostridium > Clostridium sp. YIM B02506. The sequence goes on from NZ_JAKGTG010000027.1 coordinate 130, forward strand.
CCGCTGTAAATTCAAAGTCATATTCGGTATCATCAGCCACATGGGAAGAACCAGCGTCAATCTCTTTTAAGTAGTATTTTCCTTGTGGTAACTGCAAGTCAAAGGTTGCTTGCCCATCTTTAACAGCTTGGTAAGCAATCAAAGCATTTTCTGGTACTTGGATAGTTTCGGATACGTTTTGAGCTTCACGAGTAAAAATACCGAAGACCTTGTTATTTCCTTTGATAGCTTCAATTTCTGGCTGGTTATTGTTCCAGCTAGAAATAGATTCTTCATTTTTAAATAGCTGAATGTCTAAAGATTGGAAATCATTGGTTGCCGTAATAGAAGTAGAAGTCAGCTCTACTAATTGTCCAGCATATTTCAACTCAAATGGAATCGGTCTATCATCTAAGATAAAACCGTTTGGAGCTGATACTTCAATCGCTTGGTATTTTCCAAGATATAATTCTGGCGATTGCCATTTGCCGTTTTCATCAGTGGTAATGGTAGCGACTGTTTCGCCTTTTTTCACTCGAACCGTACCATCATTGGTTTTGATATCTTCAACGGCTTCAATACGATAGGTAACATCAGCGATTGGTTTATACTCATAGACAAACTCGTGGACTTTTCCGTAATCGGATTCTTTCACAGTTACATCAATCGGTGTCTGTCCAGTCTTTTCAAGGGTCACGATTCCTTTTTGGGATTTATCCTCAAAGCGGATTTCAATTAACCCATTATTTGAACCGTCAACTTTGAATTTAGCTGGTTCTTTGGCTAAAACATATCCCTCTGGTGCTTGGACTTCTATTAATTCATAATCGCCATAAGACAAGGCTTCTGGAGTAATTAAGTAACCCTCATCATTGGTAAAGAATGTATCTGTTTCGCCATCTTCGTTAAATTTTGGCATAGATACTAATTTACCAGTTTGCATACTCTTAATCTGGAAGCCAGCGTCACTTCGTGGAATGGTTTTACCAGTTTCAGCGTCCACCTTAACGACTTTCAGCTTTTCTTCAATAACCTTATTTTCAATGGCATAGTGATGGGTTTCATTCTGTTCACGAATGGTTACTTTGAAATCTTTGGCAGGTTCGTATCCCTCTGGGGTTTTGGTTTCTTTGACCGTGTAAGTATCGTAAGGTAAATCTGTAAATTTCAAATACCCCTCTTTGTCAGTCAATCCTTTTTGAACCAGCTTTCCAGTGGTATCACTGGACACAGAAAACTCTACATTTTCCAGTGGTTTGATTTCTTTCTTATTTAATAGGTTGCCTAATTTTCCTTTCCAGTCGTAGTTTCCAAACTTCACAAGGTCAAAGCCACCAGTAATCACAGTTTCTTTCACGGTAATAGTATGAACCGCTGTTTCGACGGTTTGACCTGCGTATTTCAGTGTAAAGGAGTGTTTGTCTTTATCAATCAAATAGCCCTCTGGAGCTTTGGTTTCAATCCAGTAGTAATCATCAAGGTACAGACCTTGGACGGTCGCTTTGCCATCTTTGATAGTGACTTCTTTCATCACTTTATCATCAGAAGTACGACGTAATTCATAGACTGCACCATCTAACTTCGCACCGCCTTGTGGTTTTGAGCCGGTTTTGGAATCCTCTTTGATTAAAGTAGCATTTCCTTTTTGTTCCTGTTCTTCTTGTGCAATCGTAGCAGACGTGATTTCTACGGTTTGACCTGCATACTTTAATTCAAATGGAATCTTGTTTTTGTTTAGCAGATAACCGCTTGGAGCTTTGGATTCCAAAGCATAGTATTTACCAAGTTTTAATGGGGAAGAAGTCGCTTTCCCATAGACATCAGTAGTCATGGAAGACACCTTTGTGCCATCTTCTTTGTAAATGTCATAAATCGCACCCTGTAAAGAGTAGTATTTGTTTAACATAGAAGAACCGAACTCTTTACCAGTCTTAGTCAATAGCACCTGTCCAAGCTGTTCTTTATTGTTCAAGGTCACGGACACGGTAGTATTTGGTTTGATAACTACTTTCTTGATTTCGCCTTTATTGAAATAGCCATTCGGAGCGGTCACTTCGGTTACAGTCACAGTCGTTCCCTCTGGAATATCATTGATAGTAGCCAAGCCGTTTGAATCCGTTACAATCTCTTTAGATGTGCCGTTGTATTCAAACTTCAATTTGGCATTTGGTAAAAGTTTGCCAGTTTCTTCATCAATCTTTGTGGCTTGGATATTACCAAGATGAATCACATCAACCTTGACTGTAGCTTGTTTTGAGCTTTCCAAGTGGAACTCAACCATAGACTGTTCATGCGGTTTCTTGTAGACAATCGACGTACCGACTTCATTTTGAGGTGCTTTACGGAATGTGATAGTACCGTCATTAGAATTGGCATTTGGTGTAATCTTCAAGCTGTTTCCATTGTGGTTCGCTGTTGCATTGGTATTGTTGGATTCCATAGTCATATCACTTAGTACACCATTTGAATCGGTCAATGTGATACTATCGCCAACTGTTACAGATACTGACTGACCGTTAAATGAGGGTAAGGTATCATGTCTATTTACCAATGCCATGATTTCAGCTTTACGCTGATGGTAATTTGGAATTGTAGACGAAACATACTGGTCGCCTAATTGTTCCCATATCATGACTTGGGTTACGACATAATCATAATGGGTTTGACCTGTAGTGGTGTAACCATAGTAGGCAATTTTTGATAGTAAATCTTTTTTTGCATTGACATAGGATTCTGGAACAAAACCCTCGCCAGCATTAGCCATAATTCCTGATTCAATACAGAAAACTTTCTTGCCATCCATTTTTAGTACATATACGTTATGGGTAATGGCATAACCAGTATTAGGACTGACACCTGTATAATAATATTGCGTTAGTTCATCTAAATTCAATGAACTGGCATGAACAGGTATCGCATTTGAGAATAGTGTTCCGCATAAGGTTACTAAGACCATAACGAAACTTACTACCTTTTGAGATATTTTTGATTTTGTTTTCATACTCGTTTCCTTTCATTATTTTCTTTTTTAATTTTGGGTACAAAAAAGACGCTTCCTTTTACAGAAACGTCCATTTGAATAAAAATTAGTATATTCTTGGTATTTGATTGTAATTATCACTCCTTTCATGGGACAGAAAAAAGCGTTTCTATCTTCCTAATGAAATTAGTAAACGCCTGTATTATAAGCTATTTAGCTGTTTATACCTTATTGCAAGCAAGGTAAACATGAGTTGGTTTCTTCATATCCTTTACTATAGGAATCTCCTGTTTCCCACTTAGCAACAGCTTGTCTAGATACACCTATTCTTTCAGCTATACTCTCTTGTGATAACCCTTTTTCTTTTCTAATATTTTGCAATTTATTTTTAAAACTCATATAAAATCACCTCTATTTAATTATATAAGTGTCTTATACAAACCTCTACCAAATAAAGCTTACAAAGTTGACAACTTCTAGTTGCAATTATTATTTAAATATACTCTTTCTATCCAATTCAAGTTTTGAAGAAGTAAGGTGTATAATTAGTTCCTCTATAGATGATAAAGCTGCAACTAAAACTATGATCCATAATAATTGAATTTTATTAAACATAATAAATAATGGAGCTACAAAAAGAAGGAGGCCTGTAAGTTTATTTCCCCAAGTGTGCAAAATTCCAAAACAGTGATATTTATATGCCACTATCCCCATGTTAATTATACGAATTATAAAAGTTACAATAACTCCTGGAATAAAAACCAATATTTTTTCTCCTAAGTATATGATTATAGAAGTTGTTATTACTAAAAAAAGAATCAGATCTGCAAATGAATCTAATTTAGATCCTAATACACTTTGGGTATTAGTTTTCCTTGCGATATACCCATCTAAAATATCAGTAAATCCACATATAAGGTAAATGCTTATAAATACTATAATATTATTGAAAGTAAAAAATAATCCAAATAACAATATTATTCTGCTTATAGATATAATGTTTGCAACATTTTTCACGAAACTGCCTCCTGATACATATTTATACTTAATTATATAATAAAAAGATACTCAAGGCGACTATGGACATTCTATTTTCTTAGCATATTCTATAAAGGCTTTAATATCCTCATTCATTAGTAATGGAACTGATTTTTTTATTATTTCTAAATCCCAATCCCACCATTTAATTTCAAGTAACTCTTTAATAGTAGCCTCATCAAATCTATATTTAACTACCTTCCCTGGATTTCCTGCAACTACTCCATATGGAGGTACATCTCTTGTTACAAGAGAATTACATCCTATAACAGCTCCATCACCTATAGTAACTCCAGAAAGTATTGTTGCACCATGACATAACCAAACATCATTTCCAATTATCACATTTCCTTTTGTTTTTGGATGCCCAGTTATATAAGCATATTCATCTAAAAACGCATTAAATGGATAAGTTGTAACCCAATCACTCCTGTGTTCTCCCCCTAAGAATATTGTTACTGCATCTGCTATAGAAGAAAACTTCCCTATATCAAGTGTTGTGTTTTCTCCCCATGTTCTAACTATTGGTGTTCCATAGGTTCCAAATCCCATATGAACTCTTCCATATAACATATATCTATCCGGAAAACTTGTATTTATATCTGTACCCATAAATTTTTTCCTCCATATAATTTACTACAATATATTCCACTGATATTATATGAACAAGCAAATTAATGTTCTACCACAATAATTTTTTATAAAATTAGGGCAAGTTTAGCTGCTACTTCTAAACTTGCCCTTAAATCTATTGAATAATCGGGGAATTACTCAAATGAAAACTACTATTTTGCTTCTTCCAAAGCACTTCCAACAGCTTTAATAACTGCTTTACTAGATGTTGTTGCTCCACTTACTGTCTCAACATCTGATGTATTTTTCTTAATCATATCTGGAATTAAATATTCTTTGATTGATTCAAATATTGTTTCAGTTTCTTTATTATCAAGGATAACAATATCAGATAACTTTCCATCTGCAACTTTAACTTCAACTTCTATAGGTCCTTTAAGTCCATCACTTGTCCCCTTGTATGTTCCATCTTTATATTTATCTGATCCACCACAACCTACTAATAAAGTTGCTGCTAAAACTGCTACTGGTATCAATGCTTTTATTTTCATAATAATCTATTCCTCCTAAATCCACATTCTTATTATTTAATTAATTCTGCTGCGCTTTTTCCAGCTTGTCTACCATATACTATTATATCTGCTACTGCGTTTCCACCAAGTCTATTTGCTCCATGTACTCCTCCAGTAACTTCTCCAGCTGCAAATAATCCTTTTATTGCTTTTCCGTTACTATCTAGAACTTCTGCCTTTGTATTTATAACAACTCCACCCATAGTGTGATGTATTATTGGAGTAATTTGTATTGCATAGAACTTACCTTTATTTAATTTCTTTAAAAGACTTGTTCTTCCCAATGGATCATTTTGAGTATCTACTGAAGTATTGTATTCGTCTATAGTTGATTTTAATGTAGCTCCATCTACTCCTATTTTGCTAGCTAAATCTTCTACAGAATTTCCTTCAACTACAACTCCAGCTCCAACATACTCTTCAATTGCATGTAATCCATCTTTAACATTATCATCAAAAACTAAAAACGCTTCTTTACCTTCTTGTCCTAAAACTGCTTTAGATACTTTATCTCTTGTATCTAACTCATTATAGAATCTCTTTGCACTTTTGTTTACTAATATTGCACCATCACCTCTAACACCTTCACTAATAAGAAGCCCTTGTGAAGCTACTCCTGTTGGGTGAGTTTGGATTTGTTCCATATCTCTTAATGCACCGCCAAGACTCTCAACTAATTTTATACCATCACCTGTAGCTCCTGGATGATTTGTAGTAGCAAAACCTTCTAACTCAGCTTTGTACCCAGTAATCATTTCCATGTTAGCTCCAAAACCACCAGCTGCAACTACTACAACTTTAGTGTTTATTGTATACGCTTTTCCTTCTTTGTCCTTAGCCTTAACTCCTGAAATGTTTCCTTCTGAATCTTTAACTATTTCAGTTGCTTCATTAAGAGTTCTTATATCTACTCCTTGTTTTTCAGCTTCAGTTTTTAAAGTTTTAACTATTGTTGCTCCAACAGCAGCTCCACCTACTGGTCTATGTATTCTGTCATTAGTAGCTCCACCTGCTCTTGCAACTTCGTTTAAGTCTGCGCCTAACCCAATTAGCCAGTCTACTCCGTCTTTAGCTTCATTTGCTAACTTTTTAACCAATTCAGGGTCATTAAGGTTCTTTCCACCCTTCATTGTGTCATCTATCATAGTTTGTATGCTATCTTTTATACCAGCTGCTTTTTGAGGTGTAGACTCTGCTGCATTCATACCACCAGTTGCTTTATTTGTGTTTCCTCCAACCATAGGCATTTTTTCAAGAACGACTATTTTTTCTACGCCCTCTTCCTTTGCCTGTACTGCTGCTGCTAGTCCTGCTCCACCTGCACCTATTATTACAAGGTCAGCACTTTCTGATTTTGATTTTGTTTTTGCTCCACATCCCATCATTGTAGCCATAGACATTACTACAAGACTTAACGCGATAACTATTTTTTTCTTATTCATATTCATTACCTCCGCATTATTTTTACCACCAAATACATACTATTTGATTGTTAAAAAAAACTCAATCTTAAGGTCTTTTTAATCTTTTTAATCTTTTTGGTCTGATATTTTTACTTGAACCATCAAATATCAATTTCTTCTTTATGTTTATGTTGGGCCTCTTGATATACCTTCTGATGGGCCTCTTTGATATACTTTTTGATGCACATTATGATGGGCCTTTTATGTTTTATCAAAAGTACTATGAAAGTTAATACTGGGATATAAAAAAACTGTAATATTAACTTTAAATAATTATTGATATTACAGTTTCTTCTATTATTTCTTTTTATAAAGATGTATTGGTCTTCCAACTTTTCCATAAACCCTAATAAGTTTTAGTTCTCCCTCTTTAACCATGTAGTCTAAATATCTTCTAACTGTAACCCTTGCGAGGCCAACTCCATCTGCAATTACTTCCGCTGTATTGCTGTCATCTAAACTATCAATATGATCTTTAATTTGGTTATAGGTATCTATATTTAATCCTCTTATAAGTACCTTTTCTTTTGATTCTTTTTTATCTTTATTAAGATTTATTCCTGTTATGTATTTATCTATATACTCTTGTCCTATTCTATCAGAACAGCCTATATCCTTATATCTTACAAGGTATTTTTTCATTGCTTCTTCAAATCTTTCAAAAGTAAAGGGTTTAACTAAATAATCCATAACCCCATACCTAAAGGCCTCGTTTATAGAATTTATTTTGTTTTCTGCCGTTATTAATATTACATCTGAAGAAATTTCATTTCCTCTAATCCACTTTAGAAAATCTAGTCCATTTCCTGAAGGTAGAAAAACATCTAAAAGTATTAAATCCACTTCGTTTTTCAAGAGATATTCTTTTGCTTCCTCTATATCTGAAACTGAAGAAACAATATTCATACTTTCAAATTGATTTGAATAATTTTCGTTTATCTTTCTAACCATAGGGTCATCTTCAACAATCATTATTTTTATCATATTAACATTTCTCCCTTCATAACTCTACATGCCACACAGTTTCTTCTTCATCTGATTCAACATATATTTTCCCATTAGCATTTTCTATTATATTGATTACGTTAAATAAACCTAATCCTCTATTTTCACCTTTCGTACTAAACCCAGCTTTAAATATCTTTTCAAAATCCTCATCCTCAATCTTAGGCCCGTTATTTTTAACCGTTATCTTTAACTTATCCTTTTGAATTATTGAAAAGTATATTTTACCATTCTTTATTCCTTTAAGAGCCTCAATTGAGTTTTCTACTAGATTTCCTATTATACATCCTATTTTATCTTGACCTATAGGATTATCAACATTTTCATAATTACTTTCTTTATCAATCGCCATATCAATTTTCGCCTCAGCAGCTCTATTATACTTTGCTAATAATAAGGCTGATATGGATTTATCTTTTATGTTATCTAAAACAAGCATTACCTCATTTCGCTTTTTGCTGGTTTTAAGTATATATTCTTTTGCATCATCATAGGCTTCTAAGTGTATTAACCCTAAAATAGTATGAAGTTTATTCATAAACTCATGATTTTGAGCTCTTAAATCCCAATTAAGCTTTTTAATAACTTGAAGTTCTTCAACAAGCTCCTCTACATCTATCATATTTTTAAATGAAACAATTGCGCCTACAGTTGTTTCGTTGTCTTTAACTATTGAATAGTTACTTATAATTTTCGTGTTATTATTTAGTGTTTGTTCTAGATTTAATATGGATTCTTCCTTATCTAATAACTTTCTCAAAGTATTTCCTATATTATTATCTAAATTATCTACACTCATATTTTTGATATCTTGATGAACCTCTAATATTTTCATAGCCTTATTATTGATTAATGATATTGTACCATCTTTATTTACTGCGATGATTCCATCAGTTATATTATTTAAAGTTACTTCTCTTTCCTTTAATAACAGAGATATTTCTTCTGGTTCTAAACCAAATATTGTTTTCTTTATACTTACAGCAACAAACTCAGCAAGAAACAACCCAAATAAAGCAACAAGTATTATAAATGGAAGAAGGTTTTTTGAAAATTGTATGTATTCATCAAATATATTTACCTTTAATGTACCTACACAAACAACTCCTACTTGCCTACCTTCTCTAAATATTGGCGAAAAAGCCTTAACTGTTGCTCCCATTGTTCCAATTCCTTCATCAGCATAAACTTCACCATACTTTATTGCTCTATCTATAGTGCTATTTGAAAACTGCCCACCTACTTTTTCAATATGTGGATGAGAATACCTCACTCTATTCATATCAGTGACAGTTATAAAAGTAACCCCCGCTTCTTCTCTGATATTATTTACGTAGGGATTTATTATTAACTCTCCACCTAGCTCTCCAACATTATCAATTAGTACAGGACTTTTTGACAACGTTATCGCCATGTCCATGAGTCCATTTTCAACTTTTTCTCTTATTTTTCTATTAATCTCAAGTACTGATATAAAGGTAGCTAAAGATACAACAGAAATAATTATTATCATAACCATGGTAGTTATCTTATTTTGTAATTTCATAATTCCTCTTCTTCTGCTTTTTTTCTTAATTATATCACAGAGATTTTCCTAATGCATTTTTTCTTTGGTAAATGAGAATAGACAAGCCTCATTTGACTTGTCTATCTTACTTAAATCCATTTATTAAACTTTTTGATATACATCTTTTTGGCCATCTGAACAACAACACAATACATCAATAATATAAATGTTATCCAAAAGAAGTAATTCATAGGTAATGCCTCTAAACCTATGGCTTCTCCAAAACCTATAAATGGTACACTTATTCCTAATATCACGATAACTAAACTTAAAACTACAACTGGCATAGATGCTCTGCTCTCTATAAAAGGAACTTTCTTGGTTCTTATAATATGAACAATCAATATCTGAGATATCAATCCAACAATAAACCATCCAGATTGGAATAAACCTTGTGTAGCATCACTATTAGCTTTAAACACATACCACATCAATAAAAATGTTATTATATCAAATATTGAACTTATAGGTCCTATATAAACCATGAATTTACCTATATCATCTGCATTCCACTTCTTAGGTTTCATTAAATATTCTTTGTCCATATTATCCCATGGAATGAATATCTGTGAAACATCATAAAGTAAGTTTTGAATTAAAAGTTGTATTGGAAGCATAGGAAGGAAAGGTAAAAATATACTTGCAGCAAGTACACTAAATACATTTCCAAAATTAGAACTTGCAGTAATCTTTATATATTTCATTATATTTCCAAAAACTTTTCTTCCTTCAATTACTCCTTCTTCTAGTACCATCAAACTTTTTTCAAGTAAGATAATATCAGCTGATTCTTTAGCTATATCTACTGCTGTATCAACAGATATACCAACATCTGATTGACGAAGAGCTGGGGAATCATTTATACCATCACCCATAAATCCAACAACATGACCCTTTTCTTGAAGCAATCTTATTATTCTTGATTTTTGTATAGGAGATAACTTCGCTAAAACATTTGTAGTTTCTATATCTTTTGTTAGTTCATCATCCTCCATATCATCTATTTCATTTCCAAGAAGAACATTACTAACATCAATACCAACTTCTTTACATACTTTCACTGTAACTGCATCATTATCACCAGTTAACACTTTTACCTCTACTCCATTTTCATGAAGGGCTTTTATTGCATCTTTTGCAGATTCCTTAGGAGGATCTAAAAATGCTATATATCCCATTAAAACCATGTTAGATTCATCTTTTACACTAAAGTTGTTTTCATCAGGTATATTGTTTTTTTGAGCAACCCCAATTACTCTCATACCTTCTTTGTTTAGATTTTCTACTGTTTTTAATATCTTTTTCTTAATCTCATCCGTAAGATTTACAACCTCACCCTTATACTCTGCAAAGCTACAGATTGAAAGCATTTCCTCCACAGCTCCTTTTGTTATAAGCTGTCTTTTTTCTTCTTTATCTTTTAAAACTACTGACATTCTCCTTCTTACAAAATCAAAAGGAATTTCATCTACTCTCTCATAATTTTCTTTAAAAGCTATTAACCCATTCTCTTCTCCATGTTCAAGTATTGCAATATCCATCAAGTTTCTTAATCCTGTTTGATAGAAACTATTTAAATATGCATGTTTTAAAACTCTTATATCTTCTTCCCCATGAATATTTAAATGTTTTTCAACAATTATTTTATCAAGTGTTAATGTACCTGTCTTATCTGTACAAAGAATATCCATTGCCCCAAAGTTTTGGATTGCATCAAGTTTTTTAACAACAGTTTTTCTTTTTGCCATAACTACAGCACCTTTTGCAAGATTTGTAGTTACTATCATTGGAAGCATTTCAGGAGTTAAACCAACAGCAATTGATATTGCAAAAAGAAGGGCCTCAAGCCAATCTCCTTTTGTTACACCATTAACAACAAATACTATAGGAACCATAACAAACATAAACTTTATAAGAAGAGAACTTACGCTTTTTACACCTTTTTCAAAGCTTGTTATCTTTTTATCCTCTGTAAAAGATGATGCCATAGATCCAAAATAAGTTTCATCACCAGTAGCAATTACTACAGCTACCGCACTTCCACTAATTATATTAGTTCCAAGCAAACAAATATTATCTAAATCAAATATATTAACATCTCTTATATCTTTCTTTAATTCTTGAAATTTTTCTATAGGTTCAGATTCACCTGTAAGTGAAGATTGACTTATAAATAAGTCTTTACAACTTATTATCCTTAAATCCGCAGGTATCATATCTCCGGCAGCTAGATGAACTATATCACCTGGAACAAGGTCTATTATATTTAATTCATTTACTCCCTTTTCCTTTCTTTTTACAGCAGTTGTAGTTGTAACTAAACCTTTTAGTTTTTCTACATCATTTGAGGATTTAAGTTCTTGAAAAAACTGCAAAAGTACACTGATAGTTATCATAGTTGTAATTATTACTATTGTTATATAGCTTTTTTCTTCCTTTGGTGCCATTACTATATCAGTTATAAATGATACTACAGCTAAAGAAATAAGAACCAAAATAAATGGATTTATAATCGCCTCAAATAAATGTTTATACCAAGCTTTAGGTTTATCTTTGGAAATTTTATTAAGACCGTACTCTTCTCTTCTATTTAATACTTCCTGCTCTTCTAATCCAGAAATATTTGTTTGTAGTTTATCATATAGTTCTTTTATGCTTATAGCACTATTTTCATAAACTCTATTTTTTATTTCTTTTTCATTTTTATTTATATCAAAATTCTTTCTTTTTAGCATAATTCACTCCTCCTCCTTAAAAATGACAGCACTTAATACAGGTTAAAACAATATTATTTTTAACCTAACTGTCTGTATTTATTTAGTATTACGATTTTTGAAATTTATATTAGCCTGAGAAGCAGCGATTAGCTTTATAGAAATGTTTTTATAGAAATCCTTAGGATATTTTCACAATCTTTTTTAAATCGAAGTTAAGAAACGAATAATTTAAATTTAATTCTGAAGTTGTCCGTTTTTTTCTATAATAAGCACCCCCGCCATCACTGTCACTACTACTATAAATATCCATTCTTCTTCACCTCCGAAAATTTAATTTAGTAAAAATAAAAAAACCTCGCCAAACTTAAACGTGACGAAGCTACCATAATAACTTTCTCGTTCAAGTTTTGGCTCTGCAAGGCAATGAAATTGCGTTAGATTAAACCTTCTTTGTTCGGTAAAACCTGCTAACCAGTTCAGAATGTTTCCATCCTTTTACGGCAGCAATCCGTATCCTTGTAGTAACCTCACCTACCGAGGCTTATTTAATTTCCACTTTCATAATATGTTTTATTCCTTAGTTTGTCAACCTTAAATAAAAAAATACTGGTTTTTATATAGAATTTGGTAAGTCAAAAATAGCAACAATACATATATTGGTAGTAATACTAATACATTAATTAGGTGATTGTTATTAAAATTTATTCTGGATTAAACATAAATGAACTTATTTTTTTAGGCGAAGGCACTCAAGGTAAGGTATATAAAATAGATTCTAAAAAATGTATAAAGATCTTTAAAAGCAAGAAAATCTGCACTGCTGAACTATATACTTTAGTAATGGGACAAAAGGACGAACATTTTCCAATACTTTATGAGTACGGCAATAGATATATAATAAGAGAATATATAGATGGCATAGAACTCGATAAATATCTAAGTTCTAACCCCCTTACTCCTGACATTTCAAATAAACTTATTGAATTATATGAGGCCATGGAAAAAGTTGGCTATTCACGCTTAGACTCTGCATTATTTCATATTTTTCTAACTCCTTCTGAAGATATTCGGCTTATTGATACTGCTAGGGCTATGGTTAAAGAAAGTACCTATCCTAAATTGATTCTAAGTGGTTTAAATGATTTGGGCTACAGAGATGAATTCTTAAATCATGTTAAAGTTTTTAATCCTAAACTCTATAATGATTGGATTAACCATCATAAGTAATTAAGTAAAAGAGGAGAAAATATGAGATTCATAGTTTTTGGAGATTCTAAAGGTAAAGAAAATGGTATAAACAAAAAAGTTCTACATTCACTTATGAAAGAAAGTTCTAAATTGTATCCCTCTCCTGAGTTTATACTAGTATGCGGAGATAGTGTGGCTGGAGGTAGTAAAGAGGAAACACTAGCCATTCAACTTATGGATTTTAGAGATATAATATCAAAATATCATCCAAACAAATCTTTATTCCCCGTTATAGGTAATCATGAAGTTAATATTGAACCAGAGGATGATAGATTTGAACAAGTTCTCGATCAATTTTATAGAAATTTGACTCCAACTTATGCTTTAAATGGATACAACAATACTGTTTATTGTGTCGATTTTGATGATACAAGATTAATAATTCTAAATTCCTTCCACCCCTCTGCTCTTCATAAAATAGATAAGGTACAACTTAATTGGTTTAAATCCATGGCCTCTGTACCAAGTAAAAATAAACTTGTTTTTATTCATTCCCCAGCCTTTCCTACTGGGGCCCATCTAGGTCACTCACTTGATTTATATCCTGAAGATAGAAATGAGTTTTGGGATATAGTTGATAAATGTAATATAGACATAGTATTTTCAGGTCATGAGCATAACTATTCTAGAAGAGTCATAGACAGCTCTTTTAGTGAAGGTGGTTTTACTTATCAAAATAAAGTACCACAGATAATCTCAGGTGGTGGTGGTGAGAAGTTACGTAATAAATATAAAAGTAAAAAAGGAATAGTCGTAGCTCCTGTAGCAGTATATCATTTTTTAGTTGTTGATATTGATGAATACTCTATCAAAGTTTCTGCAATAACATCAAAAGGCAAACAGATAGATGAGTTTGAAATAAAGAAATAGTTTTTAACTAAAAACAAATGGACTAAAAACTAGCTATTAATCTAGTTTTTAGTCCATTTTTATAGATAGTTTTAAATAAAGTCTTCTAAATCTAAAGTTTTTAAATATCTTTCTCTAAATTCATTTTCAAGAAAACTCATTGTGATCATATCATAATATTTATGATTATAATACGCCCCATCTCTTCTTAAACCTTCTCTTTTAAATCCTATCTTTTCATAAACATGAATAGCTCTATTATTAAAAGGATAAGCTTCAAGTTCAATTCTATGAAGATTAAACATTCCAAATCCATAGTTTAAAGCTAAAATCATAGCTTCTGTACCATAACCTTTACTAAAATCTTCTTTCCTATTTATAAGGACTCTTATATTCCCACATCTATTATTTCTATCAACTTCATTAATTACTACTTCCCCTACTATCTTATTATCTTGCTTTGAGAATATCAAAAAATCTACTCTATCACTATCAGCTGCTACTCTATTAATGTAATTCTCTATTTCTGTTTTATTAAAAGCTTGAGCACTTCCAGTAAAAATCATTGTTTCAATACTAGTATTTTTAAAATTGTCCCAATATTCTTCTATATATTCTTTATCTAATTTTTTTAGATAAACTATATTTCCATTTAACTCTAAAAAATTTCTCATATTTAACATCTTTTTTCTCCTTAAATCTATTTACTTAAATTATAAATATTTTAAGTGAGTTTAATCAACATCATTAATGATTCAGAATAGTTTTTGCTCAATTTTCCTCCTCATTTGTCCCTACTTCTTTTTCTGATATTTCATCTGAAAACTCAGTTGATAGATTAGTTTTATAATTGTTTTTTATAAGTTTATGAACGCTTCCCCTTGCTCTGCTATATCTTAATACCATATAGGCAACTGAGTATACTCCTACCATAAAAAGTCCTGCTATAAGACCCAATCCTTGCCCTGATATAAATGGCATACTTAGGATAATTATAATCATGCTTATAAGTCCTATCCATGATGTATATGGATAGCCTGGCATCTGACATTTCCCTTCTGGGGGACATCCATTTTTCTTACGAAATCTTATATGAGTAGCCATTATTACAGCATAAGTAAATAGAAGTGCAAATCCTCCAGCACTTATTAGAAATAAATAAACTCTAGGAAGTAACATACCTAAACCTAATCCTATCAACATCCCAAGACCTGAAAACAGAATTCCTCTATGAGGCACATCCTTATTATCCTTTAGCCATTTAGGTGCATGACCCTCATCTGCTAAAGATCTTATCATTCTTCCAAGTCCAAACATAGCTGCAAGCATAGTTGATAATATAGCTGTAATTAAAACCAAGTTAAGAACAGTTCCAGCCCAGCTTATTCCCCATCTATTTAGTGCTACAACCATAGGACTTATACTTTCACTTAACTCCGCAGTTGGAACTAATGGAAGAAGAACTCCTATTGAAATTACATAAAATCCTACAAGGCACAACACTGTATAAGTTATTGCTCTAGGTATTGTTTTCCTTGGATCTCTAGCTTCTGATGCAGCTAATCCTATTATTTCAAAACCTGCATAAGAAAACATAACTATAAGCATACTTCCTGCAAGACCTTTTATTCCTCCCGGCATAAATTCCTCTCTACTTAATTCGCCAACTCCAACCGCTCCGCCTCCTGATATTATTCCTACTATTAATAAAAAAGCTACAAATATAAAAGAAATTATAGCTAATACTTTTATAGCTGCTAATCCACTTTCTAGCTTACTTAGTTTATCTGCACCTAATAAATTAAGTAATGTAACTCCAACTATTATGATTCCTCCAAGCAAAGAAATAGAAACATTAGGAAACCATTCCCTAACCAAAATAGATACTGCTGTTGCCTCACTGGATATAGCTAAAACCATTCCCGTCCAATATACCCATCCTACAACAAACCCCACACCTTCTCCAAAAATATTAGCTGCAAAAGTTCTAAATGAGCCTGAATCTGGATTTGCTACAGTCATTTCTGACATTGCAAACAATATAAAATAAACTAATATTCCTCCTAATATATACGCTATTAATATAGATGGCCCAGCTGCATGAATAGCTACAGAAGACCCAAGAAAAAAAGATCCTCCTATTACTGTTCCTAATGCCATCATAGTTAACTGCCAAGCAGACAATCCTTTATGTTTACTCTCCATATTTTGCCCTCCATTTAAGTTTGTTTATATCTTAGTATTCCTAAAAATCTTTAATATAAACGAAAAAATAAGGCATAGACGTATCTATACCTTATAAAAAACTATATTGCAAGGCTGTTTATCTTAACAGGATCTTTCCTATCAATCTCTGTCATTGAAACTGGATCTAATATTTCATTTAATTCTCTTATACTTAAAATACCTTCTCTTAATATAATTTCTTTTACAGATATTCCTGTTTTTAAAGCTTCTTTAGCTATATCTGCTGATTTTTTATAACCTATATAAGGACAAAGTACAGTGACTATTCCTACACTATCATTTACAAGTTGTGCACATCTTTCTTTATTAGCTGTAATTCCTAGGATACAATTATCAACAAAAGTTTTTGTTGCATTTCTCAAAGTTTCTATTGATTCGAATAAATTATAAAATAATACTGGTTCAAAAGCATTTAGTTCTAATTGTCCTGCTTCTGCTGCCATGGTTATAGTAAAATCATTTCCCATAATATTAAAGGCTACTTGAGAAACTACTTCTGGAATAACTGGATTTATCTTTCCTGGCATTATAGATGATCCATTTTGCATTGATGGAAGATTAATTTCTCCTAGTCCTGTTTTAGGGCCACTTGATAAAAGTCTTAAATCATTTGCCATTTTAGATAAATTAACTGCACAGGTTTTTAATACTCCAGATACACTTACAAAACCATCAAGATTTTGAGTTCCATCTATTAAGTCCTCTGCTTGAGTTAGATTTAACCCTGTAACCTTTTTAAGATTTAAAGTGATATTTTTTAAATAATCTAAACTTACATTAATTGAAGTTCCTATAGCTGTTGCACCCATATTTACAGTTAACATCTCTTCTTGAACTCTACTTAATCTGTTTATATCTCTTTTAATAACAGATGCAAAAGCATGAAAAGATTGCCCAAGTCTTATGGGAACTGCATCTTGAAGTTGAGTACGTCCCATCTTAATAACATCATTAAATTCTATAGATTTTTCTTCTAAAACTTCATATAAACGTTCAAGTTCATAAACTGCATTAACTAACATTTTTATAATTACTAGTTTACCTGCTGTTGGAAACACGTCGTTAGTTGATTGAGCCATATTTACATGGTCATTAGGATGAACTAAACTATAGTCTCCCTTTTTTCCGCCTAGTATTTCAATAGCTCTATTAGCTATAACTTCATTTGCATTCATATTTGCAGAGGTTCCTGCTCCTCCTTGTATTGGATCTACTATAAACTCATCATGAAGTCTTCCTGAAATAATTTCATTGCAAGCTTGTATAATAGCTGCTCCAACTTTTCTATTTAATTTATTTATATCTATATTTGTAATAGCCGCCGCCTTTTTTATTTCAGCTAGGCTTATTATAAGCTCTGGATGGATTGTTCTATTTGTAATATGAAAATTGTTTTTTGCTCTTAAAGTTTGTACACCATAATAAGCTTCTATCGGTACATGCATATCTCCTATTGAATCAAATTCTATTCTAGTCTCCATATAAATACCCTCGCTTTTATTTTATTTATTAATACAATAGCGAGATTATCATTATTTTCTACTCATGTAAATCTTTAAAAAGCATTTACTTAAAAAAGGTGAAAAAATGCATAGCTAACTTAATTAAAAATATTTTTTATCATACTTTAATTAATTTTATTAAGGGGATTTTTTTAAGATTAGCTCTTAAACTTAATATTTTTAATCTAAAATATTCAAAAAGCTTGTATCATTACCCCTTAAACTTTATTATATTAACTATAGAGGAATTTTTAAATAAATCTAAAAAGAGGTGCCTATTATTATGGATGAAATAGATTTAAAACTTATTAAACTTCTTCAAGAAAATGCTCGATATTCCCTTAAATATTTGGCTAAAGAAGTGTTCTTATCAACGCCCGCAGTCTCTTCTCGTATACTAAAACTTGAGGAAGCTGGAATAATTAAGGGCTATTCCGCTCAAGTTAATCTACCTAAACTTGGCTACAATATTAAAGCTTTTATAAATCTTGAAGTTAGCCCAAAGCAAAAACCTGAGTTTTATCCTTTTATAGCCGCCTGTCCTAATGTTCTTGAATGTAATTGTGTTACAGGAAAGTTCTCTATGCTTATAAAGGTTTCCTTTCACACTACTGAAGAACTTGACGGTTTTATTAATGAAATACAGAGATTTGGAAATACTGAAACTCAAATAGTATTCTCTACCCCAGTTGATCATAGAGGAATTCAAATAGAAATGAATTAAACTCATAAAAAGCCTCGCAAATTACTGCGAGGCTTTATTTTAAGAAAAATATATATTAAGTTTTCCATCATCATATCTAGCTGTGCTGATTTCTTTAGATTGAAGTTTAGTTGGAAGTACAAAACCTCTTCTTTCATTTTTTATAGATATTATGATTTCATCCTCATTTTGAGATAGTTTAATTTCATTTTTATCTATAAAAGGCATTTTTATTTCAAGAATATAGTTTCCGTCTTCACTTTTTACATCAAATATCTTTTCATTAAATAAAACCTTGCTTGGATCTAAATCTCCATAAAGCTTATCTCCAGCTTCTTTTAAATGTGTATATTTTCTCAGCTCATGATTCATAAGTTCAAGCTTAAATATTGGTATTCCTTTAAAACTCTCTTCGATATCTTTAATGGTATTTTTTTGTATATTAGCCCATTTCTCAAAATAACCTTCAAGAGATTCCTTTGAAAAAATCCTGTTTATAAATATTCCATCTACGTTGTAATCAAACAAATGAAGATATGAAAAACTCCTTTTTGCTTCTTTAACCACTATCTTTTCTGGAGTTGTAACTATTCTAATACCTACTACATCTTTGTTAAGCATAAGTTTATGAAGTTCATCAATCTTCTGATAAAGTTTATCTATATCGTCAAACACCTTATCATCTGGCAAAGGAATTTTAACCGTTGCCTCCACTACAGGTCTAACAAACTTAGCTGCTTTTCTTTTTATGGGGAAAAACTTTTCCATCCACCATTTAAATAAGTCTGGAAACTTTAATAAGGACATGGTTTCCCCTGTTGGCGCACAGTCAACAATTAAAACATCATATACTCCTTCATCGTATACTTCCTTAATTTTTATTAAAGATAAAAGTTCCTCAAAACCTGGAAATACTAATAATTCCTCTGTTTCTATAGTCTTATCTGATTTTAACATCATTAATTTTTCAATATAACCTTTTATATTTCCCCAAACTCTTTCATTTTCTATAATCGAGTCAATCTCCATAGCATAAAGATTTTCACTTACCTTTATAGGCTCATTAGAAAGCTTAACATCAAAAGAATCACCTAAACTATGAGCTTGGTCTGTACTCATGATAAGTACCTTCTTCCCTTCCTCTGCTATTTTGCAAGCAGTAGCTGATGCTATACTTGTCTTTCCTACTCCACCTTTACCAGTATATAATATTACTCTCATAACTTTCCCTCCACCTTTATGAAAAATCAACCTCTACTTTTTTTGTTATTTTTTTATCTTCTTTCTCATCTTTTTCTTCTTGTATCATATATATTGCTATATCTTTTATTAAACTTAATGCTTCTTTTTCAATATCATCCACTCTTTTTCTTACCTTATCTGGAAGTATCTCCTTTATGGCTTCATATCTTAAAGTTTCTGCTTTTATAATTTTTTTAATAAATTCCTTATTCATAAAATCACCTCTATTCAAAATAAATGCTTAATTTTTCAGAATTAAGTTTTGCTGATGCAATAGAATATTTCCTTATGGAATTAGGTATAGGAATATTCCTCTTAAAATTGCCTATTTTTATTATTACATCGCTTCCTGATTCAAATAAATCAAAATCCTTTTTATCCGTAAAAGGAACATAAACCTCAAGTTTATATCCATTTTCAGTTTTTTCAAAAACTTCATTTAGTGTAGTTTCAAGAATATCAAATATATTTTCTTCTTTTAATGAATCATTAACTATTCTATCTAGTGCCTCCACCCCATTTATATCTTCTTCATACCATTTGACTTTATATATAGGTATATTAGAAAAGGAGGAGTTAAGCTCTTCTAGATATTTACTTTGAATCTCTTTCCATTCATTAAAGAAATTATTTTCTATTTCTTGTGGTATAAGTCTGTTTATATATACGCCATCTACATTAAAGTTGTATAAATTTAAATACATATAAC
Organism: Clostridium sp. YIM B02506; assembly: GCF_022324845.1. Lineage (NCBI taxonomy): Bacteria > Bacillati > Bacillota > Clostridia > Eubacteriales > Clostridiaceae > Clostridium > Clostridium sp. YIM B02506. The sequence goes on from NZ_JAKGTG010000027.1 coordinate 20,524, forward strand.
TTCTTTTACTTTCTTCTACAACCATCTTTTCTGGAATAGTAACTAATCTTATACTGCATATTTTTCTGTCCTTTAAAAGACTCTGTAATTCAAAAAGCCTAACATACAACTTTTCGATGTCACTCATGGCAGCTTCATTAGGCATATCTATTTTAAATGCAACCTTTGATATTGGTCTTAGTACCTTCATAGCAACCTTCCCTACTGGGAAAAGTTTTTCCATGTACCATGAAAATAGTTCTGGAAACTTAAGAAGAGAAAGTGTTTCACCAGTAGGTGCACAATCTACTATAATCAAGTCATAAATATTTTTATCATATAGTTCTTTTATTTTAAGAAGAGAAAACAATTCCTCTATACCTGGAAAAACTACGATATCTTCATATATTTCTGCGTCTTCTTTTCCTTTAAAAGAAATCATGTTTTTAAATGCATCTGATATATTCCCATAATACTTTTCCATCTCATGATTTGAATCTATCTCTAAACCATCAAGATTATCTATAACCTCTTCTGGTTCAAAGTTTACTTTTTTCATAAATAAATCACTTAGGTTATGAGCCATATCAGTGCTTACTATTAATGTTTTTTTACCTTCTTTAGCTGCTTTTACTGCATGAGCTGCTGCTATACTGGTTTTTCCCACTCCACCTTTTCCTGTAAAAATTAATATCCTTCCCATAATATCCTCCTATAATTCTTATTTAGAATAGTTCTTTTCTCGAAGTATTTATTTTAAAAATAACTTAGTTTCCTAAGCTATTCTATTTCTATTCTTTTAATTTTTTTAGATTTTTTATCTAGATTATTTGCTTTATCTTTTTCAGATCTAAATACAGCCATAACTTTATTTACTATACTTATAAAACTCTGCTTTTCTTCTTGAGTTAAAGAGCTATGTATCTCTTTAAAATAATGCTCTATAAGTTTTTTTTCTTCTTTTATAAAATCCTCTGCCTTTTTAGTTAGAACTATATTTACAACTCTTCTATCTTTTTCATCTCTTATTCTTGCTGCCATTTCTTTTTTTTCTAATCTACTGATTACCCCTGTAGCTGTATTTAAAGGAGCATTTATATATTCTGCAATTTCTGTCATATTAGCTTTTTTATATCTATAAAGAAACAAAAGAGATAATATCTCATTTTTTGAGTAATCTAAAAATACATTACTCCACTGATCCGGAAAAAATAAAAACTTAAATTCATCTATATAATTAAAAATTATTGATTCCAAATTAAAGGTTTCATTATTGTGCATACACTTTTCTCCTAAAATTAGTTCTATCCTCGAAGTATATTTTAATTCTACTCTAGAAGTATATTGTTGTCAAGAATTAAATCCTACGACTTCAATACCTGCTATACTTCCTTTACCTTCATATGTTTGCTTACTTCTTTTATTTAAAAAATAAAGCTTCACTTCTCCAGATAATTCTTCTTTTACTGGTATGTTCATTTCTCCTTTTTTAGGAGCCATTAGTCCACCTGGTTGAGTTAATCTACCTTCTAGTCTTAGAATACTCTCTTTATTTTCTATAGATATTTTTATTTTTTTATCGTTTATTTCTTCTATTTCTAGCTTGCTATTATTGTAGGTAGCAAATCTATATTGCTTACCATGAACTAATAAATTCACTATATAACCTCTAAAAGATTTTTTTCCGAAAGGTATATCTGCAACAGATAAAAAAATGCTAGTTCCTTTCTCCTCAAAATTATTGCATTGAATCCATAGATACTCCTTAGGGAATGATGTTCCCCAATCTTTTTCTATATATCCCTTTCCCCCATTAAAATCTATTTCTTCATTATTTATTTTGATTTTTCCAGAAATCTCATGATTCATGCTGATGACCCCATGATAACATTCCATATTAGGTATGTATGCAAAAAAGCCCATTATGTTAGGACATATTATAGACTTTTTTAGAGGAGTTAATGTACCTAGATTTATATCAGCTTTTATATCATAATCTTTATCTTTTATATTAATAGAAATTTTTGATTCAGAAAATGTATTTTCTCCTATACTTATCCTAAAGGGATTTTGATGAAACTTAAAATCTTCTAAATTAAATCGTACATACCCTGTCTTGGTTGTCCTTTTATCATCCTTATCTACACTTACAAATATATATTGAATAAAACTATGATAATCACCATGAAATAAACTTATTCCAGGTATAAAACTTATGACATTTTTTTGATTTTCTGATACCTGTTTATAGTACCAACCTTCAAAATAGTTTTTCTTTTTTAAATCCCCTTGAAAAAGTATGGGGTTTATCATCTTCTTAAACACTTTAGACATCATCCTCACTATATACTATATTTACTAGTATATCCATGTACAAAAAAAGAAACCTCACTAGGTTTCTTTTTCATGAAGATTTATTTGTTTTTTATATTCTCAATTATTCTAGTAATTATATCTATCCTCTTAAATGGAGTTATTAAATAATACCCATCTACATATTCAGAAATCTCTTTTGCTATTTGGGTGGATAACTTCACTGCAAGCTCTGTAGCCTCTTCCTTTGAAACATCTTTATACATCTCAATTATCTCTTCTGAAACGTTGATTCCTGATATTTCATTGTTCATAAAGCAGGCATTTCTATAACTAACAACTGGAATGATTCCACCTAGTATTTTTACATCTAGTTCTTTTCTTGCAAGTTTTAGATTTTCTAGGGCCTCTTTAGTTAAAACAGGTTGAGTTAAAAACATGGTTATTCCATTTTCTATCTTTTTCTTTGCTTGTACCATCTGAGCATTAAAATTTCTTGCATTGATATTTAAGGCCCCACAAACATTAAATGGACTTTTAAAGGTTGTTTCATTTAAGTTTGTTATATAGTTTGCAAGTATTGATGAATTAAAACTAAATACTCCCTTAACTTCATCTCTTTCGGCAGAAGGTATAGGGTCTCCAGTTACAACTAAAACATTGTTCACACCTTCTATATTAAGACCTAAAAGAAGAGCTTTTGTAGCATTTATATTTCTGTCCCTACAAGTCATATGAGGAATTGGTGTTATATCTAGTTCTCTCTTAAGTTTACAAGCAAGTATACTGCTATCAACTCTAGCCCTTGCAATAGGACAATCAGCTATAGTTATAGCATCTACTCCCTGATCTTTTAGTTTCTTTGCACTACTCATAAAAAAGTCTATTTCTGTATCTATAGGAGGATCTAATTCAACTGCAATTATCTTCTCTCCTTTATCTAACTTTTCGATAAGTTTATTTTTCACCTCTGATTTTTTGATTTCTGATGGTTTTGATATCTTGTCATAAACAATATCATCTAAACTAAGTTCTTTCAGTTTTAAAACCATTGCTTTTATATACTCTGGAGTTGTCCCACAACACCCACCTAAAATGCTAACTCCTAATTTCGCTATTTCAAACATCTGACTTGCAAAATACTCTTTACTGTTATCAAAAAAAGTACGGTTATTTATTATAGTTGGATAACCTGAGTTTGGCATTATAGATATAGTTTTATCTTCAATATTAAACTCTTTTATATACTGAAGAAGATGGTAGGGACCTGAAAAACAGTTAAAACCTAAAGCATCAATTTCAGTAATCTTTGAAAGTTTATCTATAAGCTTCTTTCCTGAATTTCCAAGCCTTGTGTACCCTTCTGGAGAAACAGCAAACTCCACAAGAATAAAAGCTTTGTGATTTTTACTTTTTATATATTTGCAGATATCAACTAAACATTCCTCTTGGCTAAAGGTTTCAAATATGAAGTTATCTGCACCTAAATCAAGAAATACATCTACTATTTCTTGGTACTCTTTAAATAATTCATGTCCTTCTAGTTCTTTGATGGGCCCAATATCAGCAAAAACTGAAACTGATGTACCCTTAGTTGCCTCTTTTGCAATTTCATAGCCCTCTTTGATGACCCTCCTAACTACATCAAAATCACTTTCTAATGCCTCTTTATTGGCACCAAAGGTATTAGTTCTTATAGCCCCACAACCTGCATCTATATATTCCTTGTGTATATCTAAAACAGTTTGCCTATCATAAAGATTTCCAAGTTCACACTTAGTTGATGGATTTTTACTTAGTACACTGTAATAAGTACCCATTGCTCCATCAAAAATCAGCGGTTTCTTTTTTGTTTTCATTTGTATCCCCCTAAACAAATTTATCTCTTACCTCAAAGGAAATTATATATCATTAATATCCTTTCCTGCATTACTAAATTTACTATAACACATATGGGTAAGAATTTGTGTTATTTCTTTAATGGTACTATGAACAAGTCTAAAAGTAGAAATAGCCCATTTCAAATAATAACTCACTCAACTTCTCTAGGGGAAACTTATACATTAAAATTTCATTATATCTATTAGATGCTTTCTATTCGAAGTTGTAACTAGGGCTACACTCCCTCCAAATTGTTCAGTTATATATTTTATTACCCATGAGTTAGGATCTGATTCTTTATCTAATAAGTTTTGTAGCTTCCTTTGATTATACAATGTATTATATTCATCTTTTTCTATCTCTCTTTTATTATATTGACCTTTAAGTAATGGAGAGAAAGCAACTAAAGTTAAATCATTATGATATTTTAAGTAATCACTAAGATCTCCATCAACTGCAACTTGTGGATAAAAATCAGCATCAATAGTTGGGGTTAAATAACTATATCTCTGTTGAATTGCAGAAAAGAATTTATAACCATTTTTAATACAAATATTCCTTGCTCGTTCAATGCGCCAAGTTCTAAAATTGCTACATCCAATCTCTTTAATCAAGCCCTTTTCTACAAGTTCGTTTAGTGTTTCTAAAGTTTCTTCCTGTGGAGTGTTATAATCATCTACATGTAAATATAATAAATCAATATAATCTGTATTTAAATTTTCTAAAGACTTTTGTACAGATTCTAAGATAACTTTTCGTCCCAATCCTTGCATATTAGAAAAATCTCTATTTTCAATGTTTTTAGGTAGTGCACCAAGCTTTGTTGCTATTATAGTTTCTTTTCTGTTATTATTTTTATTTAACCACTTTCCTATAACTCTCTCGCTCTCACCACCATTTCCACCATTCCAAACCGCATAGTTGTTTGCTGTATCTATAAGGTTCCCTCCTTCATTAATATAATCATCCATTAACTTAAATGAATCCTCTTCACTTGTCTTTGTTCCAAAATTTATTGCTCCAAGTCCAATATTAGATACTCTTAATGATGAACTTCCTAATAATATTTTTTCCATCTAAAACACCTCCTAAAAATATTATATTTTAGGTTCTAAAATATTGAAATTAGGTACTTTATTGTGCTATAGTTACAAAAAAGTACCTAAGGAGATAATTATGATAGTAAATGAATGGGAAGAAGGATGTCCTTTATTGTTAACCCAGAGAATAATCTTGGGTAAATGGAAGTTATCTATAATATGGTTTTTAGCCAGAAATGAAGTCATGAGGCACTCAGAATTGAAAAGAGCCTTTGATGATTCCTCTCTTACTCAAAAAATGCTCACTCAGCATTTAAGAGAACTTGAAGATGATAATATTGTTGAAAGAAAAATCTACAATGAAGTTCCTCCTAAGGTTGAATACAGTCTAACAAAGGTAGGCAAGAGCTTTATTCCAGTACTTGATCTTATGGAAAAATGGGGAGAGTCTTATATAAAAATTGGTGCAGAAGATAATTAAAGCTTGATGTTCATATAAAATAATACATCCTACAATAGTTATACCTAAAATGTCGGATTCTCTATTTTTGCTTCTGTTATCCTGTATATGAAAGGAAGGGATTTTAATGGATTCACTTAAAAATATGAATGATGCTCTAAAGTATATTGAAAAAAATCTTGAATATGAAATAGATTATAAGGAGATAGCTAGACTAGCTTTATGTTCTGAATATCATTTCAAAAGAATGTTTTCTTTTTTAGCTGGAATTCCACTATCAGAATATATCAGAAGGAGAAGGCTCACAGTTGCTGCTTTTGAACTTACGAACAGTGATATAAAAGTGATAGACCTTGCTGTTAAGTATGGATATAATTCTCCTGATGCTTTTTCAAGGGCCTTTCAAAGTTTACATGGAGTTACTCCATCAGAAGCTAGAGATAATAGTCATTCATTAAAAGCTTATCCACCTATGACCTTCCAATTATCTATTAAGGGAGGAAACGAAATGAATTATCGTATTGTAGAAAAAGAAAAATTTAATATTATTGGATTAAAAAAGAGGGTTCCTATAGTTTTTGAAGGGGTTAATCCTGAGATTTCTAAGATGTGGCAAAGTCTAAACATGCAAATCATAACTGAACTTAAGGCACTTTCAAACATTGAGCCATCAGGACTTATAAGCGCTTCTGTAAACTTCTCTGAAGGAAGAATGGAGGAAAAAGGTGAACTTGATCACTATATAGGAGTTGCTTCAACTAAAGAATGTCCAGATAATTTTGAAAAACTTGAAGTTAAAACATCAACTTGGGCCGTATTTGAAGCTGTTGGGTCTTTTCCAGAAACTCTTCAAAATATATGGGGACGTATTTACTCTGAGTGGTTCCCATCATCTAACTATGAAGTAGCTGAAGGGCCTGAAATTCTATGGAATGAAAGTAAAGATACCTCATCTCCAACCTACAAAAGTGAGATATGGGTACCCGTAGTAAAAAAACAATAAGATCTTAAAGGGAACTTGTCTTAAGTTCTCTTTATTCTTTTATTGCTAACTTGGAGACATGCTTTTCGCCATGACTATCAAAATACTTATAAAACTTCATGCCTATCTTCTCAGCAACCCTTTGTGAAGGAATATTTCTTTCACTTGTAATTGAAAAAACTCTAGAATAATTTAATATTTCAAAGGCATATTTCTTGCATGCCAAAGCAGCCTCCGTTGCATAACCTTTATTGCAATAATCCTTAATAATATGGAACCCAATCTCCGGCACAACTTCATCTTCAATTCTCTGCATTGTTATTCCACAATCCCCAAGAAAAACTTCTCCTTCTTTTAATATAACTGCCCATAAACCATGATTATACTTACTATAGTTTTCGATATTCCATTGAATCCACTTCTCTACTTTCTCTTCATCAAATACCTTAGGATAATATTTCATAGACTCAAAATCAGATAGAACCTTTGATAGCTCATTCTTATCTTCTGGTACAAGTTCTCTTAGATATAATCGTTTTGTTTCTATTACTTTTATGATTAATCACCTCAACTTATTTCATATTACTTAAATATGATGAACCTCTCGTTTATCATATTTTATCATGGGCCTCTTATATTTCTTCATATACCTTTTCTTGAACTTAATAGTCTGATGTACCTTTTGATGGGCCTCTTATTTGCCCTAGTAAAATCAACTTTGTTTTAATAATCAAGATGATGATTTCCTCTTTGAATCTTGATAACCCTTACCTAAAATAAATATAATCACCCCAATTAACAAAGAAAATCCTTTCAATGAAACTAAGTATTAATTGTAATATGACTGAATTAATAAAATTAAACATAACCATCCTGAAGCAAAAATATTTAAGCAAATTGAAAAAATAAGATAACCACGACCAGCTCTTTTGTTTATTTTCATTTCCTTAAGTGATGATATAATAGCAATAATTGATATTACTATCATTGCAATCATTGATGTTATAAAGTTATAATATGAAAGCCTTGGTTGTTTAATTATTGAGTAATCTAAATACCTAAATAGTAGAAAAATAACAGCATATAGAATTATATAAAACCATGGTTTCTTAAATATCATGAAATCACTCCTCTATTATTTTGATGGGCCTAGTTAAATAAGATTACTTTAGTAATCAAGATAACGATTTATTTTTTAAGTATCCTCTTTAAATAAGCTATATCTAACAAATTTATAGTTTCAAAATTCCCTTTGTAAAAAACAGCCCAGTTATTGAAAACACAAGGCAATTCCTTTGCCCTTTGTAGTGTATCCACTTGAATTAAAGATACAGGAACTTCATTCATTTCACAATACTGTTTTATCATCTCAATACTTTGATAAACATATGGACATTGCATATCATAATAAATTGTTAATTCTTCGCTTTCAATTTTATGATTTTTAACACTGGGTGAAAATTTTGGCATTGTACCATCAAAAGAAAGCGCAAGTAATTCATAATCGTCATCTGTATTATCAACAACCTCAAAGCCGAACTTCTTAACAAATGATTGGTCTGAAAGCCAAGCCTTCTGCTTTTTTGCTCCAAGCATGCAAATTCCTGATTTCCCCTTTGCTTTAGCATCAGCTAAACAATACTCCATCAACAAATTTCCATAACCTTTTCCCTTGTAATTGCCTGAAACCCATAAACAATACACATAATAATAGTTGTCTCCGATTATTGGAACCCAAGCTGTTTCAAGAGGAGCATACTCAATAAAAACAGTAGCTTTTTCATTTAATTTTCTAAAGACATGACCTTCATTTAACCGTTCTGACAGCCATTCTTTTTTTGCATCAATACCTTTATGTGGCTTTTTACTACGTATAATGCAGCATACATGCTCATTGGCAAGGTTTTCTTTTGTTAGGTTTATAAATTCAGCACACATGTTTTAATTCTCCTCCCTTACAAAGCCTAATTCTTAAATTACTTCCAATCTATGATTTATTTCATATAATTTCTTATTGTGTCTACAGTTGCTAATATATCATTGATGTTTTCTTTAGTTTTGTTGTTCTCTTTGGCATAAAGAAAAATATCGCGAACTGAAGATAAAGAATTTGCAAACTTCTCATCCATCCACTCATATCTTGGCAACAACCATAAATGAAAGTGCCTTGACCTTTCTTCTTGAATAATTGTTACTTCTTTAATATCACTTATGATTTTTAATGCTTCTCTCGCCTTATAAGCTAACTCAAATAGTTCTTGTGATTCCTCATAAGTTAATTCTGAAATTGACTTAATATGTTTTTTTGAATCAATTATTAAAAATGCCTTAATTGGAACTTCTGGATCTTGATGAAGAACGAAATTTTTAGTGCTTTTTATTATATCACCAGGCGGAGTAAACTCACCGTTTCCTATGGAGCAACCTAAACATTCACAATTCCATTCCTTATCTAAAATATCTCTTATTATCATAAAATCCTCTCCTCTAAAACTCAATGCCTCTCATTTTTTAAATATATAAATAAAGATAAATTCAGCATATTTACAACAAATTTAGTTTGGGAACCTGAATGAAACTAAGGTATATTAATGATGTTATTATTACTATGTTTATAGAATAACTTAACATTAAAAATTTTATTTCTTTAAAGTCATTTCTTTTTTCTCTATAATTTCGTGCTGATACAACTATGCTAATCAATAGGATTATAAGTTGTACTATAATAAACAAGTAGTTCCAGAATAAGGTTTCAGAATTTAATGTTATTCCTTTTGAAATCCTTGATATCTCATTATTTATAAAAATAGAAATTACTTGAACCCAAGGTAACATTATTATTAATGCCAATGAATATCTTTTTATATATTTTACCTTTAAAAAATACAGTATTAATATATTTAAGATGATTATTAGCATACTGATTATAAAGTTATCCATAATTGTCCATAGACCTAGTAAATAAAAAAGCCATTGTACACCAAAAAACATAAATATCTGATTCATATCTTTCCCCTTTAAAGTTAATTTGCATAGTTCATATCTCTTATTCAGATTATTAATTAAAATACAATACCTTACACTTTATTTCAAATTTTCAATATTCTAAATCTATTTTCCTAAAACAATAAGATTTCCTAAAGGACGAAATCCGTTTTTCTCATAAAACTTACAAGATGGATAGTCTTTTTCTGTATTAAGTATCATTCCTTGAACATTTTCATCCAATAATAATTTTTCTATATGATTTAGGAATAAACTTCCGATACCTTCCCCTTGATAATCATAACTTATACAAAACTCATCTATATAATATTCCATGCCACATATCCAAGGCTTTTTCATACCTATACTTAATGCTACAATTTTATTATTTACTAAACCTATATAACCTAAAAAATAATTGTTTTTCATATGATTTATGAAAAACTCCTTTACCTGCTCTCTTGAATCATATTCGTCATTCCAAGGTTCTTTCGAAAATGTATCTATAAATAAATCAACACACTCTTCTAAATATTTCTCTTCAAATTTATTTACTTTAAGCTCCATTTTATACTCCATATTTCTTTTAATTTACTATTTCTCTATCTCTTACCATAACTATGATTAAATTATACCACGTTTTGTAAATATTTTCTTCATGTACCTTTTCTTATACCTAATTTTTATCTTCATATCCCTGATGCACCTCTTGATGGGCCTAGTTAAAATATCTTAACATTAGGATTTCTATATCTTTTTCTTTTCATGGTTTTCTTATCCCATTGAATAGCTTCTTTAGGACAATACTGAATACATGCTGTACATTGTTCACACTTGTGTTTCCATGATGGTTTTTCTCCATTAAATTCTATATTTTCTACTGGACAAACTTTTTCACAAAGCTTGCAACCATTACATTCATCAGTTACCCAAAAATTTTTATCACTTTCATGAAAGCCTTCAACTATTTTATTAGTTTGTTTAATAAAGATCTTATCAACTAATCTATCCAGAACTAAACTTGTCACCTCACACGGGTAATTTTTTCTTTCCTTAATTGTTTTTGATATCATTTCTATCTTTTTCTTTTCTTGCTTAAAAATATCATTATAAGAGTTCATGTCTTTAGTATCATATTTTAAGATATTATTTGCAGGCATTTTAACTAAAAATCCTGAGTTTAGATGTCCATGATTTTTTTCTAATAAATCTTTGAGTTTAAATAACACCTTAGCAGGTGCACCTCCATGAGTTACTATACTAAAAACATAGGTATCCTCACTTAAGTTTAAGCTTTTTATTACCTTATCAACAATTAAAGGCAAACGTGCATAATAAACAGGAAATATTATTCCAAGAATTTTTGATTTAACCTCTATCTTTTCCTCATTTCTCATAGAAGCTATCTTACATAAATTAAGAGTAGATAATCTATTTTGTATATCTTTTGCTACTTGATAACTGTTTCCTGTACCTGAAAAGTAAAGTATGGTATCTTCATTAATAATCATTATAAATGCCCCCTTCTTCTTTTACAGAAAGTATACACCTTGTACCATACTACAGAGTCAAGAGCAAAATAAAAGCTTTCTTGAAATACCTCAAGAAAGCTTTTGATATACTATTTATTCTCTTCTGCTACCTAAAAACTTATCATACAAAAATACAATAGCCGCAACTACCAATAATATATGTATAAGCCCTCCTCCTATTCTAAATAGAAGACCTAATAACCAAAAGAAAACTACAATTCCACCTAACCATCTTAAAAATTTCATTATAATCTCTCCTTTCTGCCTAGCTTCTAAATAGTTTGTATTGTCTATTTTTGTTTTATTATACCATAATATACGTTATTAAACAATAATTATTATCATTTATTTTCTTTTCTATAACATTCTCTGTTCTCTGATAGTACATTATCATTAACTTTTTCTAAAAGCTTTTTTGTTTCACTTAAAGCATCTATTTTAACCTGTAATTCCTTGATTTTTTCTTCAACTATTATCTTTATACCTTCAACATGTCCACCTAATATATCTTCATATACCTCATCGAAAATCACTTTTATTTCTTTTAAAGAAAAACCATAACTTTTAACCATTAGAATAAATTCAATTTTCTCAACCTCATCTTCTGAATAAAGTCTATAGCCATTTTTATCCCTTTTGTTTTCCGTTAATAATCCTACATTCTCATAATATCTTATAGTTTCCCTGTTTATATTTAACTTTTTTACTACCTCTCCAATTTTATAATAATTTTTCATACAACTACCTTTTCCTTTAGATATTATTAGTTAAGTCACCTAAAAATTTATTTATAGCAACTAATTCTTCTGAGTTATATTTTGAAATCATATCTTCAAATTTTTCATTCTGAGCCTTATGAATTTTTTCATGTATAAAAAATATTTCTCTACCTAACTTTGTTAGTATGTAATAAACTTCTTTTTTATTGCTTTCAAGTTTATCTGACTTTATTAAATCCTTGTCAAGGAGTTTAGTTGTTATTTTAGATATAGCTCCCTTCGTCATATTCAATTCTTTTGATATAAATGTTGTATTAGAAAATTTATTTTTTCCTATACAATCAATAACATGAACTTCTGACAAAGTTAAATTTTTATTTAGTAGTTCTGCTATTTCATATTTATCTAACATCTCTTCTAAAGCTTTTTCATGTTCATCATCAAAGCTACTTAATCTATTTATCAACATACTCATCTTTTTTGTTATATCTTGAACTTTATTATTATCCATAATTCTTCTCCTAAATATATACTTTCCTAAGAAACAATGTAATTATATCATTTTAATATTTTTATATCAACAAGGTGAAATTTATTGTTTACAAGGAAACCATGTTGTGTTAATATTGTTTTAGTTTCTCAGGAAACCATATTGACACCTCAATATTTTCTAGATAAAAGCATCTATATAAACATTGAGGAAAGTTACTTATAAAAATAAGATTTTCTTAACTTGAAGGGAGAAATACATTGTGTTTAAGTTCATGCATTCTATTTTAAAATCAAAAGGAAATATAAAAAATGATACAAGCTCCTGCGTATATTGTGGAAAATGCGAAAAAATTTGCCCAGCTAATGCTATAAAAGTAACTCCAAATGAACGTACATGGGTAATTGACAATGAGGTTTGCGTTAGATGCAAAAGATGTGTAAGAACTTGCCCAAAACATTCTTTATCACTTGTGAAGAATTAGGTTTAATCTATAATAATAAAGCTGGAGTTATAGCTTATCCATAACTCCAGCTTCTATAGTATTTTTAAAGGTCAGCAGGGAACTTAATATCTAACTGACTTCTAACCTCGTCCATTATTTTTACTTCCATAACTGAATACTTATTATGTTTATGTGCATTTTCCTTTGAATTTATTAATCTTACTATTTCTTCAACTTCATAATACATGTTGTTAGGATGTTTACTTATTTCAATCTCTTCTGTTTCTCCGTTATTGTAGATGATTGAAAGTTCTCTTGTATCTGGTATTTCTTTTATTATCATACAGCCTTTTTCCCCTTGAATTTGGCTAGGTAGCTTTGAATTAGTTATTTTTGAATATAATAACTCACCTTGCATACCATCATATTCAACTAAAATAGTTCCTGCTCCATCAATTCCATTTTCTAATTTTACAGCACTTGCTACAATCTTTTTAGGCATTCCAAAAAGTTTTACCATTGGGTGGATACAGTAAACACCTATATCCATAAGTGCTCCGTTTGAAAACTTAGGATTAAAAGCATTTTCTATAACACCATTTTTAAAATTATCATATCTTGAAGAGTATTGGCAGTACTGGAATGTAAGTCTTCTTACTTTTCCTATCTTATGAAGATTATCTTGTATTGCCTTAAATCCAGGATCAAAAACTGGACGCATTGCTTCTAATAAAATAACTCCATTATCATCTGCAGCTTTTAACATAGCTTCTAACTCCTTAATATTAGATGCTATGGTTTTTTCACATAAAACATGTTTTTTACCATTTAACATTTTTATTGATTGACTAGCATGTAGACTATTAGGACTAGCTACATACACTGCATCTATTTCATTGCTTGCTGCAAGTTCATCTAAATCATCATAAACTAAGGTAACTCCATATTTACTTCCAAACTCTAACGCTTTCTCTTTACTTCTTGAATAAACAGCTGCTAACTTAAAATCTTCACATAACATAGCCGCATTCAAAAACCCATCTGTTATCTTATTAGTACCTATTACCGCAAATCTTACCATTTTGCTACCTCCTTTTTCCTATATAAATAGTTTACATTACATACGGTATCAATTCAATAATCCTTTACTTATTATTAAACTTTAGAGTAGGTTTTGTTATATATGTTCTTCTGCAAAATATTTCATGCTACTTTTTTTAAGTTCTTCAGTGCTATATAATATGCTGTAAGTTTTAATCCCAGATGCTTCTGAAATTCTTTCAACTATTTTCTCGCAAGTTTTTTTATCTTCTCCATGAATCATAGTAAATACATTATAAGGCCAATTAGGATAGGTTGGTCTTTCATAACAGTGGGTAACTTCTGAAAAAGAAACCATAATCCTACTCACTCTCTTAAGCTCTTTTTCTGGAACAATCCATACTACCATTCCATTCCCTTTGATTCCAACATTTCTGTGGTTTAAAGAAGCACCAAATCTTCTTATAACTCCTTTATCCTTAAGTTCTTTTATCTTATCTAAGAGTTCTTCTTCTGTGATTCCAAGTTCACAGGCAATCTCTTCATATGGCTTAGGAACTAGTGGTAAATCTTCTTGAAGTTTTCTAATTATAGCTTTATCCAAATAACTAAACATAGCTTTTCTCCTTAAGATTAAAACTCACATTTATCTTAAATAAATTTATAGAAGGTAACTCCATTATCTCTTCTATTCCTGTATTACTTTTAATTTCCTCAAGTATTCTTTTAACACTTTCTCTAGATGATGCTGTTAAAGTAAACCACATGTTAAAGCTATGCTCTCTAATATAATTGTGGGTGACTCCCTCATAGCTATTTATGATTTTTGAAACTTCTTTAATTTTTTCCTTTGGAACTTTAGCTGCACATAAAGTGCTATAATAACCTACCTTTTTAGAATTAACTATTCCTCCTAACCGCCTTATATAACCATCTTTTTTAAGATCTTTTAGAAGTTCTATAACCTGATTTTCACTTACTCCTAGTTTCTCTGATATCTTTAAATAAGGTCTTGATTCTAATGGAAATTCATTTTGAATTAAATTAAGTAAATCAACACATATCTTATCCATTAATAACCTCAACTTCTTCATTAGCTGAGTATAGACAGACCTCATCTGATGACATATAATCTCCATCATTATAAAAGGCTGCACGAGCACGACACCCTCCACAGCTCTTTTTATATTCACATTCTCCACATTTTCCTTCATATTCTAAAGTCCTAAGTTCCTTAAATACAGGACTATCTCTCCATAATTCACTGAAAGGAACCTCTCTCACATTTCCTATAGGTTTATCCAGATATGCACAAGGCTGCACATCACCAACTGGACTTACAATGCAATAACTAACCCCTGCTAAACATCCTCTTCTAAACCTTGGTCTCATATTAAGTTCATTTGCAATCCTCATGAATTGTGGTGCACAGGTTGGTTTTAATTCTATGTCTACTTGTTTTTGCTTTATCATAATATCTTTAAGAAGTTTTTCATATTGAAATGGGGTTAAAGATTGATCTTCTATATTTTCTCCTCTTCCTGTAGGAACTAAGAAGAAGATATGATGAGCAACAGCCCCAAGTCCCATACCAAAATTAGTTATATTAAGTATCTCATCCTTATTCCACTTCATCACAGTTGAATGTATTTGAAAAGGTAATCCTACGGCTTTGCAGTTTTTCATACCTTTAACAGCTTCCACCCAAGCACTTTTAAATCCTCTAAACTCATCATGTTTTTTGGAATTAAGACTGTCTAAACTTATTCCTATTCCCATGGCACCTGAATCTTTTAATTTTTTTGCGATTTCTTCAGTTATAAGTGTTCCATTACTTCCAATAACAGGCCTAAGTCCACTATTTGAAGCATACTCAATAAGCTCATAAATATCTTCACGTATTAAAGGTTCCCCACCTGAAAAAATCATTATTTTAAAGCCAGCTTTTTTAACTTCATCTATAAGTTTTTTTCCTTCTAAGGTGTTTAATTCTTTCTCAGCTTTAATTCCAGAGTTTCTGTAGCAATGTTTGCAATGCATATTACACTTATTAGTTGTGTTCCATGATATAATCATTGATATCCTCCTAAACTAATCCAAGTTTCTCCCCTACCCCTATTTCTTCATCAGTCAAATAACATGCAGGATCAGATGCCCAAAAATCTCCTGTCACAGCCTCTGCTCTAGATCTAAAATTGCCATTACACACATTAAGCCAGTTACATTTACTGCACCTTCCCTTAAGAAGCCTCTTTCTATCTTTTAATCCTGCTAAAATTGGATTTGATATATCTGTCCATATATCCTTAAAATTTCTTTCTTTAACATTTCCAAATGTATACTGCGTAGTGAATTGATCACTATGTACATCACCTTTATAATCTATATTAGCTATCGCTATCCCTGAGCGATTTCCCCCATTCATTTTCATTAAGTTTAATATATTTTGAGATAGATGAGGGTATTTTTTCTCTGCCTCTAGATATAGATATACTGTATCAGCATGATTATCTACCGTTAAAATCTCAACTTCACTTCCTAGTTTCATTGCATTATTAATTATTATATTCATAGCTCTTCTTGTTTCTTCATGAGATATATCTTCTTTCATCATCTCACTACCTCTGCCTGAATAAACTAAATGATAAAAACATACTCTCTTAATCTTCTCTTCTTTAACGAGGTAAAAAATCTCTTCAAGTTCATCATAATTATTACTGTTAATAGTAAATCTTAATCCAACTTTTTGATGGGCCTCCTGACAGTTTCTTATACCTAGAAGCGCACTATCAAAGGCCCCTCTACTTCCTCTAAAATCATCATGTCTTTTTCCTATTCCATCTAAGCTGACTCCAACATACCCAACTTTTCTTTCTTTAAGTTTTCTTGCCATTTCCTTATCAATAAGTGTTCCATTAGTTGATATGGTACTTCTTATATTGTAGCTCCCAGCATAATCAACTAAATCCAAAATATCTTCTCTAATAAGAGGTTCCCCTCCTGAAAACAGTATTACAGGTACATTAAAATGGTATAAATCCTCTATTAGTTTTTTCCCTTCATAAGTAGTAAGTTCACCTTCATATTTCTTGTTATCTGAGTCTGCATAACAGTGCTTACACTTTAAATTACAGGTTCTAGTACAGTTCCAAACAACTACTGGCCCTCTATCTAAATTAACTCCATGTTTTGCTTCATTTGCACCATGAGTATATCTAAGTTTATCTCCAAAACTTTCTGTCCCACATAGCAGTTTAGATACACCTATCATAATGCACCTCCTATCCATAATTAACGCGACTTTGGTATTTTTCCCAATTATTCATATTTTATTACAAAAATAAAAAGATAACTCCTATATATTTTTTAGAAGTTATCTTTAAATACGCTTAATCCCTTACTTATTATTACTCGTAGTCTCTTCTTTTTCTAGCAAGTTTCAAGAATATAGAGTGATCTATACTTTCACATGGCAAAACCCTAATATAGTGAGATGAGTATATATAATCTTCTTCAAGATATGCCTTTATAGTATAGTATCCAGGCGGAATATCATCTATATAAAATTTTCCATTCTTATCAGATCTAGTTTTATATACTGGAACTTTAGTGTCATTACCAAAAAACAGCCATATAATTACATTTTCAACTATTTTATTATATTTCTCTATATAAGTTGTTCCTGAGATTTTTGCTGAATAATTAATTTTATTATCTCCAACAACAAATTGTATATTTTGTGAACTAAATTGAACTGGATTTACAGTTTGCTCTTGATCAAGATCTTGGATGTTCTCTTGTGAACTTTTTTGAATATTATTATCTACTTCTCTATTTTGAGGAACCTTTACCATAGGAACTTTTTCATTTCCTCTATTGCTTGTATACATTTTGCACCTCCTAAAATTAAGGTGTTCTTAGCTTAAAAGTATAGCGGAGAAAATCTCCACTATACTCTTTTTAATATAAATTACTTTTTAGCACTTCTTTTTGCCTTCTTCTTCTTCGATTTTGATTTCTGCTTCTGCTTCTGCTTTGGCATCACTGTCTGAATAACTTCCTGCATAGTTATCTGCATCATTATCTGCATCGCTCTCAGCTTTTTGCCCTTGATATTGCTTCTGTGAGATATAGTTATAGTTAATTTGTTTGTTGTATTGTTTTTGTTTATGATATTCTTCTTCTATTTCCTTTTCATAATCAAAGACCTTGTTCTCAGCAGCTGCCTTAGCTTCTGCCTCTGCCTTTGCTTCTGCTTCAGCTTTTGCAAAAGCTAATGCAAATGCAGCTGAAAAAGCTAATGCAAAATCATTATAATCCCAGCTTGATCCATTTTTAGTTCCTAGTGTTTCTAAAACTTCTTCTCTGATCTTATTAAAATCTACATTTTTCACAAAATACCACTCCTCTAAAATGATTTGATGTGAGTGCACTCTGTTTATAATACGCTTTTATGTTTATACTTGTTCCACAAAACAAAAAATATTTTGACTAATATCAACACCTTTAGACAATTATTTCCAAATGATTATCTACAACTATATAAGCTTTCTTAAACAAAAATATCATCATCAATTTAAAAATTAATGCTGATATTTTGATATTATTTATTTTAATTTTATCTCTGTAGGATATTCCCATCTCTCAAGTTCCTCAGGAGCAAAAGCTCTAGGTTCTTTTCCTCCACCTATAACCAAAGCTCTATAATACACCTCAGCTAACTCCTCTATATAATGAGCTTTTAATAATGCATTTTTAGGTACACTATCTACAGCTACTGTACCATGGGCCTCTAAAAGAATACAATCAGATCTTTTTATAGGTTCTATAACACTGTTTGATAGTTCTCTTGTACCTGGTCTTCCATAAGGTGCAACAGGAATCATGGCATCTTTAAGTCCTAAAGTTGCACATTCATATATTATTGCAGGTATTGGTTTATTTACTACAGCAAATGAGGTTGCAATACGTGAGTGTGTATGTACAACAGCCCCTACATCTTCTCTTGTTTTATAAATTTCTAAATGCATTAAAAGTTCACTTGTAGGCTTCAAATCAGTTACTGCTTCTATAACGTTTGCATCTAAATCTACTACACAAATATCATGATAAGTTAATTCTGCTCTATCTACAGCAGCTGGTGTAACTACAACATATCCTGTTTCTTTATCCCTTATACTAAAATTTCCTGACTTATGCTTACATAACCCTGATTGATCTGCTTCCTTAGCTATTTTTACAACTTCTTTCTTTAATTCTTCTAACATACTAATTCTCCCCCTATATTTTAATAATTTATGTCAACAATTTAAGACCAGTATACTTTAATATGGTGCAGAAATTGTTTACAAACTAATAAAAAGCCACTTATTTAATTAATGGCATAAAAATATCATCCACAATTTCATTAAGTACATTATCTGTTATTGGTTTATGAGTAGTAAGAATTTCATATCTTACTAAATCTAAAGGCAAGGAAATAATCCTCGAAGTTATTTTTTCTAAGTCAACCTCTCCTCTTAATTCAGCATTTTTTAAAATATCTCTCATATAATTCTCAAATCTACCTTCAATTCCGCTCATAATCTGAGGAAATGAATTCATTATATGTTTACTGAAATATTCCACCATAAGTCCATGAATAGTTTCTCCCCCTATCATCTGTAGCGGCACTGCAATTCTTTTTAATAGTTGAAATACATCATCTCTTAGATTTCCTGTATTAGGAGTTACTTTTTCAGATCTAGGGATATATTTTTTTAATGTTTCAATGACAAGCCTACTTTTATTTTCCCATCGTCTATATATTACGGCCTTATTAGTTTTTGCTCTTGCTGCAACTCCTTCTATGGTTAAGCTGGTATATCCCATCTCTGAAAGTTCATCCCAAGCAGCCTTAAGTATTGCATCAACAAGTTCATCTCCACGACGCCTTGTTAGTATTTTTTTATCTATATCATTTTTATCCATGCCTAAATTACCTCAAAAACTTTTTTACATTGCATTACTTATAAATTTATTATAACATAAAATAAGAAACTAATCGTATCTTATTTTACGAAAGGAAGTTTAATCATGGAAAATAATGCAGAAAAAATTTCATCTCAGGAAAAAGAAAAACTTGATCCTTTATTAGTTAAAATCTCACTAATAATGATATTTGGCTCTTTAGCTCCACTACTTGACTCCACCATGGTAAATATAGCAATTAAAACAATTGCTGTTGATTTAAACAGTACTGTATCAGTTATTCAGTGGGTAACAACTGGATATGTACTTGCTATGGCAGTTGTTGTTCCTATATCAGGATGGGCTATACAAAGATTTAGCGGAAAGTATGTTTATATGTTTTCACTTTTTTTTATTTCTAGTAGGTTCAGTTTTATCAGCTGTTTCTTGGAACATAGAAAGCCTTATAGCTTTTAGAATCATTCAAGGAGCTGGAGCTGGTCTATTAATACCAACTCTTCAAACACTTCTTGTACAAGCTTCTGGTGGAAAAAGCCTTGGAAGTTTAATGTCTCTAGTTGGTATTCCAGCAGTTCTTGGACCTATACTTGGTCCTATGCTTGGAGGAATAATTGTAGATAGTTTAAACTGGAGATGGATTTTCTATGTTAATATCCCTATAACCGTTATCTCACTTTTTCTATCATGGTTTGGATTACCTAAAGATAAAAGCAAAGAATTAAAACAAAAGCTAGATGTTATAGGTATCTCTCTATTATCTTCTGGCTTTGCTGTACTTATTTACGGAATATCAAAGGTAAGTTCTAATGGAGGCTTTAATAATAAAGAAGTTATCTTCCCCTCTATAATTGGCTTAATTCTCCTTATTATATTTACAGTGTATTCACTAAATAAAGAAAAAGCTTTAATAGATATTCGTCTATTTAAGATAGTTAACTTTTCTGCCTCCTCCTTTTTGTTATTTTTATCAGGAATAGCTGTAAATGGAGCAATGCTGCTTTTACCTTTATATTATCAGCAAGTTCGAGGTCAAAGTGTTTTTTTAACTGGAGTAGCTCTTATCCCTCAAGGGGTAGGTATGCTATTAACCCGAAGTCAAGTTGGTAAATTAACTGATAAAATAGGCTCTAGGGTAATAGTACTTGTTAGCTTAGTTGTAACTATATTAGGGACTGTGCCTTTTGCTTTTGCTAATCAAGATACAAAAAGTTTTACTTTATTCATTGCCTTACTTATACGCGGTGCTGGTTTAGGAGGCGTAACAATACCTATATTGGCTTCTGCTTATGAAGGGCTAGATAGAAGCAAAATATCTGATGCTAGTATTGCTACAAGAATACTTCAAACCATAGGTGGAGCCTTTGGTTCAGCTGTTCTTGCAACAATTGTTCAACATCAAATTTTAGTGAATAATGCAACAAGTATTCAAGGTTTATTAGATGCCTATCACGTAGCATTTTTATGGTCTGTAGGTTTCGCAATTATTGCATTATTCCCAGCACTTTTATTACCTGTTCATAAAACTGAGTAACAAAAAAAAGATTAGGCCCATCATTATTATGTGACCTAATCTTTTTCATTTGATGTACCATCAATTATCATCTTTAAAATCATCAAATTGTATTGAATAAATATCTGAAAACTCAATTTCTATCTTATGAATTGTGTTGCTTTCACTATTTAAAACCTCTTGTTTATTTTTAATATAATCTTTGGGAGCATTAACTATTGGTAATTCTATTATAAATTCTGTACCAACATCTAACTGACTTTTTACATTTATATTTCCGCCATGGGCTTCAACTAATGATTTTACTATTGATAACCCTAATCCACTACCCTCATGATTTCTATTTAAAGATGTATCTACTTGTCTAAATCTATCAAATATCACTTCTAGCTTATCTTTTGGTATACCTATACCTGTATCTCTTATTGATACTATTATCTTGTTTTCATGGTCCTCAACATTTATATATATGTATCCACCCTCATCAGTAAACTTAAGAGCATTAGATATGATATTTAATATTATTCTCTCTATCATATATGGGTCACAGAAAGTTTCTTTTTCCTCTATATCAGTATCAAAAATAATCTTTATTCCTTTTTGTTCTGCATATCTAACAACAGATAAACTTATATCTTCTATTACGCCTATTATATTTGTACTCCTACAAGACATTTTTATATATCCATTTTCAAATCTTGTTGCATCAATCATATTATCTACTAGTTTCATAAGCCTAAAACTATTTTGCTTTATTCCTATCATATATTTTATAGTTTTTTCTTTAAATTTATTTAAATCATTTGAGTTCTTGATACTATCTATTAACTGGGTACTTGAATATATAACATTTATAGGTGTTTTAAGTTCATGGGACAGATTAGCAAAAAACTGCCCTTTCATATTGTCATACTCTTGTATGCTTTGTGCCATGTGATCAAAAGCTTCAGCCATAGATGAAATCTCATCTTCACCCTTAATATTAGTTCTAACACTATAATCACCATTTTTTAATTCATCTGTTTTTCTCTTTAACAACATTAAAGGATCAACAATTCTTTTGCCAAATATATAAGAAGCTATTAGTGCTGTTATTATTATAATTATAAGAGTAATTATAGATTCTATAACTTGTATATAGGCGTCTTTCAAAACTACACTACGTTTTGAATTTATCATAATATCCCATCCAAATTCTTTAATAGGATAATCTATGCCCATTCTATAACTACCATCAAAAGAAGATTTTCTTTTGTAAATTCTTACTTCCTCTCCCTTTAGTGCCTCCCATGTAGGAGCATCCTTTGGACTTAATCTTTCCTCAAAAGACATATTTAAATTTGCACTATAATACACTCTATAGCCATTTCCATCAATCAATGAAAAAATATCACCCTCATTTTTCTTGAAATCAGGCATTTTTGATACAAATTTATTAACATCTATAACACCTGCTATTACCCCCATAAGTTGTCCATCCTTTTTAACTGCTCTAGATACAGGAAATACAACTGATACACCATTATATTCTTTAACAAGATTAGTTAAAATTCTATCTTCCCCAGCTTTTATTCTTTCATAGTGATCTTGATTAACTACTGATTTTCCTATAAGCTCTTTAGTAGTACTTGCAATTATAATCCCATTAGTATTTATAAAAGATAATCTTTCCATAGTAGTTTCATCAGTATCTAATACTTTATCTAAATAGGCTTGGATATCATCTATGTTATCTTCATATTCAACTATATGATTACTTATAATCAATTCTTGAAACCATAATTCTTCTATGTAATTAATAAATGATTTAGATATAGATCTGCCTAACTCTTCACTTTCTTCAAATTTCTGCTCTATGCTTCTATTGAAGTTATTTTTTATCCCTATTGTTTGAAGAATGGTGAAGGGTATTAATGGTATTAATGTTAATATCATAAGCTTAAATCTTATAGACATTTTCTTCATACTGCTTTTCCTACCTCTCTCACGAAATGGAATTATTACTATAAATCTACTTATAATCCTTTTAATTATAACATCTTTAATACCCTTTTAATACCTTACCTCTTATTATTAATTTTCATAAAAAACACCTCTCATGTATACTGTGTATTATTAAATACATCTATACAGGGGAGGTGTTTAATATCTAAAATAATGTATAACACTATACTTTCTTAAAATCCAATCTAATGAAACTTTTATTATTAGGAAGATTGTAGGTTTTAGTCTTAATACAATTAAAACCTATCTTAGAAAACAAATTTTTAAGTTTATTATCATTTATGTCATGATTTATTGATGTTATAGGTGTAAAATGTGAAGAATATTCTGAGTCGCTTACAAAAGAATTTTTCTCATTATCTTGTATGACACAAGATATCAATTTTATATTTTCCTTATTTCTGTAAACTGTAGCTACAAACTGTTCTTCCCCAATATATTCAATAATAAGATTACACACAATCAAATCTGTTTTTGGAAAGCTAAATCCTTTGTCATTTATGTCTCTACAAATAGTTTCCAGTATCTCTCCCATATAATCATATCTTTCTCTGCAAACATTAAGATATTCTCTATTAACATCTATGGCGAAAACTTTTCTGACATTGGAAATATCTATATTATTAAGTCCATTTCCCCCTGCTACTCCAAGAACTCCAACATTTTCATGTTTATTATCTTGAAACTGCTCTTTCATAATTTCATTTAATTTTTGCAGTTGATACACATTGTCATGAGACATATGCTTTTCATAAACTTCTAAATCTATTTTTTCCCAAGGATTTTTCAACTATCTTTCTCCTTAATCTAAATATCTATGATTACTTTATCTCTCTTTATTATCTCTCTCTTGTCTTCACCTGATAGTACCATTCTAAATACAGTAAACTCAGCCCATTCATCAGTATGATTTTCAATAGTATGAATAGATTTTTTTACCCTTACTATATTATCTTTAAATACAGTTGTCGTCTCTATTGACTCATTTTCTTTCCATCTAACTATAAGTTCACCCTTAGTTACAACTAATACTTCCTCTATGGTCTTATGTTTATGCCATTCTTGTTTTGTATTTGGAGGAATTTTATTCAAGTGAACCTCAAATTCATCAAAAATAAAATAGTCTACATTAGTTTTATTTTCTTTAGTTACTGAAATCCCATCTAACTTTGTAAAAATATCTAACTCCATAGTTAACTCCTTTTCTTCCTCAAAGGTTATTCAAAATCCAGTTTTAAATTATATTCTCGTTAATTTTATTGTAGGGATAATTAATAATACAAGTAGCTATTATAGACAATATTAATGTAGGTAATATATTAAAAGAAGCAGTTCTCACATAATATTCTTTAAGCTTCCCCCAAATAGTGATATTTTCTACCCACTTTATACCTACAAACATACTATTTGCAGCATATCCTACTATCAAATAAGAAACTATAAATGAAATAATAAAAGTGATAATAACTTTTTTTGCTTTAATCATAATTAACCTCCTAATTGTTTTGATAGGTAGTTACATCTCCCAGTAATATAAGCTTGTCATCATCTAAAATAATTCCACCTTGTTCTTTAATAGCATAAACTGTGTCAGTCTTTTCTTTTAAAACCTTCTTGATGCAACTATATTGAACTTCTGTATCTTCATAATGCACCTCAATATAAAAATTCCTCTTTATTAAACCTAATCCAGATTGATAACTAAATTCTGAATAATCTTCATCAGGTGATATATGATAATCCTTTAGCTGCATTAAAGCGCCTGCACTTGCACCCATTACTATTTTAGCTTTAGAAATATAATTAAGTAGTCCCTTATCTAATACACGCTCAACAGCTCTATCAGGCAGTCCTCCTGTAAAAAATACAACATCACTCTCCTCTATAGCTTTTTTCATATCCTCGTTTTTATCTTTAAAAAAATTAATCCATGTAATATTATCTTCACTTACTCCAAGCTCTCCAAATGGTTTAATTAGTTCTCTATAATACTTACCATACTCTCTACTATAAGCCTTGTCCCATTCATTAGAATTATTTATCCACGCTTCACTAAATGCAAAAGGAATAACTACAATTTTATCTTCTGAGCCTATGTACTTTTTGATCGAGTCTTTTGCCCATTCTTCCCCAAAATTATAGCCACTTAATAATATATTTATCACTATATATCATCTCCTTATTTTTGCATATTTTTTTTATCCTATAAACATTATACACAATTTACCTGTTAATTTTAAGCAATAAAACAGTAATTATCCATAAAACTTCCCTTTAAATTATTTAATGCTTTAAAAGGTATATTTAACTATTCATTTAATCACACTAAGCTTGAAAGGAGTGCACTCATATGAAAAAATTTATCTATTCATTTTTAATAACTTTATTTATATTTATGAATTTAAACTTTATTATATCTAACGCCTCTCCTAATACATTTAAGGAAGGGGTTTATAAATTATCTGACTTTAATCCAGCTCCTGAGAATAAGTATTTTATCCAAAATATATCAAATGAAAATATCTACGTTATAGTTTTTAATGAAAATCAAGTTGGAATTCAGGCTTTTCAGCTACCTCCAAGATCAGATAAATATAATTTAGCTCCTTTAACCCCTGAATATAGGCTTGTAATCGTTGGTAATGGTGAAGTATATCTATCTTAAAGGGCACCTAGATTGTGTGTCTTTTAAGATAGATGAAATAAAAAACACCGTTACTTAAGTAATAGTGTTCGAATCTTAGAAATTATTAAACTAATTTATTAACTTCATAGGTAAACTTTTTAAAGTCATCTAAGTGATTTTTTATTATCATTTCTACAATATTCAAATTTATACTTTGATAATCATGTACAGCTATATTTCTAAAACCAACCATAGCCTTTAAATCTGACATCAAACTCTCATTAATTAGATTATTAGCATATAAAACCTCAAATGCATCCCTACTATTTTGAGGTATTCCTAATTTTTTTTCAGATACTATATGCATAGCTAAATCTATTGCTGCTTCACAGGCTCTCTGAATATTTAGTATAATAGAGTCTTGTTTAGTATAATCCTTCAAATTATCCGGATTATCGTCGTACACTTCGCTTATTCTACTAATACATCTCTCTATCGTTTGTATTTTATTGAAAAGTACATCTTTAGCCATAAACATTACCTCTTTCTTTTATATTCTTAAGTATCTCTGCTCTCTCTTCATTAAGTAATGCATATTCTTTAAAAGCTCTCATCTCAAAATACTGTCTTTTTAAATCGTCGCTACAAAATATTACTTTCCCAGTTCCTACAACCTGTGCCTTAAATACTGTGGATGATTCCTTTAAATCAATCAAATCTACATCTCTCTTAAAAACATCATATAACCGTTGTGCTAACATGAACACTTCATAAGCACTAATGGATTTCTCACTTAGAAATGCTATATCTATGTCACTATCTTCTCTTAATTCATTTCTGCTTGCTGAACCTAGAAGGTAGATAATAAAGGGGTTTATTTCTAACTTCAATATTTTAACAGCTTTTTCTAATTGATTTTCAATACTTTCTTTGACCATAACTCTACCTCCTTATGATATTATTATTCAATTATATTATACTACATAAATTTAACATTTACATATAATATAATCTATTCATTTAATAACTCTTGAAGCTTACTAATAGATTCTTTGTCTTCAAAGTCATCTGATATTTTAAACATTAATCTAGATGCCTCTGCTCCTTTAAATACTTCTTTAAACTTATCTTTATCATTAATCATAGTTCTTTTTATATTAATAAATAAATACGAAAGACTATTACCCCATTCTTCTGAAGGAATTCCCTTATTATTTAAAGCAATATAAGCTTCCTGTGCTGTAGCTATACTTGCATACTTTTCTGCATAGATGTCCTCATCACCTATATTATTTGAAATACCAGCAAACTTCTGTATATTTTTTCTTACTATATTAGTCAATTCTTTTTTGTAGTTCTCTATTCTTCTATGTTGATAGAAGTTATAAATACATGAAATTGAGATAATTATAATTACCAAAATATAAGCTGGTTTATATCTATTCTTCACTTATCTTCTTTTCCAACTTACGACTTATTATAGTATCAACAAGCCCAGTTACACAAAAAACTAGAAGAATTAACTGAAAATTAATATTAACTACTAATGAAATTAATCCTATCATTATAACTATCATCCCCTCAACTACAGACAATAATAATCTAAATTTCTCTCTCTTATCTAACTCAATTGTGCTTTTATTATGTTCTCTTCTGTTTTTGTAGGTATTAAAACTAATTATAAGAAGTACTACCCCGCCACATATAAAAAACAAACTACCAAGTAATCTCATTAAAATCGCCTCCTGAAACTTAACTAATTTATATTATTATACAACATTTCCCATATTTTCGCAGTATTATTAACTTTTTAAATTTAGGCAATATTGGAACAGAAATTTCCAAGTAAAGAATATATAGTATAATTATCACATGAAATTGAGGAGGTGCTTCTATGAAACCTAGCAATCATATAATTAGTAGTCTAAAATACATTGAAGAAAATCTAACTGAATCCCTATCTTCTGAGAATATAGCAAAAAATGCTGGATATTCTTTATATTACTTCTCAAGACTTTTTAAAGCCCATGTAGGTTTATCTGTTATGGAATATGTAACTGAACGTAGGCTTATCAAAGCCTCAGAAGAAATAATAAATGGCTGCAAAATACTTCAAGTTTCATTAGACTATGGCTATAATTCTCACAATGGATTCGCTAAAGCATTCAAAAAAAGATTTGGCTTCTCACCTTCTCTTTTAAGAGCTTTTAGTTTTCAAATTAATTATTCAAAAGGAGGCAATTATTGTATGAATCAATTATTTATGCAGACCACTGAACTTCATTCTACTAAGGAAGAACTCTATGATTTATTAATAAAGAGTTTGAATAACAATAAGGTAAAATATAATTTAAAACTCTTAAAGAAAGCCTATGATTTTGCTTGTATTGCTCATAAAGATGAAAAAAGATATTCTGGTGATGATTATGTGACTCACCCTTTGAATGTCGCAATCTTATTATCAGAAATGAATGGAAGTGAGGATGCTATTATCTCTGGGCTACTCCACGATATTACTTCCTTTTCTTTTGAACAAATAAAACTAGAGTTTTCTGAAAGGATTTCGGATATTGCTCAAAAGATTGCAAACTTCAACAATAGTATTGAAGATGAAGATGTGATAATGGTCAAACTTGCAGACAGGCTTCATAATATGAGAACTATTGAGTTTATTGATAAACCCCGCTGGCTAGAAAAAGCAAAGGAAACTTTGGATACCTTTTTACCAATAGCCTCAAAGTTAAAAAATGAAAAACTAATCTCAGAATTAAATAATCTATCAGTAAAATATCTTTAAAATGTTAAGTTCAGTTGACAAACTTCCAGCTTTCCTTGATAGAAATGTCTATTTTTCTCTAGTATACTGTATTTATAAGTTAACTTGAAATAAATAAAAGGTTGGTGAAATCATGTCCTTAGGTGAAAAGCTATTATCTTTACGTAAAAAAGCTGGTTTATCCCAAGAAGAAGTGGGAGAAAAATTAGGCATATCTAGACAAACAGTAAGCAAGTGGGAAACTGATTAAACAGTTCCTGAACTTATTAAAGCTAAACTATTAAGTCAACTTTACAATGTAAATTACGACTATCTCATAAGTTCAAGTCCTATAAGCGGAGATTTAACTAGTATTGAAATGATTGTTGATGAAATTGATTGGACTAGTGAATTGGCTATTGAGAGTTGAGAAACTTTTACTTTAATTTCTCAACTCTCATATTTTTCAAGACTTCTTTTATAAAATAATTTCTTCTATACTAACAACCTCTTGTCCCTCAAAGGTGAAACAAACTATAAGAGGCATTATATCTCTTATTCTTTCAAACTCGTAGTATCCAAAATCTTTTTTAAAGTAGTTTATTACAGTACTTAATGCAGTTCCGTGGGACCCTACTACAATATTTCCTTCTTGATTTTCTTTTAGTATGTTTATAAGTGCTTTTATATTTCTTATTTGCGTTTCTCCTAAACTTTCGCCATTATCAAGTTTATAATCAAAGTCTTTCCATTGATTTTTAGAAAAACTTACAAAGTCTTCAATCCACACACTATCTATTTTTCGTTCTCTAAAATCATCAATAATATTAATATCTAAACTAAATTTTCCTGAAAAGTCCTTTATTGTATCAATTGCTCTTTTATAAGGACTTGAATATATTTTTGTTATATTCTTATCCATCAAAAACTCAGTTACTTTTTTAGAATCTTTAATACCCTCTTCCGTAAGTGGTCTTATTAGATCATCTTTCACTGAAAAATCTGGTTTAGCATGTCTCACAAAATAAACCTTATTCATATTTCCTCCTATAATCTATAACTCTTTGCCCATCATAATCATACTATTATAGGACTTCAATCCTCTTTTACTATAAAATCCTTCTGTACCATCTTCTCTCGAAGTAAAAAGAACAATCTCCTTAACTCCTTTTATTTTTAATAATTTTTCAAACTCTTTTAATATTAAGGTTCCAATTCCATTATTACGTATATCATTTTTAACACAAAACTCTTTAATATTAAACATTATGCCATCATAAAATTGCTCCTGACTTCCTAATATCATTCCACATAGTTTATCTTCTTGATATGCTGTAATTCCATAAGAATCTTCACAGTTAATAAACTGTTTAAGTCTTTTAGCCGAGGTTTCTAATGTCCAATTATCATTCCAAGGAGGTGAATTAAATGTTTCTACATACATTTTAGCTAAATCATCAATATCATCTAAAGTTATTTCCTTAAATTTAAGTTTAAATTCTATCATACTACTTAAGTCCCTTTAACTCTAATTTCAGATTATCAAAATAAGCTTCCATAATTTTAATTCTTTCTTTTCCTATTTCTATAGCTTTATCTGTATATAGTTTGTTTGGAATCTTTTTAAGCTTTACTTCATATTCAATTAGTGGAGAATGCTTAGACATGTCCTTCACTCTTCCATTTTCAGCTGTATTTTCTTTTAAATAATTATCAAGTGAACTATCAAATGCTAACCTTTGTCCAAACTGTCCCGATAACATAAAGCTTCTAGCAATTCCAGTAGCTCCTATTGCATCTAATTTATCTGAATCAAATAATATCTTTGCCTCTATAGTTTCAGGTACATTACCTGTTCTAAATCTATGAGTCTTAATACAATGTTTTATCTTTTGAATTCTTTCTTCATCATAGCTTAATTGTTTTAATATTTCCTCTGCTTGTTCACTACCTAAAACTGCATGATCTACTGTTCCTGTTTTATCATTACTTTCCTCAACTCTAGCAATATCATGTAACAATGCAGCTGGAATCAGTACTTCTAAATCAACATTTTCCTCATGTTTAGCTATAAGTAAACAAAGGTTATAAACCCTAAATACGTGATCTAAGTTATGCGCTGAACAGGTTAATTTATCTTTAACTATTTCTATAATCTTTTTATGTCTTTGTTCTGTATTCATATTTATTCTCCTAATTCATTTTCTTATATAATTATACCTAAAAATAACATAAATTCCAAATATATAAAACAAATAGTTCACTAAAAGTATGTATTGCACTAATGCCTAAATAGCCATATGTTGTTTATCTTTAACAATGATAAAAATAAAATCATTAAAATAGTTCCTATTGATGCAATTATATTTATAAATTTTTCAACTTTAACACCATTTTTAAATAGTTTTTCAATGATTATATATATGATTAATCCAAGTATTCCGCCTAGAGTATTATTAATTATATCAGTAATGTCAGAAGCCCCTATATTCAAAATATATTGGGATATTTCACATACTAAGCTAATTAAGAAAAATAAGATAATTCTTTTCCAAATAGTCCATCTTTTAAATAGGATTCCTGCATATACACCAAGTGGCATAAAAATTACTACATTCATAATCATTTCACCAAAGGCAAGTCTACCATTTAAGATTAAAGGTTCACTGAAGGGAATTAAATTTATACTTCTCATATTTCTCAAAGAAGGTAATTGTATATTAAATTTAAATACTATAATCCAAAATAATGCAATTAAATAAATTATAAACAATATCTTAGTTAACTTTATACCAGCTTTTCTATTACTAATTTCCATTATTTTTCCTCCTAAATATTTAACTGTCTGTAGATAATCTTATCAGGAAATTCTTAAGAGGCTTCTAAATAAATCTTAAGAAACATAAAGAAATTATTAATAAAAGTTGACAAGCAATAACTTCAATAGATAAAACCGCAAACAGTATTAAACTATTTGCGGTTTATTTTATGGCATTTTCCCTAGGTTCATAGGTTTTAATGCCTCTTCTATTTCTTCTATTGACTTTCCTATACTACTTTCTACAGCTGAAGTTACAGCTCCTTCAACTATTGGGCAATCTACTATTTTTATTTTCTTTGCTTTTTCTTCATCCATCATCTCGATTGCCATTTCTGCATTCATAAAGGCACTTCCCAAATCAAATATGAGAACTACTCCATCTTCTGAGTAAACACTTTCTATTGCATTCATTATTTTCATAACATCTGTGCCTATTCTTCCATCAGAAGTTCCTCCAGATGCAGATATAGGAACTTCTGGTGCCATTTGCTGAGCTAGTTCTTTTACGCCTTCTGCTATGTTTTTACTGTGTGAAGTTATTACTATTCCTACCATGACTACTCTCCTTATTATTCAATAGCTTCATATATTGTTTCTAGTATTATTGCAGATGAAGTTGCTCCTGCATCTTGATGTCCTATACTTCTTTCTCCTAAATAGCTTGCTCTTCCTTTTGTAGCTATTATAGTTTTAGTATATTCTACTCCATTATAGGCAGCTTCTTTAGCAAGTTTTAATATTTCTTTAGATCCTAATCCTTGCTCTATTCCTTTATTTATAGCTTCTAGCGCTGGTTCTAGAGCATCCATCATTGTCTTTTCCCCTGCCGTAGCCTTACCTCTCATCTTAATTCCGTCAAGAGCATCCTTTAGCATATTTGAAAAATCTTTGATATCTATTTCTGTTTTTCCATTTATACTCATGGATGATTTCATAAAGGCTGTTCCATATAAAGGGCCTGATGCACCTCCAACAGTGGATACTAAAGCCATACCTGTTTTCTTAAGGATTCCTGCTATATCTACGCCATCATCCTCCTTTAATTTTTCTGTTACAGCCTTGAAGCCCTTGCTCATGTTTATACCATGATCTCCATCCCCTATGGTTGCATCTAGTTCTGAAAGATACCCTTTATTTTCATCTATTTTTACTGCTATTTGTGTTAATATTTCTATAACTTTTTTGCCGTTTATACTCATGTTATCTCCCCCATAGATTGTATTGTAATTAAAGTACCCTTAAAGCTGGAGTATCAGCAGGTGCATCTAATAATTCTTTTAACTCATCATCAAGTTTTAATAAGGTTACAGAGAAACCTGCCATTTCAAGAGAAGTCATAAATTCACCTACAAATGTTTTATGAATCTTGATTCCTTTTTCAGTTAGCATTTCATTAACCTTTTTATTTACTATATAAAGTTCCATAAGAGGAGTTGAGCATAGTCCATTTACCATTACTGCAACTTCTGTACCTTCTTCTAGGTGCATGTCATCTAAAATCTTATTAACTAGATGTTCTGTGATTTCATCTGATGTTTTTATTTCTTCTCTATGAGTACCTGGTTCACCGTGAATACCCATACCTATTTCCATTTCATTTTCAGCTAAAGTAAAGTTTGGTTTTCCTGCTGCTGGAACTATACAAGAGGATATAGACATACCCATACTTCTTACATTATCAATTACCTTTTCAGCAACTCTTGTAACTTCATCTAAACTTGCTCCAGTTTCAGCCTTTGCTCCTGCTAATTTGTGTATAAATACTGTGCCTGCAATTCCTCTTCTTCCTGCTGTGTAAGTACTATTTTCTACTGCAACATCATCATTTACAACTACAGTGCTTACTTGTATTCCTTCCATCTCAGCCATATCTTTTGCCATTTCAAAATTCATTACATCTCCAGTATAGTTTTTGATAACTAAAAGCACACCATTCCCTGAATCAACAGCTTTTATAGCTTCATATACTTGGTCTGGAGTTGGCGATGTAAATACTGCTCCTGCAACTGCTCCATCAAGCATTCCTTTTCCAACATATCCACCATGAGATGGTTCATGTCCACTTCCTCCACCACTAACTAAAGCTACTTTTCCTTGAACTGGTGAATTTGCTCTAACTAATACTGTTGCATTCTCTAACTTTCTCACATAATCCGGATGAGCAGCTACCATTCCTGCTAGCATATCCTCAACTACTAATTCTGGATTATTTATTATCTTTTTCATAAACCTCTTCCTCCCTTAAATATATAAATTAATTGCCCAAATAATATATAGCAAAACTCAAGCCAATATTAACCAAAACTACAAATCCTT
Source organism: Clostridium sp. YIM B02506 (assembly GCF_022324845.1). Taxonomy (NCBI): domain Bacteria; kingdom Bacillati; phylum Bacillota; class Clostridia; order Eubacteriales; family Clostridiaceae; genus Clostridium; species Clostridium sp. YIM B02506. The sequence continues at coordinate 54,393 of NZ_JAKGTG010000027.1, forward strand.
ATTATTCAGTAAATGTTTACAGATATGTTTAAGTTATGGTTGGGAATAAATATCAAGTTGCTCCTTTTTACCCTGATACTTATTCCCAACTTATCTTTTTTTCTATTCCATACTGTCTTGCTTTAGCCGCCACTGTTTTGTGAGTTAATCCTAATACTTTTCCCGCTGCATTGTAACTTCCATACCTTTTTAGAGCTTTTTCAATTATAATTTTTTCATATTCTTTTAAAGGAAGTATATCATCTTCAATTATTGATGTTACATGGGCCTTTTCTTGTTTCATGGGCCTCTCTTGTCTCATATAAGAAGGTAAATCATCAAGGTCTATCACCTGATTTTCATTTAAAGCAACTAATCTTTCAACTAGGTTTTCTAACTCTCGTACATTTCCTGGCCAAGAATAATTAAGAAGGGCCTCCATAGCGTCATTTTTGACTAAACTTATATTTTTGCCTATGTTCTTACTTATCTTATTAATAAAATGCTCAAGTAGTGGTGCTATGTCTTGTCTTCTTTCTCTAAGCGGAGGTAAAAAGATAGGTATAACATTAAGTCTATAGTATAGGTCTTCTCTAAATTCCATTGTCCTTACCATCTCTTCTAAGTTTCTATGGGTTGCACCTATTATTCTTACATTAACCTTGATGGTTTCTTCTCCACCAACTCTTTGGAACTCTTTTTCTTGAATTACTCTTAGAATCTTTGCCTGCATGCTCTTATCCATTTCTCCAATTTCATCTAAAAATATGGTTCCACTTTGGGCTAACTCAAACTTTCCAAGCTTTCTTTTGATGGCACCAGTGAAAGAACCTTTTTCATGTCCAAAAAGTTCACTTTCTAAAAGATTCTGAGGAATTGCTGCACAGTTGACCCTCACAAATGGCCCTTTAGCATTTTTACTTCCATAGTGAATTCCTTCTGCAATAAGTTCCTTACCAGTTCCACTTTCACCTCTTATTAAAACTGTGGTATTAGTTTTTGCAGCCTTTGAAGCTGTAGCTAATGCATCTAGTACCTTTCCACTGTAACCTATATACTTTGAAAAGGCTAAATCTGGTTTCTTAGTTCTAAACAACTCTTCCTCTAAATACTCAGCCTTTGCAGATGCCTTCTTTAACTTCTCTGATAACTGCTTAACTTCTGTGATGTTTTTGATTACAGAAACAACACCTGTTATCTCGCCATCAACTATTATTGGATTAACATTGCATACAATAGTAACATCATTTTCCTTATAACTTAATGCACCTACAACACTTTTTCCTGTCTCTAAAACCCTTCTTCTTACTCCATCTGGAGAGATATCTCTGATGTTTTTATTAAGTATGTTTTCTTCTTTTTCGCTTAAAATTCTTAGATAGGCCCTATTCACATAGGTGATGACCCCATCTGAACTCATAACACATATACCATCTTGTACAGTTTCTAATATAAGCTGCAATCTTTCCTTAAGTTCCTTAACTGTTTTTAATTCATTTTTTACTTTTTCTAAATTTGATATATCACTAAAGACAGCTAATGCACCTTTTGATATCTTATCTATCATTATTGGCGTTCTATTTATGAGAAGTATCCTGTCATTTATAACTTCCCTTATCATAAGCTCTGATTTTCCAGATTTGTTTATCTCCTTAAGCTTGCTTTGATATATAACCTTATCTACATCTTTTCCAATTACTTCTCCTGAAGATAACCCAAGTATTCTCTCTGCTTCTTCATTAAATATAGTTATTATATCGTTCTCATCTGTTGCAATAATTCCATTAGGAATGTTGCTAAACACTTGCTCTAAGGTCATTGTGTTGTTATTTATAATAGTATCAACCTGATTTATTGTACTCTTGTCCTCTAAATCAAAATCACTTTCTAAAAAACTACATATTTTATCTAGGGCCTCTTGCGGGGCTTCCCCTTGGGCCTCTACAATTATCTTTTCATTTTGCTTTACCTTAAGTAAAACAAGTGGCATAAGGCTTGCTGCTGATACCTTCTTTTTTTCTTTATACTTTATGAAAATCTCTACCTTGTATTTCTTTTGCAGCTCACTAACTTTATATACTACCATGGCTAAGACTCTTGCATGAAGTCCTTTTTCATGTTTTACTTCTATTTCTTTGTAGACTATCAAGGTATTTAACTCCTTTCTGTAAAATGTAAATTGAACTTAATATTCACTTGTTTCATTTCAGTTGTTCTATCAAATATCAACATTCCCATCACGTACTATCATAAGCTTATCTTCATGTCCATGAAGTCTGTCCATCAGATCTTCTTTAGATTTCTCGAAATCATTACTCCAACCGTACATTGAAAAGAGCATTTTGATGGTTGGCTTGTACTGACATTCTTCTAGTTTCATATTTTGATGCACCCATCTTTTTAATATCCTGTATTTTCTTTTTAATGGAGGTGTATCAACTAATATGATCTTGTCCGCTTCCTTAAAACCTTTATCAAAATATCTTCTAGCTACTCCTTCAATTATCCATTTTTCAGTAGCTAAAATTTTATTAAACTCTTCATCTATTTGCTCTGGTGTTCTTCTAGCTTCGCCATCAGCTGTTTTCATATGTACAATGTTGTCTAGTTCGTACCATGAAATATCTAGCTTTTTTGAAAGCTTCTTTGCTAAGGTTGTCTTTCCACTGGCTACTGAGCCTATTATATATATTTTCATATCAATCTTCACTTTCCTCAACCTGTATTGAAGCAACATGATTTGTTGCCCATTCACATAAAGTAATCAATAGAGGCAATAAACTTTCCCCTTGATCAGTTAAGGAATATTCTACCTTAGGAGGCACTTCTGAATAAACTTTTCTGGCTATTAAATTATTTTCCTCTAGGGCTTTAAGCTGTTGAGATAACATCTTATGAGTGATATTTGGTAACTTTCTCTTAAGCTCATTAAATCTCATGGTTTCTTTACCAAGATTCCAAATAATAATAGGTTTCCACTTTCCGCCTATAATATCAAGCGTCAATTCCATAGAACAATTGTATTCGGTTCCTTTAAATATCATTTTTTACTCCTATATGGTCACTAAGTATACATTTGGTAACTACATTACTTAAAAGTGCGTACTTGTTAATAATATCATCAGCCTATAATATTAGATTTAATGAAGTCCTTCAGACTTCTACAGCAATAAGGCTAGATGACTCTAATGTACCATCTCCTGCGTCGATGGTACTACAGCAACAAGGTGCACTTCTATTCGGTGGACGCGGTTCTAAGCGTCAGTCTAATCATTCTTTAATGAATTAGATAAAATGATTCTAATGTACTACCTCCTGTGTCGATAGTACTACAGCAATAAGGTGTATATTTATTATACACAATTTTCCTATTACTTTATATCTATGTTTATATAAAATTAGCTGTAAATCTGCAGTTTTACGATGAAAGGATGAATTATGAAAAAAGATTTGATAAAAAAATTTGTACTTAATGATGGAAATAAAATTGAATATTATGTAAGTAATCAAGTCAATGATAAACCTACTTTGGTTATATCTATGGGAATATGGGAACCCGCTATTAGAGCACTCCCTTTGATATCAAGACTTACAGGGATACATTGTATTGCTCTTAGCTATCGTGGTCGAGGTGGTAGCAGTACGCCAAAATCGGGTTTTGATTGGAACCATCATGTATCTGATATAAAATGTGTACTTCAAAATGAACCTATAAATAAACCTGTATTTTTAGGATTTTCTAAAGGCGTATCCTATATGCTTGGATTTTTATCATTAAACATTAAGCTAGCTAACGGTATTATTATAATTGATTACCCTGCTATTCATTCTAAGTTAGAAAAAGGTGCAGCTAAGTTCTGGAGTAACATGGTCTATAATGGAATTAAATTAGATAATTTTATTAGTAACCATACACTAAACGGCATAGAAAATGAATCAACCTACAAAGAATTCTACCATGATTTAAATGCGATGAATTTCCCTGTATGGTTATTTAGAGGTGTAGATTTAGATTCTAATATTCCATCAAATCTAACTGATGATGATATCCTAAAATACAAAGAAAATGTAAATCAATTAGAAATTATTGATTTTAAATATAGTGGACACATGGTTTTAGATGAAGAATTAGGGAAGGCTACAAATTATATTAAAGGAATATTAGATAAGCTAAGTTAAACTTTGTAAAATATTTGAATAATTTCCCTATCCATCATATAATATATAATAACTATAAAAAAGGGGGACAATTCATGATTAACGCAGGATTAGCTATATTCGGAATTTTTTACATTTTATTAATTTTAGGTTTTCTTGGAATTTGGATATACGGCTTTGTTTTATTTGTAAAACTTGCTCACAGAGGAATTAAAGCTTTAGATCTTTACATAGAAGAAAAAGGCGGTAATAATAGGAATTTTTAAATAGTTTTATACATGAGCTATTCAGTATATGCGAAAATAGGGTTTCAGAACTTGTACCAAAGTTTTGAAACCCTCTTTCTATAAGTTTAAATTTATCTATTCTATAATTTTTACAGCAGTTCTCTTATACAAAACTGGTATTGCTATGGCTATAAGAACCATCCCCATAAAAGCAGGTGCAGAATGGCCAAGTGATACGTAAAGTTGACCTCCAATTATAGGCCCAATCATTCTAGCTAAAGCTTGAATAGATTGGCTACCTCCTTGAATCCTTCCTTGCTCGCTTGAATCAACGGACTTAGATAACATCCCATTAAATGATGGCCCAAAGACTGAATCTCCAAAAGCAAATATAAACATTCCAACAATAAGAAGTGGATAAAATGATAGTAGAGCTGACATTGCAATAAGACCATAACCTATAATCTCTGAAACCATTCCAAGAATAGCTATCTGTTTATCATCAAGTTTCCTCAAAAGCTTTGGCATTATAAAACCTTGTGAAATTATGTCTTGAAGTCCCATAATTGAAAACATAAGTCCTATTACTGCAGGTTTCCAGCTGAAGGTATCCATTGTGAACTGTGAAAAAACTGCCTGCAAAGATCCATTTGGTATCCAAAGTAAAAATGCTGAGATAAGAAGTCTTTTTAAACTTTTCATAGAAAGTATACTTGTAAGCTGGGTAAATGGATTTAATCTTACAAAACTAATATCTTTAAGTCTATTATTTTTATCAAGACTTTCAGGCATAAAAAAGTATCCATAAATAACATTCAATAAAGTTATTATTGCTCCAAAATACATTGGTACAGCGTAACCAAACTTGGCAAGTAACCCTCCTAAAGTTGGTCCAATAACACCTCCTACACCTACAACGGCACTCACCCATCCAAAGTATTTAGTTCTCTCCTTTGGAGGAATTATATCTGCAAAGTATGCAAATATAGTACTTATTGTTCCTCCAGTTATACCATCTATTATTCGTCCTACAAATAATATCCATAAAGCTCCCCCAAGTCCAAAAACTAAGTATCCTATTGAGGAACCAAAAAGGCATAATAGAAGTACTGGGCGACGCCCATATTTATCACTCAAAGCTCCAAGACCAGGAGCGGCAAAAAATACACAAGCTGCATAAACTGAGGTTAACAGAGTAACAACTATAGCTTGATATTCTGGATTAGCTATATAAGGTTGTACCAAAAATGGAACAACAGGTGATATGATACCAAAGCCTATTCCGCAAAGAAACACAGATATAAGTCCAAATATTAAAGCATTTTTATCTACACTTTGTTCTATGTACTGTTTATTTTGTGATTTAAATTTAAACATTTAGTTCTCCTTTAAAAATTATTTTACTTCCTAGGAAACAATTTTATATTATCAACTTTTTGCTTCCTTGTCAACAAAATTTCCTTAATAAAAAAACAGCCTACCCTAAATAAAGTTTGGCTGCATATTTTCATTATTCAACTTTTTCTGATTCGCTATTCTCATCTATCTTTTTCATTTCTTCATCTAAATGGTTGCTATAACTATCCATAAAGCTAATCATACTATCGTATTGTTCCTTAGTCATTTGATCAAATACACTTTTGTCTCGTTCTTGAAACTCTTTATGTAATTCCTCATGGACATTAAAAATCTTTTGTCCCTCTTTAGTTAGTCTAAAATAGATTTCTTTTTTATTATCGGGTTTCTTATAACTTTCGATAACCCCTTTTTTTATTAGTTTTTTAGTTAATTTACTTATAGCACCTGTAGTCATATAGAAAGATTCTGCAAGCCTTGTTACATTAGAATCAGTATTTTTCCCAAGGTATTCAATACAATGAACTTCTGAAGATTTATAACCCTCAAGACGTTTTTCCATCTTAGGTTTGTTAATCCAAGCCATCTTGTTAACTAAATTCCTTAGACCCATTAGAACCTGTTCCTCTTTATCCATGACATATCCTCCTACATGCTATATATTAAACATATTATATTAAATTTTCGTTTTTATTTCAACAAGATGAAAATTTAATAGGAAATCTTTTACTTACAAATACTTTCTAAATCCTTTAACTAGTTCTTTTCCATAACCCATTGTCTCATAGAATTTATGAGCTTCTTTTCTTTTACCTCCAGATACAAGTGTGGTTAAACTGCAATTTCTTTTTCTTGCTTCATCTTCAATAAAAGTCATTAACTTTCTTCCAACACCTTGTCCCTTGCATTTACTACTTACAACAATATTTTCTATAACCATGAAGGGCCTGCAATCACTATTTAACTCATAACAAATTATTCCCATGACTGTCCCAACTATTTTATTATTTTCATCCTTAGCTCCAACTAAAATATAACTTTCATCTGAATTAATCTTCTCAAAAGTCTTATAAAAACCTTCTAGATTGCTTTTTTTCTCTAAAAGTTCCTCATATAATTTTGAAAGCTCCTCAACATCATTTCTAGTAATTCTTTCTATAGTAATCATTTAGCTCTCCCTTCACTTATAACAATTTTGCCATATAAAACTCGTCCACGTATTCTCCATCAACAATCATCGAATTCTTTTTAACACCCTCAACTACAAAACCATTTTTCTCATACAAGTTTTTTGCTACAGTATTAGGACACATTACTGTAAGCTCAAGCCTAGCTATTTCTTTATCTTTTGCCCATTGATCTAACCTTTTGAAAAATTCTTTTCCAATACCTTTCCCTTGGAAGGTTTTCCTTATGCCAACAACTATATAAGCTGTGTGTTTAACCCTGTTAAGAGTCCCCCTCTGAGCAGATATAAACCCAACTATTTCTTCTCCATCCTCAGCAACTAATAGTAAGTTCTTCCCTTCCAATGAGTTTTGAATAAGATTATTAATTAAGTTTAGATTTTTAGGTCTTTCATCTGGCTCAAAAAGCATATACTTAGTCTCTTTATCTAGGTTAGATTGCATTTCCCAAAAGGCTTCCCCATCTGTACCTTTAATTTCTCTTATAATCATTATTATCACTCCTTGATAAAGATAATTATAACACTAAAAAAGCTGTATTAAATATTTAACTAACAAATAAATTCCTATTATTCCAAAAACTATAGCAGTCCCAATAGCTCTTCCAACAAAAAATTTCTTCATATTATCATCTCCTTTTAGATTAAATTTAAATATCAATGTTCCTACCAAAAGGATGGTAATCACGCTAATTATAATAGGAATAAGATTAGATGATGAATTTTTCTTTAATGAAAGTCCAATAACTCCTCCAACTAATAACAAGGCTGATGATATAAAAAACAACTTTTTCTTAATTGAAGATACCACTTTTTTATCATTAGGTTCTATTTTATGTAATACAATATTGTTTTCATATTCACTTCTACATTTTTCACAACTTTTTAGGTGTTCTGTAACTAAATCAACAGTATCCTCACTTGCAACTCCATCCATCACAAGTGGTACTAAATCTGCTACAATATCACAAGAAATCTTCAAGTTAAACCCTCCTTTTTCAACATATCCTTAAGCCATTTTTTAGTTCTAAAGTCTATTACTCTTGCTGAATTTTCTGAAATACCTATTCTATCTGATATCTCAGAATAGCTAATACCTTCAACACGCATTTTTACAATCTTTTGCACTTGTATATCCTTAGTTTTCAGTAGCTCATCTACTCTTTCATATATCTGCTTTGTATAAAAATTCTCAAAAATATTATCCGTAACATATACCTCCAAAAGATCTCTATACTCCACAGTTACTCTATATTTTCTTAAATTTTGCAACCACAAATTCCGCGCAATACCAAATAACCAAGTTTTAATTGATGAATTCCCCTTAAATCCCCCAATTGAATATATGGCTTTAACAAATGTTTCTGAAAGTAAATCCTCTGAAAGTGCAGGATCGTGAGTGAGACTTAATAAATAGTTAAATACATCTTGTTTATATTCCAAATACAAATTTTCTATACTATTCACTGAAATCCCCCTTTTATATAATAAGTCACATTAAGCCATAAAATATTACACTCATTTTATAAAAATTTTATTATATTATTAATTTAACCTACAAGTCAAGTACCACCGGCTCAGCCGGAGGCTTGATTAAGCCCTATAAGGGCATGATACTGGCGGCGCTACTCGC
>NZ_JAKGTG010000028.1:0-56355 GCF_022324845.1 Clostridium sp. YIM B02506
CCAAATCTACCATTAGATAATGCAAAAAAGGATGTAGTAGATTTGTTTTCACACAAATCTTTCTACATCCCCTCTTATATTCTTAGGTTCTTAAGTTCTTATATTCCTATATTCTTAGAGTAATGTTCGGCTTCTACAGAATATCGCGATTTATGAATTTAATGAAGCCTCTATTAGGCTTCTACAGAATAGAGGTGTGTATTTCTTCTCCTGGTTCTATTAAAAGCTTACCTTCTGCTTTAAAGTTATTTGCTTTTTCTTTGTCATAAAGAGCCCCTGGTTTTAAGTGTACCGGAATAGAATGTCTTGCAGAAACAATCTTTGCACATTCAGCAGCTTCAACTTCATCCATGTTATAAACTCCATCGCAAGGAAAAAAAGCATAATCAATATTTAAGGATTTAAGATCATTCATCTCTACTATTTTTGAAGTATCTCCTGAAAAATAAATAAGAACTCCATCAGTTTTAACAAGATAACCAACACATTCTTCCTTAGAATGATTTTTGTTGTAGGCTGGCACAGCCTTGATGTCTATATCTTTTATCTTAAACTCTTTATATTCTCCATTTATAAGTGAATCTGAGTTCATGATTACTTGATATTCAGATTTTTTAGTGGGCTTATCTATTTGATTGTGATCTCCATGCTGATGGGTTACTAATATTATATCAGCAGGCTCTTCGTATCCTTCTCCAGCATAAGGATCAATATATACCACAGTATTTAGGGATGTTATAAGTCTAAAGCTACCATGTCCATTGTAATATAATTTTGCCATAGGTTTACCTCCTAATTATTTATATGTTTTTATTTTAATACTAATAATTTATAAATGTAAAGGGCTTATAGATATTGTAAGTGCCTCTGATATTGTTTGAGAGAAGTGTTGATTTTTATGATCATTCGGCAATAAAAAATTTTTCTGTTATACTTGGATTAATAGAAACAGGAGGTAATCATATGTCTGATCAGAGGTGTAAAGATGAATATATAAGAAGAATTCATAAAGTTCAAGATTATATTGAATTTAATTTAGGAAAGTCATTGTCTATTGAGGAGCTTTCAAATGTTGCTGGATTTTCTAAATATCATTTTAGTAGGATATTTCAAGGTGTTTTACATGAGCCACTTTCACATTACGTGAATAGACTTCGCATGGAGAGTTCACTTTTTTTACTTGCACACAGGAAAGATAAAAACATGACCGACATTGCATATGAACTTGGCTTTACTGATTCAGCTGTATTTTCAAGAGCTTTTAAAAATTATTATGGAGTAAGTCCAAGAGAATACCGCAAGGAATATAGCAAGAATTGCAAAGATTCTTTTTTATTGTCTGAGTACAATAAGAATACAGCAAAGAGTGAGTGGGCAGATAATCTATTGACTGTGCCTGTAGATGTTACAATAGTGGACTTAGAGGAAAAACAAGTAATTTATGTGAGGCATACAGGAACTTATGAGACATTAGAAAAAGAATATGCAGGGCTTATTAAAAGGCTACTTGTTCAAGCAAAGGAGCAAAATTGTGTTTTAGATGATAATAGTTTAGTACTTGCTATGTATCATGACAATCCTGAATTCGGAGACGAGAGTCAGTTTCGCACTAGTATATGCCTTACAGTTCCAGAAAGTATTAAGGTTAAGGAAGACGGTATCCTAGGGAAAATGAATTTAGAGGGTGGTCTATATGCAGTTGGGCATTTTGAAATGCAGCAGGAACAATACAGTGGTGCCTGGAATTACATGTATCAAGAATGGCTTTCAGGTAATGGTTATGTTCCAAGAAATTCTTATCCCTTTGAAGTCTATCTAAACAATCCCTATGACAATGAAAAACATATCCATAAAGTTGACATCTACGTCCCAATTGAGCCCATTCATTTCTAACATGCTTAAAATCAATTCTGAGGTGAGCATATGAAAGAAATCAAAATTAACGGTGCAAAAGTTCATAATCTAAAAAATTTCAATCTAAAAATTCCCAAGCAAAAGCTAATAATAATCACAGGCATTAGTGGTTCAGGTAAATCTAGTCTCGCATTTGATATCCTTTTTGAAGAAGGCAAAAATCAGTATTTAAACTCCATAGGCATTTTATCTGGACTTGATAATGACGACAAGTTTCAGAGCATAGAAGGTATTGGACCAACTGTTGCAGTACGTCAAAATAGTATCAGACAGAGCAATATCCGCTCTACAGTTGGTTCTAAAACTAGAATTTTGAATCAGCTAGCTTTAATTTATGCAAGTGATGGAAAAGCTTACGATAAAAATAATGAACATCTATCTCCAAGCTTATTTCTCTATACAACTGCTGATGGAATGTGTATTAGTTGCCAGGGAAGAGGTTTTTATTATGATATTAATCTAGAAGCTTTAATTCCTGATAAAAAAACATCACTTTTAAAGGTGTATGAAAACCTAAAGGTAACAAGTGGATTTTTACGAATTCTTAAGAATAAATACGGCATGTATTTTGAGACTCCTTTTTGGGAACTTCCTGAAGACATTCAAGGAGAAGTTATTTATGGAACTTATGAAAATGGTAAACAAAGTTATTGTTTAGAACGTATGCTAAGAAACTCATACGAAAAAGGGGAAGACGTGGAAGAGGTCTACAAAAGTTGTGTTTGCCAAGAATGCCTTGGAGAGAGAATTAGTAAAGAAGGCAGAAGATTTTTTATTCATGGAAAAACAATTGGGAAACTTGGACAGATGACCTTATCATCTCTTTTAAATTTCTTAAATGAAATACCTAAAGGAGAGCTATCTCAGTTTGGTAATAAGGTTTTAAAAGATGTTATCAAAAAGTTGGAGTATTTAATTAAGTTTCATTTAGGCCATCTAACGCTTTATAGAGATATCCCTTCATTAAGTGGTGGTGAATTACAGCGAATTTATCTTCACCTTCATCTCGAATCTAAGCTGGATTCACTTATCTATATATTTGATGAACCAATGGCAGGCTTACATCCATCAGAGAAAGAAAGTGTGATTGAAGCCCTAAAAAAGCTGAGAGACATTGGAAACACTGTAATAGTTGTTGAGCATGATAAAGATATTTTAAGTTATGGGGATCACATTATAGAGATTGGGCCTAAAGCAGGAATAGAAGGAGGAAGTGTGGTTTTTCAAGGGAATTATGAAGAGTACAAAACAGAAAACACCCTTCTAAGTCAATATTTCTTTAAGAAGCTCTTAATACCAAAACGAACAACAAGAAAAACTCTATTTCCTAAAGAAGATTCCATTATATTAGAACATGTTAATACCCACTATTTAAAAGACTTAACAGTAACCTTTCCACTTCATGTTATGGTTGGAATAGCAGGATTATCTGGAAGCGGTAAAAGTTCTTTAATAGAAGAAACCCTATTAAAACGTCTTATTAGTTTCAAAAAATATTCACATAAAAATAATATAAAAGGAGCAGAGAGAATTAGTGGATTTGTAAAGATATCTCAAGATCCCATAGGAAGAAATGCTAACTCAACACCTGCTTCTTATATTGGTATATGGGATAAAATACGAGAAATCTTCTCAAAACGCCCTGAGGCAAAAGTCGAAAACATGAGTTCTGGACATTTTTCTTTTAATTCTAAAGGTGCATGTGAAGATTGTGGAGGTAGCGGCTACGAAAAAATATTTCTAACCTCTGATTTTTCAGTAGATAAGATTTGTAAAACTTGTAAAGGCAAACGTTTTAATGAAGAAAGTCTTTCTATATACTATAAGGGTAAAAACATAGCAGAGGTTTTAGATATGAGTATTACAGACGCTATTTTCTTATTTGCTGAACATAAAAGTATCCTAAAGCCACTAAATATATTGAATCAGATTGGAATGGGCTATTTAACTCTTGGTCAACCTTCCTCTTCTTTAAGTGGTGGTGAGGCACAGAGAGTAAAACTTGCAAAAGAACTTGGACGTCAGTTAAAAGGTAATATTCTCTATGTGCTTGATGAACCAACCACTGGGCTTAGCTTATATGATACAGCTTTGTTATTAAAACTATTAGATAAGCTAGTTGCAGGCGGTAATTCAGTTATTGTAATTGAACACAATGTAGAAGTTTTGAAAAGCTGTGATTATATAATTGAACTTGGTCCAGAAGGAGGAGACAAGGGCGGAGAAATCATTGCAGAAGGTACCCCAAATAGTCTTATAGACAATCATAATTCCAAGACAGGGAGGTATCTTCTATGAATCAGAGAAAAAAGATAGAATTTGAAAGGATAATAAATAATAACTATAAGAATATTGCAGGCATTGTTGTACAAAAGAACGGTAAACTATTATATGAAAACTACTTTAATAAATATACTGCCTCTAATCCAGTGCATATAGCATCAGTTACAAAAAGCATTTTTTCTGCATTAATTGGTATTGCCTTAGAGAAGAAACATTTAAAAAGTTTAGATCAAAAGGTACTAGATTTTTTCCCTGAATATAAAATTCTAGAAGGAGAAAAATCTATACAGAATATCACAATTAGACATATGCTCACAATGACAGCTCCCTATAAATATAAAAAAGAGCCCTATGAGAAGTTTTTTGAAAGTAACAACTGGATAAAAGCTGCACTTGATTTATTAGGAGGTAAAGAACCCTCACAAGAATTTACCTATTCAGCTATAATAGGCACCCATATCCTATCAGGCATTTTGGTAAAAGCAACTGGACAATCAGTTTTTGATTTTGCAAAAGAAAATTTATTCACTCCACTAGAAATTAGTGTTAAACAAAATATTACATTAGCTACTAAAGAAGAGTATATTGCTTTTTTTCAAGATAAAAATATCAGTGGCTGGGCTACTGACCCACAAGGTATAAACACAGGAGCTTGGGGTCTTACACTAACCCCGACGGATATGGCCAAGATAGGTCAATTATATCTAGATAAAGGACTATGGAATGGTAGTGAAATTGTGCCTAAATGGTGGGTAGATGAAAGTACAATAGAACATAGTAGGTGGGATAAACTATCTTATGGATATCTTTGGTGGATTATAGATAATAATGAACATAGCTATGCAGCTATTGGGGATGGAGGTAACGTTATTTATATAAATGAAAAGGAAAAACTAGTTATTTCTATAGCATCTCTTCCTATGGAAAAAGCTAAAGATAGGATAAAGCTTATTAGAGAGTATATAGAACCCTTGTTTGAAAATGATGCATAAAAAAACTATATATAAATTAGACAAGATTACAAATTACAATTTATACTAAATATGATATAATTACCATAAAATAGTTGAGAAGCTTTAAGTAAAAGGAGGTATTATGAAAAATTTCAAAAGGCTAAAAATAATATCTATAAGTTCACTATTTATAATTATCCTCTATATAGTAATAAGTAGCTATGTAAACCAAGGACTTTTTAAGGACAAGGTGCTGGATAAATACTTAGATTCTGAGGTCACAAAAATAAAAATAAGCCGTTTATCTGACTTCTCGGAAGTAGTTATTAAAGATAAGGATAAAATATCCGATATATTAGATTCTCTTTCTAACTTAAAGGTCAAAAAGTATAAAGATAAGATGGAGAAAAGTGATGAAGTTTATGATTTAGCTATATATGAGGATAATGAAATAAAGATTGGATTAACTATATATGATAATGAGTATATAACTTTTATAGATTTATTTGGCGGTCGTTCTGGTACACTCAAAATAATTGATGGTAATAATGAGATAGATTTATCAGAATTTTATAAATGAGGTGAAATATATGCTTTGGATAATATTAGTTTTAATTGCAGCTGCAATCATAGTGGTGTATATGTCAATACCTGGAGGAAAACTCTGGAAACATTATCTTGAAGATGTAAATAAATCTTTGACTGAAGCATCTAAACAAAATAGCAGTGAAAGTATTTTTACAGAAAATTCTATAGCTAAACTTCCAGATCTTCTTCGTAAACACATTATTAACGGAGGGTATATTGAAAAGCCCTTTATGACTAATATGTTAATATATTTCCACAACACAAAGTTTCGTATGTCTGCTGGGAAAGAACCAATTAAGATTAAATTCATGCAGGTAAATTTTATAAATAGACCTGACCGACATGCTTTCTTGACAGGAAGAATAGCAGGAATTCCATTACAGGCTAAAGATAGTATATTAGATGGCTTTGGCTCTATGACTGGTGTACTTGCAAAACAGTTTCAGCTTTTCCAATCTACTGGAGCCGAGATGGATCAAGGTCAGTTGATTACAGCACTTGCAGATTCTGTATATATGCCATCTTTGTTTTTACAGAAATATGTGTCATGGACAGTGGTTGATGAGAATACCGTTGAAGGAGAGATTTCATGGAATGGGGTTTCAGCTAAAGGAAGATTTACTTTTAACAGTAAGGGAAATATTATACGTTTTGATACTAATGATCGATATATGGATGAAAACGGGAAAGGCAGCTCACTAGTTCCATGGTATGTAACCTACACAGATTACAAAAAACAGAATAGTTATTTCCAACCTGGAAAGGTTAGTGTAAATTGGGTGCTACCAGATGGTGATGACACGTATTTTGAGAGTGATGAGATTGAGGTTAGATATTCTGTAAATGAAGTTTATTGTTAATATTGAGACAAAAGATGATGATTACTAATTATAGGGAGGAATTATATGAGAGCTGCTAAATGGCTTACCATAATAACAATAGTTTTAACAATTATTTTTTTAGTTTTGTCGGTACTTTTTTATTTTTATAAAATTAATCTGGCTTATGACATCTCTCTTGCAATTTTTGGAGGATCTATACTAGGATTTATTATGTCACTAATTGAATACTATGCTGCTAAGCGTCAATTTATGGAGACATTCTATCAAGAGGCATTAAGAGCGATTTCTCGTTTAGGCAAAGCTAAGTTTTTCTTAATTAACGAACCTACAAATTTGGTGCTTAACTGTATATCCGAGGAATTTTCAAATAAATTCACTGTATCAGAATTAATTCCAATAAAATATGAAAGCAAAGAAAGGTTTATAGATTTTTATAAACAAGGTTTTCCAACTGAAATAACAGACAGTTTAAAGTTTATTGAATATGCTGAAGATTGGTATTCTAAAACTATGCAAGGCTATTACAGTGAATTAGAAAAATCAATGGATATCTATATTGAATTAGCAGGTATGCAACTTGGTGAATTGGATAATGCTTATGGGAATTTAGATTTCATTATTGCAAATAGGACTTTAAGGAAATTGGCGTATGAACAGATTTATAATCCAATTAAAGAGTTTAAGGAATCTGTAGTTCGAGAAGCCTATCATTTTCAACTTTATAAAGCGGGTGAGGGAAATATATCTGCTTGCACTAACTTTCTATTGAAACTAAATGAAAAATGGTTTTCAAAAAAAGAGGTGAATAGGGATGAAATTCATAGTGTTACAATATATCAAAAGTACTATGATATGTTAGAGGATTCAGTGGAGAAGTTTAGGTGCAAAATATATAATCAAAAATATAGAGAGGATGAACACAAACCTATAATTAGCAGGATATATCAAATAAAGCATGAAGATAAGTAATTTATACCTAGTCTCTATCTAAACTTCCAATCGTTAAAGTATCGTCTACTGGGCATGAAATTAAGAAAATCCTTGCTGGTAGTAAATATAATTACGGTAAATTCAATGTTGAGATTTCAAGCTTAACACTAAAAGAAAAATATGTAAAATATAAGCATAATATTGTATAATATGCTTATATTTTACGTGAGGTGGTAATGGGATGCGGTTATTTAACAGAATGAAAGAACCTGTTTTTCTTAAAGAGAGCAGTGATGCCCAAGTACAATTAGAAAAGCTACAGGCATTGGAACCTTTACTTAATGCAGAAGGGCAAAGTGTAATAAGACAAGATATAAAGTACCTTGAGTATGGAATTGCAGGAGAAAAAAATATTGAATTTGAATTAAAAAATAGTCATATGCCCATGTATATTTTACATGACATTTATCTTGAGGATGGAGAATTGAGTGCTCAGATAGATTATCTTGTATTTACAAAGAAGATTTGCTTTGTCATAGAATGTAAGAATCTTTATGGAAATATTGAAATTAATAGTTCTGGTGACTTTATTCGTACTATCGAGTTTGGTTCTAAAAAGAAAAAAGAGGGGATTTATTCGCCTATAACACAAAATCAAAGACATCTAGAATTAATGAAAAAAATTAAAACAGACAATAATAGCAATATATTAACTAAATATATGTTAGGAAGATATTTTGGAGATTTTAATAAGTCAGTAGTAGTTTTAGCCAATCCTAAGACTGTACTTAATGCAAGATATGCAAAGAAAGATGTAAAAGAGAAAGTTATCCGTGCAGATCAATTGGTTAACTATATAAAAGAAATGTATGAAAACTCTAAAGAAGTGGCTGATTCTGATGAGAGAATGTTAACTTGGGCTCAATCCTACTTAAAATTACATAAGGATATGGAAAAAGATTATACTAGAAAATATGAACAATATAGATCTACACCAAAGAAGTTAGAAGAAATATCATCTCCAATAGTGGAGAAAAGCACCCTCCAAGTAAATCAAGTTCAAATAGAAGAAACAGATATTTTCAAGGAATTAAAAGCTTATCGATTAGATAAGAGTCGTGAAGAAAAAGTTAAACCTTATTTTATTTATAATAATAATCAACTAAATGATTTAATTTCCAAGATGCCTAGAAACGAAAAAGAGCTACTTGCAATAGCAGGGTTTGGAGAAGTAAAGGTTAATAAATATGGCAATGATATATTGAGGATTATAAAGAAATATTAGCAAGCCAATGAATATATGAGTGATTAGTAATTAACCATAATGAAAACTGGATATGGAATTTAGCTTAGAAGAGGAACTTAATTCCTCTTTTTCTATTTAATAATATATGCATTAACAATTTCACCATAATAAGCAGTATGATAATCCTTGTTAGCACTATGGAAAGTACTATCCACATCTTGCGGGTAAAACTTTAAGTTATTTTCTTCAGTTATTTCTTTTGGGTCTTGTTCTTGTTTATAGATCACTTTACATTCCAATGTCAAAGGAAATTCTTTTATGGCAGGAACAGAAATCAATTCAGAATCTTCTAGACTCAAACCTAATTCCTTTACTTTATCTATAACATGACCAGACTTTGTTCCACATACTGCAATAATTTTTTTATCAAATTCTCCAATAGGAATATTAATTGTAAATTCAGGATTTTTATCTAATTGGTGTTTTGTAAATCTATTTTCTCTAACAAAAACTGTGAAGATTGGTTTTGCCCATTCTATACCAAGTGTTCCCCAGGATATTACCATAGAATTTACTTTTTCATCTGTTTTTGTAGTTAATAGCACGCCTTTTTTTGTAGCTTGTAAAATTTCTTTTGCATAATCCAATACTTCTATTTTTTCTTTCATAAAAACAGCCTCCTTTTATTTTTATTATCTTAATTATATAACAAAAAACGTAAAAAAGAGAGTACGAACAATTAAGTTAGATACTAACTAAAAGGTGAGCGTGAGATGTGGAGAATAATAAGTTAGCAAATAACAAACCATTTAATTACATACGACATCTATTAGAATAAAAATATAAATGAACACTCCACCATCGTACCAAGGTTTTAGTTATATGCTATAATCAGAATGCTAAAAAAGACAAGAATTTGAGGTGAAAATTTATGAAAAAATATACAGGTGAAGAATTAAAAGAAGCTATGCAGGTTATATCTTCAACCATCAGTAATTGTGAAAAAATGCATCCAAAATTTGCAGAGGGTACCTCTCAACACACCCTCCTTAAAAACAGAATAAAATCATTATATATATCAAAATCATTAATAATGGAAGAAAATATTATAGACAAATATACAAAAAAAGAGTTTATAGAAGCTTTACCGCCAATATCTTCAATTATAAGCAAATGTGAAAAGGCACAGTTAAAATTCACAGAAGACAGTTCTCATTACAAGCGCCTTAAGAAGATAATTCAAGCAATGCACATTTCTAAATCGTTAATTGAAGATAAAATTGGTGAAATGGATTAAAACCTAGTTGATTTTTAATATTAAGTAAGGATATAATGGCAAATGAAGTATTACCAGAATGTATCGTAACCTAGCTGTAAATGATAAGATTAAATTCTATACTGCAAAAATTTTAATTTCTGAATATAAAAAACTACAAAAGATGAATATTCAAGACTTGGAGTAGATTTTCAAAAAGATTAATAGTAAAGAATCCAAAATATAAGGAGATTTTATCTATGTATACCATTAATGAAGTTGCAAAAATTTGTGATATTTCTGTTCACACAATACGATTTTATGATAAAGAGGGACTTCTTCCTTTTGTTACACGAAATAGCACTGGAAACCGTCAATTTAATGAAGTTGATCTTGATTTAATAAAACTAATCTGTTGCCTTAAAAATACAGGAATGCAAGTTAAGGAGATCAAAGAATATATAGAATTATGTATGCAAGGAGAAGAAACAGCTCCAGCACGAAAGCAGATAATGATTAATCACCGTAAAGAAATACTTAGACAGATAGATGATATGAAAAAAAATTTGAATATTGTTGATTTAAAAATAGCTTTTTACGATTCTTATATCGCCAATCCAGAGAATGGTTATGATGCACTAAAATTTATGAATGAAAACAAGAAGACGTACGTTAGTACACATGAATAAAATAGATAAATCACTTAGATATAACTCTAAGTTATTTATCTATTTTTAGCCATTTAATATAAGTATGTTAGTTTAAAAATTTATGTATTTAAATCATATCTTTCATAGACACATTATTATGATAACTGGGTTTATAAGGTGTTTTATAATTTAAAATTCTATGGAATAAAATTAAATAAAAGATATACTTGACTTCGATAAATATCTAAGTGATACCATTTATTTAAAGGAAAACTAAGAAATATCTATATGATTATAAATTATGAACTTATAAGGAGTTGTTTCTATGGGAGAAAATATGAAAAGAAATTGGACATCAGCTGATATCACATCACAAAAAGGTCGTTCAGTTGTTGTAACAGGAACAGGTGGAATTGGATATGAAACAGCATTAGAACTAACTAAAGCAGGAGCAGAAGTGATAATGGCTGGTAGAAATAAAGATAAAGGCGAAGAATCAATCAGAAAGATAAAAAAAATAGCTCCATCAGGAAATATTCGCTTTGAGAAACTTGATCTTGCTGACCTTTCATCTATAAAATCATTTGGAAAAAAGATGAGACAAGAACGTAAAAGTTTAGATGTTTTAATAAACAATGCAGCAGTAATGACTCCACCTAAGAGATTGATTACTAAAGATAACTTTGAACTTCAGATGGGTACAAATTATCTTTCACATTTTGCATTAACGGCAGAATTACTTCCTCTTTTAAAGAATGGAAAAGATCCGAGAGTAATTACTTTAAGTAGTCTTGCTAACCGTTCAGGTAAGATAAATTTTAATGATCTTCAAGCTGAACAAAAGTACGTGCCTATGGATGTCTATGCTCAATCAAAGCTTGCATGTCTTATGTTTGCATTTGAACTACAACGTAGAAGTGATGCAGCAGGATGGGGAATTCGCAGCATGTCAGTTCATCCAGGCATTTCGAGAACTGAATTAATCCCAAATGGATCTGGAAAGAATAGTCCTGCTGGAATAGTACGTCGTTTATTTGGACCTATTTTATTTCAACCCGCAGCTCATGGTGCTTGGCCATCACTTTATGCAACAACTGCTAATGAAGCAAAAGGCGGTGCTTACTATGGTCCATCTAAGTTAAATGAGATGAGAGGGTATCCTACTTTATCAAAAGTTCCCGAACAGGCAAATGATACATTAGTAGCTTCAAAGCTTTGGGAAGTATCCGAAAAGTTGACCAATGTTAAATTCATTTAACTAAAATAAATATATTTCAGAATTTTTTTAAACACCATTACTTAATTCAAAGTAGTGGTGTTTTTTAATTGGTAAAAAGATATAATTGACATGTAGTCTAATTAGACTATAATATGTAAGTGTGGTTAGTCTAATTAGACTAATTTATTTAAAGAAAAGAAAGGATGAAAAAAATGATTAAATCATTTTTAATGATAGGACAATCGAATATGGCTGGAAGAGGGTTTATTCATGAAGTAACCCCAATTTATAATGAAAGAATACAAATGCTTCGTAATGGTAGATGGCAGATGATGGCTGAACCAATAAATTTTGATAGACCTGTTTCAGGAATATCTCTAGCAGCTTCATTTGCAGATGCATGGAGTCGTCAAAGTCAAGAAGATATTATTGGGTTAATTCCATGCGCTGAAGGTGGAAGCACATTAAATGAATGGGGTGTAGATGAAGCACTTTTTAAACATGCAATAGCTGAAGCTAAATTTGCTATGCAAAATAGTGAGCTAACAGGAATTCTATGGCATCAAGGAGAGAGCGATAGTCTAGGTGGTAACTACAAAGTTTATTATGAAAAATTGCTTGTAATTGTTAATGCCATTAGAAAAGAGTTAAATGCTCCAGATATCCCTCTTATTATTGGTGGATTAGGGGACTTTTTAGGAAAAGTAGGATTTGGAAAAGGGTGTACTGAATATAACTTAATTAATGAAGAGTTGAAAAAATTTGCTTTTGAACAAGATAATTGCTATTTTGTCACAGCATCAGGTTTAACATCAAATCCGGATGGTATTCATATAGATGCAATTTCTCAAAGAAAATTTGGTTTACGATATTTTGAAGCCTTTAATAATAAGCAACATGTATTAGAGCCATTAAGTAATGAAAATGAACTAATTGATCTTAGTTACACTAGAGAACATACAAAAACAGAAAAGATATATAAACAAAGTATGGATTTAGCACTTGGAAAAATATCATATGAGGAATTTGAATCTCAAATAATGCAAATTACTAATAGTTAAATATTGTTTGCGAACATAAAGGAGGTATTCTATTGATACCATTACTTATATTAGGATTATTAAAGCAAAACCCAGGCTCTTATGGATATGAATTATTGGCCTTAATGGAAGAGAGACACTATAAGTACATAGTAAATTTCACTAAAGGATCATTTTATTATAATCTTCAACAGTTGGAAGAAAAAAAATATATTAAACAAGTTGACCAATCAGACAACACTAGAGAAACTAATAATTATATCATCACGGAGCTTGGTGAAAAAGAATTTGAAAATTTGATGCTTAAATATGGATCAAAGACTGATTATATAAATCTCACTTTCTATGCAGCAATGCTATTTGCTAATGAGTACAATAGTGAGGATCTAAAAAAATTAATAAAAACACAAATAGACCAAACCAAAAAGAAAGTTGCTGCATTAGAACAATCTCTTAAAAATGATGAAATAAGAAATACTTATTTTGGTAAAATGTTAGAGAATTCTTTGTCTCATCATTTAGTAAATGTGAAATGGTTTGAAGGCTTGTTAAAGGACATTAATTAAAATATAGAAGAACTTAGCTTTAGATAATATCGTAGATTTTAAGGTAGGAAGATAAGAGGAGTACTGTTTTTAAATAGTCCCATTCTTTAGTGAAAAGTAGTGCAAATTTTCTTGCCCATCTTAATTATACCATATAAAAAAATTAAATTATAGGCTTATAATTTAGGTATAGTGGGTGTATCATATGAACACATAGAGAATTACTTCATTTGTTTAAATACAAAAAATGGGGAAGGATATTCACTACATTCAAGTTAATTTATTTGTCTGTAGTTATTAGAATCTTATATAAAAGGAGTGTGTCAGTATGGATGACAAAAAAGATATTTTAGATAACGGTCCTTTTTTTCATGGTACTAAAGCAGAACTAAAAATTGGAGATTTATTAGAACCACAGCACTTATCAAATTACCAGAATAAAAAATCTAACTATATTTACTTTACTGGAACATTAAATGCTGCTAAATGGGGAGCTGAATTAGCAACTTCTAAATTAAAAGAAAGAATTTATATTGTAGAACCATTAGGTGAATTTGAAAATGACCCAAATTTAACTGATAAAAGATTTCCAGGAAATCCAACACGTTCTTACAGATCTAAATCTCCGTTGAAAATAGTTGCTGAGTTAGGTTCATGGGAGAGACATTCTGATGAAGAAATAAATCATATGCTTTCATCATTAAAGAAATTAAGCGATGAAGGAAAAAACGTTATATACGATTAATTCTAACTTTTAGGTTACTCGGATAAGAAACTTGTTTATAATATAAATGACTCATTGAGTAGTTATTATACGTGATTCCTTAATATTATGAGTATAATTCAGAAAGGATATTTATCATGGATGTTATTAAAATAAACTTAGAAGAATTAAAAAAGCAAAATTCCATCTACTTAGATAATATAATGGATGGTTTTAATAAATATCCTAATACCACTATTGAAGGTACTGAAGAAGTGGTAAATGATACCATCAGAAAGCTAGTACAAGCAAATGGTCTTGAAAATTCTTATGGTGATTTTTATTATGGAAGAATAGATGAAGAAGCTAAGATTAGAGTAAAAGCTTCGTTAAGTGAAGATGAAATTGTATTAATAGATTCACTAAATTTAACTAAAGATGATCTTTTTATTCGCCTTACTCCAAGATTACTTGAAATATTGCTAAAACTCACAGCTAAAGAAATACTTTTTAGCACTTTCTATTTTACTAAATACCCTTGTCTAGTCTGGGGTAACTATGGAATGAAATATCCAGTGTTTTTTAAAGATGAGACTGTAATGAAAATTGTTGAAAAAGATATATTTAATAAAAATAAGTATTGAAATAATGAATTAAGGATAGAAGATTGAAAATTTCAGCTTCTATCCTTTTTTCGTTTAAAAAGACATATTCCTTCAAAAAAATGACTTAAATTTATTGTGTATCTAATAATGAAGTCTTTAATATGACAGGATGTTGTCATATTGATAGTGATATTATATGAATATGTCACAGGAAAGGGGCGAGATAGTATGCACACTAACAAAATGTTGTCTGAAAAATTTTATGAGGTTTTGAAAGATGAAGGAATCGTTACTATTGTAACATGGGGAAAGGGTGAACCTCATATTGTGAATGAGTGGAACTCTTATCTAGTGGTAGTAGAAGATGAAAGAATTCTTATTCCAGCTGGTTTAATGCATAAGACTGAAGAAAATATAAATATTAATAATAAAATAAAAATGGCTTTAGGCAGTAAAAATGTTGTAGGATTTGATAATTATCAAGGTACTGGTTTTGTAGTAGAAGGTACTGCAAGATTTTTTGACTCAGGATTTGAATATGAAATGATGAAAGATAAGTTTTCATTTTTAACAAGGGTTTTAGAAATTACAGTCACTTCGGCTAAACAAATGTTATAAAGATATCATTACTATAAAAACAAATTAAGTAAGCATTCAGGAGGATACAAATAAAATGCACAATAATGAGTTAAACTTAAATGAAATAATAAAACGGTCCATAAAGATAAGGGATAACTACCATGAGTTAGAGAAACAATATCACGGAAGTAAGTGGAGCGTAGAAGAAGATGCATTAGCCTTTTTAACTGATGCAGGTCTTGTTGGCAGATTAACTATGGCTAATGAAAAAAGATGGCCTGTATCTGGAGATGAAGTTGAAGAATTAAATCATAAACTAAGTGAATGTATATGGTGGATTATTGTACTTGCAGATCGTATGAATATAGATATAAGCAAGTCTCTATATGAGTTTTTGACTAGTTTTGAGATTAACTAAATTTAACATCACTACTTAATAAAAGTAGTGGTATTTTTATTTTTGTCTAAACTTTTTTCACATAAGAATCACATATTATTTTGAACTTTTAAAGAAATTTATAATTTACTATATAATTAATAAAGATTTTTAGGAGGAATAAAATGAAAAAAATAAATTATTTTAAGCTCTTTTTAGATGTAATTATGGCAATAATATTCACATTACTATTTAATGCACATATATTTGGCGGATTAACTTTCCATGAAGTTGCTGGTTTAGTCATGGGGATTGCAATATTAGTACATATTGGTTTAAATTGGAGATGGGTAAAAAATGTAACCTTATCAATTTTCAATAAAAAAATAACTTTAAAAACTAGAATTGGATATGTTATTAACCTCCTTTTATTATTAGATATGGCTATAATCATTATTAGCGGTATTTTTATATCTAAAGTTACCTTTAGTGGATTAAATATTCATAACAGCTTTTTCAATAAGTCAACACATGCTTCAGCATCATTTATAGCTTTAGCGCTTATAGGTATCCATGTTGGACTTCATTGGCAGTGGATAATGAATGTATTTAAGAAGCTAGTTAACATAAATAAAACTATTAAACCACTTAATTATATATTAAAAGCCATGGCTGTTTTAGTACTAGCTTTGGGATTATATAATATGACATCAGTTAATTATTTTTCAAAAACAATACGCATATTTAATATTAATTATTCAGTTGATAAGCAAGAAAATAGAAACATAAAATCAAATGAACACTTCCAAGTTGGAGAAGGGGATGGAGATACTTTTAATAATTCAAATAAAGATCGTAATAAAGTTGAAAGAACCGCTAATGAGAATATGCCTAATAAAATAGGAATAGGAAGCTCCAATATCTTAGATACATTATCAAAATACTTATCTATCATGGGTGTATTTACTGTGATTACCTACTTAGTTGAAAAGCTATTTTATAGAAAAAATATCTCTATGAATTAGCTTTAATAATTAATTTAGTAAAAATGCAGGTTATATTATATAATATATATAACTACTTAAGTAAAAGAAGCTACTAAAAATAGCTTCTTTATAGTAACTTTTTCAAAATAGATTTTAACTCAAAATAATATTATTTTAGGAGGTCATGTTATGCAAAATGAAATGAGAAAACTATCAGTGGAAGAGCATGAAAGTTTATTACATACATTGAAGGTGCGTTTTGAGAAAAATATGCACAGACATAAAAGTATAGAATGGGAAAATGTAAAAGTGAAGCTAGACTCTAACCCTAAAAAACTTTGGTCTCTTAATCAAATGGATTTAACAGATGGAGAACCGGATGTTGTTGGCTATGATGAAATTACAAATGAATATGTATTCTATGACTGTTCTAAGGAAACTCCTAAAGGAAGAAGAAGCGTTTGTTATGATAATGAAGCCTTGGAGTCAAGAAAGCAACATAAACCTCAAAATAGTGCCATTGGGATGGCAAATTATATTGGTATAGAAATATTATCAGAAGAAGAATATCGTTACCTTCAAACACTTGGAGAATTTGACACAAAGACTTCAAGTTGGCTAAAAACACCTGCTGAAATCAGAAAACTAGGTGGTGCCATATTTGGAGATTTTAGATATAACAATGTTTTCGTATACCACAATGGAGCAGATTCCTATTATGGTGTAAGAGGATTCCGTGGTTCACTTAGAATTTAAGTTTCTTATTTCCAATTTATAATTAAATATCACTGTTATTTGATTAACTCTTTTTATTATAAATATGTGTTATAATATTAATAGTAATGTTAGGTTTTAATATTATTTAAAACCTAACAAAAGTTAATTATTTATTGTACAAAGGAGATTATTATGAATGATATCGAAAGAATTGTAAAAGATAGTACTTTAACATATGAGCAAAAAGTTCTTGAACTTGCTAAATATGCTGAAAACAGTGTGAATGTTTTAAATATTTCTGAAGAAACTCAAAAACTTAGAGATGCAGGAATAATTTGCGATTTATTTGAAGGTAATGTACCTTATAGACCAAGATATATACTTCCTAATTACGAAAAGTTCATGAAAGAAGGTTCTAAGTTTTTAAACCTTACTCCTCCAACTAACATTTGGGAAGCTACAAGTAATTTATTAATCATGTATAAACATGTACCATCAATTACTTCTATGCCAGTATATATCGGCAGTATAGATCAACTATTAGAACCATTTATTACTGATGAAAAAGAAGCTAAACTTGCAATTAGATTGTTTTTAACTCAAATAGATAGAACAATTACAGATTCATTTTGTCATGGAAACTTAGGTCCTAAAGCCACTAAAGCTGGTAAACTAATTCTTGAAGTTGAAAGAGAACTACAAGATGCAATTCCAAATTTAACTTTAAAATATAATTCTGAAACTTCTGATGAGTTTGCAATGGATGCTATAAAAACAGCTTTATTAACAGCTAAACCAAGTTTTGCAAACGATGATATGTTTAAGTCTGAGCTTGGCGAATATGGTATAGCTAGTTGCTATAATGGATTGCATATTGGGGGAGGAGCTCATACTTTAGTTAGAATGAGATTATCTAATCTTGCAGAGACAGCAACAGACATTGAAGATTTCATAAATGATAAGTTACCAAATGCTATGAAACATATGGCAGATTTTATAAATGAAAGAATAAGATATGTAGTTGAGGAAAGCACCTTCTTTGAAACTAATTTCCTAGCTAAAGAAGGTTTTATAAGTAAAGATAGATTTACATCAATGTTTGGAGTAGTTGGACTTGCTGAGTGCGTAAATATATTACTGAAAGCTGAAAAGCTTGAAGATAAGTTTGGACACTCAAAGCTTGCTGATGACTTAGGTGTAAGAATAATGGACACAATGGATGAATTTATTAAAAACTATGAAAGTGAACATTGTGTAGTAACTGGACAAAGATTACTTCTTCACGCTCAAGTTGGTATTGGAGATGACATAAATACGAGTCCTGGTACAAGAGTTCCAATTGGAGAAGAACCTGAATTATGGAAGCATTTAAAACAAATATCTAGATTCCACAAGTATTTTCCATCAGGAACAGGAGATATTTTTCCGTTTGAAAAAAATTCAATAAATAATCCTGAGTTTATATTAAATATTATTCAAGGTGCATTTAAAGAAGGCGTAAGATATTTTTCACTTTATTCCTCAGATTCTGATGTTATAAGAATTACTGGTTACCTAGTTAAGAGGAGTGAAATTGAAAAGTTAAATAGAGGAGAAGCAACTCTTCAAGATACTGTTGTTCTTGGACAAGGACAGGTAAGAAATGGAAGAGTTTATGATAGAAAGGTGAGATAATGAAGGGAATTGTAAATAAGATAATTCCATTTAGTTCAGTTGATGGACCTGGAAATAGAACCTCAATATTTCTCCAAGGTTGTAATTTTAACTGTATTTATTGTCACAATCCTGAAACCATCAATTTGTGTTCTAATTGTGGGTTATGTTTGTTATCATGCCCTTCAAAAGCATTAACTAAACATAATGGAAGAGTACTGTGGAATAAAGCTAACTGCTGTAATTGTGATAGTTGTATAAAGACTTGTAATAGTTGCAGTAGTGCAAAAGTACAGTCTATGTCAGCAGATGAAGTAATGGAGGAGATAATGAACTATAAACCCTTCATAAGCGGAATTACTGTTTCTGGCGGGGAATGTACTCTACAAGAGGAATTTTTAGTAGACTTGTTTAAAAGAGCTAAGAAAGAAAATCTGACTTGCTTCATTGATAGCAATGGTTCAAAAGATTTTAGAAAAATGAATGAATTAACTAAGTTATGTGATAAAGTGATGTTAGATGTTAAGGTTTGGGATAAAGATACCCATAATAAATATATTCAATTTGATAATACAAATGTTTTAAACAATTTGGAGTATTTAATTTCTATTGATAAACTTTATGAAGTTAGAACTGTAGTAGTTCCTGATATTTTTAATAATGAAGAAACTGTTGAGATGGTATCTAAAATAATAGGCAAAAGTAACTTAAACATAAGATACAAACTTATTATATTTAGAGCACTTGGGGTTAGAGAAGAGATTAAAAATATGAAAAGTCCAACTCTTGATACTATGGAGCAGTTAAAGTTAATTGCTCATAAAAATGGAGTTAAGGACGTTGTTATTGTTTAGTGAATAAATAAAAAAGTTTTAAATGCCGCTACTTAAATTAAAAGTAGCGGCATTTTTATTTTTATATTCAATAAATAAAATATATTGACAGTAACTAAATGATATACTATTCTATAACTAGACCGACGGTCGGTCTAGTTATAGAATGAGGTGAAATTTATGAGAATTACTAAGGAACATGATGAAAGAAGAAATGAAATACTTGATATTGCTGAAAAGTTGTTTCACATAAAGGGTTATGATAAATGTACCATAAATGACATTCTAAAAGAGGTTGGAATTGCAAAAGGAACTTTTTATCATTACTTCAAATCCAAAGAAGAAGTTCTTGATGCTATTGTTTCTAGATATAAAGATGTTGTAATAACTAAAGTTAATGAAGTAGCTAATAATGATGTTATAACTTTAGAAGAGAAACTAATGGGAGCTTTTATGTCTATGCGAATAATAGATCAGCTAGATAGTGGAATGATAAATGAAATGCATAAAACTGAAAATGCCTTATTACATCAGAAGATTTTAAATCAAATTGTTATAGATGTAGCTCCAATCTTAGTAAAAATTATTAAAGAAGGTGTCGATAGAAAAGTTTGGAGGTGTAAATTCCCTTTAGAATATATGCAAATTTTTCTAGCCTCCTCCATTACATTAACTGATGAAGGTATTTTTGAATTTGATGGAGAATCTCAAAACAAAATAATGGAAGCACTAATTTCAGTTCTTGAAAAAATGCTTGATGTTTCTGAAAATTCGTTTATAAAACTATTTAAAGAAAGGGGTTTTTAGATGAGATAGTCAATAATAAAAAATGATTTTATAAAAAATAAAGCTATTAACATGGCATTACTTTTCTTCATAATATTTTCATCAATGCTTGCAGTTATGTCAGTTTTAATGGCAGTACAAACATTCACTTCAATTTCTGACCTATATAAGGTTGCCGCACCTCCCCATTTTCTTCAAATGCATAAAGGAGATATTGATGAAGCAAAAATAAATAAGTTTATGTCCGAAAATAAACTAGTTACTTATAGCCAGATAGTTAATATGCTTACTGTTTATGGGGAAAATATAAATATAGTAGGAAATGATTATAATTATAATCTCTCTGATTGTAGACTTGATATAAGTCTTATAAAACAGAATAGTAATAGAGATCTCCTTCTCGATACTAATCATAAAAAAGTAGTTCTTAAAGATGGGGAAGTAGGAGTTCCTATGCTTTTAAAGGAACAGTATCATATGGAAATTGGTGATCATCTTATTTTAAATATCAACAATACTAAAAAAGAGTTCGTAATTAAGGAATTTATATTAGATTCTATGATGAACTCATCTATGGCTTCTTCTACTAGAATTCTAATAAGCGATACAGATTTTGATGCTCTTTCTAATGGATTTTTAAAGAATGAATATCTTATTGAGGCCTATTTTGATAATTCAAATGATGGAGAAACCTTCAAAACACTTTATCAAGATGCAGAACTTCCACAAAATGGCCAATTAGTAACCTATTCAATAATATTTCTTATGAGTGCCTTAACTGATATTGTCACAGTGTTTATACTTTTTGTTGTAAGTATTCTTTTAATTTTAGTTGCTTTTATCTGTATAAGATTTACTATCATGACTGCTCTAGAAGAAGAAATAAATGAGATTGGAACGATGAAAGCTATAGGGCTAAATTTTAGAGACATAAGAGGAATTTATTTCAATAAATATAAAGTTCTTTCTCTCTTAGGCGTAGTTTTAGGATATGTCATTGCTTTAACAAGTAGTAGCTTATTTACAGGACATATTAGTTCAACTTTTGGGAATATGAAACTTCACCCTTTATCACTTATTTTAGGACTTGTTGCTAATTTTATAGTTTTCATTCTGATTAATCACTATTGCAAAAAAACCTTAAAGAAAATAAAAAACATAACTGTAATTGATGCACTTGTAAATAGAAATGTATTTGATAAAAAGAAAAAATCTACAAAAGATGGATTATATAAGTCAAAAAAACTTTCTGTTAATTGGTTAATGGGAATAAGAGAAGTTCTTTATGGCTTTAAAAGTTGGTTAATTGTTCTTTCAGTTGTATCTATATCAATAGTCATGATTATGGTTCCAGTGAACCTTTTAAAAACTTTTGAATCGCCAGAGTTTATAACATATATGGGAAGTTCACAAGAAGATATTCTTATTGAAATAGAAAATGGAGATAAACTTGAAGCAAAGTATTCTGATGTAAAAAAAGTTCTCACTAACGATCCTTCTATTAATAATTACTATGAATATAAAACCATAAGAGTCAAAGTTTTAAATGCAGATAATGTGTATACAAACATGGATATAGATAGTGGTGACAATGCAGGAAATGGCCTTAAGTATCTAACTGGGAACGCTCCTTCTGAGGAAAATGAAGTCGCTATTTCCTACATTAACTCAAATGAAATAAAAAAGGTTGTTGGTGACACCATAACTATTTTATATGATGGAAAAGAGCACACTTTCAATATTTCAGGAGTTTATCAAGATGTTACAAGTGGTGGAAATACATCAAAGTCTAAATATAAATTCCCTACTCTTCCTTCAACTAAATACTCCTTTTCAGTTAATCTTAAAGATAAAACTGATGTTAAAAATAAATCTAGTAAGTGGGGAGAAGTTCTAGGTGAAGGCGTAAATGTTGACTCAATGGATGAATTTATTAATCAAACCCTTGGTGGAGTTTCAAAACAGCTTAAGACTATTGTTATAGTTATAATAATTATAGGAACTTCTTTAGTAATGCTTATAACAATACTGTTTTTAAAACTTCGTCTTGCAAAAGATTCTTCAGAAATATCAATTTTGAAAGCCATTGGATTTTCTGAAGGAGATATAAAAAAGCAATACATGATTAAAGTTGGTGGAGTTTCTATACTTGGGATTATATTAGGGATACTTTTAACTAATTTAATTGGTGAAAGTTTAGTGAATGCTGCTTTATCAATATCAGGTATAGGAATTAAAAATATTAATCTTATAACAAATAGTTTAATTGAGTATATAGTTTTTCCTATAGTACTCATAATCCTTATACTTATAGTAATATCACTAGTAATGGGAAAAACAAAAAAATTCGAAATCACATCTATAGTAAAAGAATAGAGTAGTTGGAGGTATAAGTTGAGAACAATTTTGGATGTAGAAAATTTAAGTAAGAGTTTTGATAATATACAGATTTTAAATAAGATAAGTTTTAAAGTGGAAGAAGGAGCATTTATAGCAATTATGGGGCAGTCAGGCTCTGGTAAATCAACACTTCTTTATAACATAAGTGGTATGGATCGTCCAACATCAGGTAAAGTACTTCTTAATGATAGAGATATTTCAGAACTTCCTGAAGAAAAAATCAGTGAAGTAAGATTAAAAGAAATGGGATTTATTTTTCAGCATTCTCATCTTTTAAAAAATCTATCCATTAGGGATAATATAATTCTTCCTGGATTTAAATCCGGACTTTTATCAAGAGATGAAATCAATAGTCGCGGGGAACTATTAATGAAAAAAACAGGGATATTAAATATTGCTGCTCACGATATAAAAAAAGTATCTGGAGGTCAACTTCAACGTGCAGCAATATGCCGGGCTCTTATTAATAATCCTTGTATTTTATTTGGAGATGAACCTACTGGAGCTTTAAATAGCAGCACTTCTAAAGAAGTAATGAATATAATAAACAGCTTTAATGAAGAAGGTACTACAGTAATCCTAGTTACTCATGATGCTAAAGTTGCCTCAAGAGCAAGCAGAGTTATTTATCTACTAGATGGAAACATTAATGATGAACTTATGCTTACTAAATATAAAGATAGTGAAGCGTCAGCTCGTGAAAAAAAATTATCTGCATGGTTAGAAAAACATGGCTTCTAGATAAAGCATTCCTTTTCGTAAAAAATCCCCGAACCCGCATGAACACTATATATAGTTATATAGCTATCTATATAACTATATATATTCCTCAAACAATGGTAAATTTATATAATAGGAGTTAATTTATTTATATTATGAGATCAGATAGAATGTTATCAATTATAATAATACTTTCTCAAAAAGGGTTAGTAACTGGAAAACAGTTAGCAGAGCATTTTGAAGTTTCCTTAAGAACTATATATAGAGATTTAGAGAAGATAGGCGAGGCTGGAGTTCCTATAGCATCTACTGGGGGCACTGGAGGCGGTTACTATCTTATGAAAAACTATAATTTAAATGATATATTCTTTAATAAAAAAGAAATTGAACCACTTATTGCAGTTATGGATAATTTAAAAACACTATTTGGAAATAATAAAGAATTTAATGATATAACGCTTAAATTTGAAACCCTAAAAAATTCACAAGAGTACAGCTATGACAAACTTAGTATAGATATGTCTCATTTTAGTATGGAACAAGAATTGAAAGAATATTTATTTTTGATAAATAAAGGGATTAAAGATTCTAAACTATTAGAATTTCTGTACATCAATAGGAATATGGAATACGAAGAACGAATAGTTGAACCACTTCAAATAGAGTTTTCTGACGGCCACTGGTATATTATTGCCTATTGTAGAATAAGAAAAGACTACAGAAAGTTTAAGCTTGTTAGAATACGTAATTTAAGATTAGGTGAAAATTTCGTAAAAGACTTAATATCTATTGAGAAAATTAAAAGTAAACTTAGTGAAGGTTATGAAAAAAATAGTATTAGTGTTACTTTAAAATTTTTATCAGATATTGGAGAGCAATTAGGTGAGTACTTTTCAAAAGACAAAATCGAAGTTGTAGAAAATAAATTTTATGTAGTAAAAGATAATTTCCCAAAAGACGATGGATTAAAAAAGTTTATTTTAGGATTTGGAGATAAATGCGAAGTTATAGCTCCAATAGAATTAAGAGAAGAAATGAAAATATATATAAAAAATATATATACGAAATATAATGACTGACATACAGGTGTCAGTCATTATTATTTATAATAGCAGATAAGTGCTGGGAAATTGGAGGAGATATTTATGCCCTATACAGAAAATAAACTATTAGAAAAGTTACGTAATATAGAACGTAACAATTACATATTAGAAGATAATAAAAACTATTTTATATATTCCTTAGAAATGATGGATAATATAGGCTCCACCAACTCAATTCTTAGGGATGATTTAATTTACGGAACCTTATTTCACTGGATTTCTAATGGAATTTTTGATTTTAAGGAACTTAAATATTTATTAGATATTAGTTTGGATGATGATCACCTATTCTATAAATTAGGTGAAATTAATGAAGATAGTATCTTTAAAAGATCATTTTCAGTACTAGTAGTGGCACTTATTCTACATGAACATAGAAAATCACCTTTTCTAACAAATGAAAATCTATATTATACCAAAATACGACTTATAAAGTATATGATCAAAGAAAGTGATTTAAGAGGCTATATTGAAATAAAAGGCTGGGCTCACTCAGTTGCTCATTGCGCTGATGCTTTAGACGAGCTTTCAAAATGTAGTATTTTTAATAAAAATGATTTGATTGAAATACTACATTCTATTAAGGCTAAAGTCTATATAACTAACTATGTTTATATAGATGAAGAGAGTGAAAGAATGGTATCTGTAGTTGAAAGTATATTTAAAAGTAAAAAACTTGATTCTTCTGAAATCCTAGACTGGCTACAAACTTTTACGATTCATTGTAGGGATATAACTTATATAGAAAAATTTCACATGAAAGTAAATATAAAATCTTTTTTACGGAGTTTATACTTTAGAATATTAGAAGAAGAAAGTTTATATTTTGTTGCTAATGAAATAATTGCTACACTAAAAACCTATAATTAAAAGGAGTTAAGATTATAAAATGAATGTATGTATTTTTTATTATGATGGTTTTTGTGAATTTGAAGTTGTACACGTAGCTGCTGAGTTTTCCTCTCAAAACTTAGTTACAGTTGCTATAGAGAATAAAGTATATATCAGTGAAGAAAAACAAAGATTTCTACCTGATAAAATGATTAATGAACTTAATCCTAATGATATAGACTTATTTATAATACCTGGAGGTAATCCCTCATATCTTTATGATAATTCTCAACTTAAGGATTTTATTAAATCTTTAGATGAAAATAATAAGATTATTGCAGGTATTTGTGGTGGAACGGAATTAATGGCAGCCTATGGTTTATTAGACTATAAAAAATGTACTGGAGATAGTGATGGATTAAAAATTGATGCTGACTATATACAGTTTTTTAAAAACTCAATAATACTTAATGAAGATATCGTTGTAGATGGGAACATAATCACTTCAACAGGACAGGCGTTTATAGAATTTGCTTTTAAACTAGCTGATATTATGAATATTTATAAAAATGAAGATGAAATCCAAAAATCATATAACTGGTATAAAAATATTAAATAGCATTTAATACCTGCAAAACAAATTGTTTAAAACATTTACAATAAATAAATTTCCTAAATTGGGAAATCAATAGAATCAGAGAAAAAAGGTTAGTATAATTTAATCATAGATATAAAATGATTATATCCTGTAAGACTGAACAAGTAGATACTTGTCTTTCTTACAGGTAATTTTATTTTTAAAGGGTGCTTAGTATTAATATATAAATTGGGATAAAAAGCAGGGTAGCTATGGTAGTAATAGTAGTAACTATTACAGCAAACTTATGATCTGCACCACTAGATTCAGCAAGAACAGAAGTAATTGACATTGCTGGCATAGCTGACTGAATTATAAAAACTTTTTTCATTAGTTCTGGTATAGATAAATAAGAGCATAAGAAGAAAACTAATAGTGGAGAAAATATAAACCTACCAATTAATAGAATTGTCATAGACTTATCCCACTTTATTTCTTTAAAATCAATGTTGAATATAATAATGCCTATATATAACATTGATAAAGGAGTGGTCATGCTCCCCATGTATTTAAAAGTATCCATAAGAAATATAGGTAAGTTTATTTCCATAAAGATAAGAACTACAGCTATAATAAAACCGCATAATGGCGGTGAAAAAAGGTTTTTGAGATTTTTAATTGCAAATATTCTACCTTTTGTCTTCATCCCGTCATTCGCTATACCATAAGCACCAATAGTCCAAAACAAGGTAATATTAGCTATAAAATAGATAAAGACAAAAGGAATACTACTATCACCAAATAATGCTGTATTAACGGGTAATCCTACAAAAAGAGTATTTGATATAGATAAGGTTGATGCAAAAATCCCCCTTCGATTTGAAGGTAACTTAATAATTCTTGCAATTAAAACTCCTAACATATAACAAACAATCATGGATGTAAATGGTATAAATATACTAGATGCTATTTTAATAAGTTTTTCTTTAGTGTATGCACCCAATAAATTGGAAATCATAAAGCAAGGCACTGAGATATTTATTACCATCTTAGAAAAAAGTTTTGAAGTCTCCTTATCAAACCATTTCTTATAGCTAAAAAAATATCCTACTGATAACATTGATATAATACTTAATACGCTTTGTAATGATTTAAAAACAACCAAATTACTCATCCTTTCAAACTACTATCTTTAGTAATATTACTCACAAGTAAAATCATATCAGAAAATAATTTATACAAAAAATAGTTAATTACTATGACACATATAAGAAATATATATAAATATCAGTTTATGGAGGATTTATGGATATAAAACAACTAACTTATTTTCTTGAAATTATAAAACAAGGGAATATTACAAAAGCAGCTGAAAAATTACACATAGCTCAACCGTATTTAAGTTTACAACTAAAACTTCTTGAAGAAGAGCTAAATGTTAAATTAATAGAGAGAACAACTAGAAAGTTTCAAGTAACTGAAGCTGGTAACCTCTTAAGAGAGAGAAGTGAACAAGTTATTGAATTTATTGAAAACACTATAAGTGAATTAAAGGATATAAATGAAGGCTTTAAAGGTGTCATTTCAATTGGAACTATAGCCGCAGAAGCTGATTCATTTGTGCTAAATAAAGTTAATGAGTTTCATAAGAAATATCCAGATGTAAATTTCATTATTAGGCAGAACACCACCAAAGAGATATTAGATTTATTAAATAATGGAATAATAGAAATTGGGGTAATAAGAACGCCACTGAAATCTAGCGAATTTGAGGTAGTATATTTATCTAGCGATCCCATGGTAGCTGTTTATTATGGTGATAAGTATTGGAGTGAAGATACAGATTTTATAGATATTATTGACCTTAAGAATAAACCTTTGTTAATAAATTTTAGATATGAAAAAGATATTTTAGAATCTTGTAAAAGTGCTGGTTTTAAGCCTAGAATAATATGTAAAATTAATGATGCTAGATCTATACTTTTATGGGTTAAAACAGGTATGGGGGTGGCTATTATTCCGGAGGGATGGTTGGGTTCTATTCCTAATTTAAATTTAAGTTACAAAAAAATTAATGATGAATCTTTACTAACAAGAACTGCAATAGTATGGAAAAAAAATCGCTATTTATCATTAGTTATTAAGACTTTCCTAGAAACTTTTATATATAGAGATGATAATTCCTGTAATGTAAAATTTGATTTATAGAATAACATTTGAGAATCTACTAACTAAAATCCCTACTAAGATACAGGTTACTCCTGTATCTTAGTAGGGATTTTGAAGTTTTACTATGAAAGTTTCTTTTATGAATTCATATATTTGGGCGCTCAAGGTACTTCTAAAGTGTGTACTTTTTTACTTCATTACTTTCAACGGATTTTACAACTCCATAAACTAAATAATCTTCCTCAATACCTTCTAGATGTAATACATCCGTTACTTCTATAATCATCTCATTACTAGCCCCATCTATTAAAATAGCAGAATCATTAATGGTATATTTTATATTAGTAAACTTATCGTTATTATCAGAATGACTAAATCCTAATGCATCAACCACATTTTGTTGATGTTCATTTAATGAATTAACGCCTATAATATCACCTTTAGCAATATTTTTACCTGTTATACTTTGAGCTCCAAGCATTAATAGAATTTTATCATAGTCAGCTTGCATTGCCCAAGCGCATATCATAC
Organism: Clostridium sp. YIM B02506; assembly: GCF_022324845.1. Lineage (NCBI taxonomy): Bacteria > Bacillati > Bacillota > Clostridia > Eubacteriales > Clostridiaceae > Clostridium > Clostridium sp. YIM B02506. Next base: position 29,035 of record NZ_JAKGTG010000028.1, read on the forward strand.
CGTATTTCTTTTCATTTTTTATGAAGCAAACGGCATTAGCTCCATAGTTAAATGCACTAAGTTTCATTTCAAAATCTCCTTATAATGTTTTATTTAAATTTATACTTTAATTATATCAAGTAATATGGAAAAATAAACAATATATTCACTTGTTATCTTTGATTAAGTTTGTAAAAGTACCACAATTATGATACTATAACTTATTGAAAAATAAACTTTACTAATGGAGGAAATATATTTATGACAAGTTTACCAAATTGTCCAAAGTGTAATTCAGAATATACTTACGAGGACGGAGATGTTTTTATTTGTCCAGAATGTGCAAATGAATGGACTTTAGATTCCACAAGTAATGAAAATGTAGATGCTATAATTGTAAAAGATTCAAATGGAAATATTTTAAATGATGGTGATTCTGTTACTATAATTAAGGATCTTAAAGTAAAAGGAAGTTCAACGCCATTAAAGCAAGGAACAAAAGTTAAAGGAATACGTTTGGTTGAAGGCGACCATAACATAGATTGTAAAATTAATGGCTTTGGAGCTATGAAATTAAAATCTGAATTTGTTAAAAAAATATAGATAAAAAATAAGAGTTAGGAATGTAAATTTTCCTAACTCTTATTTTATGTAAATTGATATTGATAAACTTATTTATAAAAAAAAATTTGATTGTAACTTATGTTACAGCATTAAATATGAGTAATATAGTAAACTTTAATTCGTTGAAGTCAAGGAATCATAAATAAAAATAATAAATATTAAATAGACCAATAGGAGGACATAATATGTCAATGTTTTGTTATCAATGTCAAGAAACAGCAGGATGTACTGGCTGTACTAAGGTAGGGGTTTGTGGTAAAGACGAACACGTAGCAAAGGCTCAAGATTTATTAATATATGTAACTAAAGGACTAGCTATAGTTAGCCATGAAGGAAGAAAAGTTGGAGTTATAGATAGCGTTGTTGATAAATATATTACTGAAAACTTATTTACAACAATTACAAATGCTAATTTTGATAGAGATTCTATATTAGATAGAGTAAAAGAAACGCTAAGATTAAGAGAAATTTTAAAACTTAAAGTTGTAAACTCAGGCGGACAAGTTGGAGAGGTAAGAGTAACTGGTGGATTCTTCAAGAAGATATTTGGAATGCAAACTACAGAAGTAATTATGCCAGATGCAGCTTCTTGGACTGCTGATAATACAATAGCATTTGATGCAAAGGCTGAAACTGTTGGAGTTCTTTCAACTGAAAATGAGGATATAAGAAGTTTAAGAGAACTTATAACTTATGGATTAAAAGGATTATCGGCTTACATGAAGCATGCTATGAACTTAAAATATAATAACGAAGAAGTTCATGCATTTATGGCTAAAGCACTAGCTTCTACAATAGACGATAGCTTAACTGTAGATGATTTAGTTGGACTTGCATTAGAAGCAGGTAAATTCGGAGTAGATGGTATGGCACTACTTGATCAAGCTAATACTGAAACTTATGGACACCCTGAAATAACAACTGTTGATATAGGCGTTAGAGCAAATCCTGGAATATTAATATCTGGACATGATTTAAGAGATTTAGAAATGCTACTTGAGCAAACAGAAGAAACAGGAGTAGATGTATATACTCATGGAGAAATGCTTGCTGGACAATACTATCCAAAATTCAAAAAATATAGTCACTTCGCAGGCAATTATGGTAATGCTTGGTGGAAACAAAAAGAAGAGTTTGAGAAGTTTAATGGAGTAATTCTAATGACAACTAACTGTATAGTTATACCTAAAGCTTCTTATAAAGATAGATTATTTACAACTGGTGCTACTGGAATGCCAGGATGTGCACATATAGAAGCTAAATCTGATGGAACTAAAGATTTTTCTAAAGTTATTGAAATGGCTAAAAAATGTAAAGCTCCAACGGAAATAGAAAAGGGACAAATAGTTGGCGGATTTGCTCACAATCAAGTTTTAGCACTTGCAGACAAGGTTGTAGATGCTGTTAAAACTGGAGCTATAAAAAGATTCTTTGTTATGGCTGGTTGTGATGGAAGAGCTAAATCTAGAAACTACTATACAGAATTTGCTGAAAAATTACCTAAAGATACAGTTATTTTAACTGCTGGTTGTGCAAAATATAAGTACAACAAATTAAACCTAGGGGATATTGGCGGAATTCCAAGAGTGTTAGACGCTGGACAATGTAATGATTCATATTCTTTAGTTGTAATTGCTCTAAAACTTCAAGAAGTTTTTGGATTAAAAAGTGTAAATGAATTACCTATATCTTATAACATAGCTTGGTATGAACAAAAAGCTGTAATAGTATTATTATCATTACTACACTTAGGTGTTAAAAATATTCATTTAGGGCCAACACTTCCTGCATTCCTTTCACCAAATGTTGCAAAAGTATTAGTAGAAAACTTTGGTATCGGTGGAATAACTAATGTTGAAGATGACATGAAAATGTTCATGGAATCATAATAATCAAAAAATAAAGAAAGCTGGACGATTGTCCAGCTTTCTTTATTTTTAATTACAGTGTATATCTTTTAAAACACAAATTTATTTTGATTTCTCTACTACATAGATAATATTCATTCCACAATCAAGAGTTCCTGGGAGTTTTGTAAATTCAATTTCTTGTTTTATAATAAGTTCCCAAAGCTCCTGATCTTTTCTTACATTTTCTAAAGCGTCACTTCCTGATTGAGAAAACAAACCTGCTGAACTTTTTTCTATTATCTTAACAGGAAATTTGGAAAGAAGAGCATCAATTTCGGAGCTTCTCATCATATGGACATAGTGCTTACTTTGGATTGGATAGTGTTCTTCATCTTGAATTCCTGTATCAAACAACCACTTAGTCGCTTTAATTCCAAACAAGTTTTTCTCATAATGAATTCCATCTAAGTACATTAATGATGCACCTATAAAGCTCATAGCTCCAATAATCAGTTTTCCTCCTGGTCTTAGCACTCTAAGCATCTCTTCTATTCCATTTAGTTCTTTTTCAAATAGATAGTTAATAACACCACCTATGCAAACTACACAATCAAATGATTCATCTCCAAGATTTTGCATATCAACTACATCTAGTACTAGAAAGTCTTTAATACGACTATATACTGATAGTTCTTTCATCTTTTCTTTATTAAACTCAATTTGATGAGATGATATGTCTGCAACTGTAAGTTCTTTGCACATATTTACAATATCCTTCGTATATCTACCGGAACCTGCTCCAATTTCAAATACACAATCAGATGATTTTATATATCTCTCAAGAATATCTAAGTGAACATGATATAATAGTTCACCCTGAGCATCTCTTTCAAGTCTAGTCCACTCTTTATCACCATAACTATCATAATGATTTTTCGGTATTTCGGGGTTGTAACTCATGAAAACATCTCCTTTTAAAATTTAATAATAAAATATCTATAATGCCACATATGTCACTTTCACTCATACAACCACCTCCTAAATACTTAAATTTCTTTATATTTCAGTGTAGGATAATTATAACATATATTACATGTATTATCATTGAATTCTTTAGTTTCGATGCACGTAATAATTACTTTAGTGAGCTAATTATTGATTAGATTATGTATATCATATATATTTAAATTGAAATTTCTCATTACAAACACCAAAATTCCTTCTTGAAGGCAGAAGATATATCTTCTGCCTTTTTTTAGCCTTTTCAGCAGAATAGACTAAAGTCATTTTATCAATTACAAAGTTTTTATAGAATTATATATGTTAAATATTTCCAGGGAAATTAGTGTTTTTAATTACTATCATTATGGAACAATTTAAAACTTAAAACATATAGTTTAATGTTGAATAATAAAAAATGATAAAAGGAGGAGTGTATAATGTTAAAAGGAATAGATATATCAAACTACCAAGTGAATGTAGATTTTAATGCACTAAAAAATGCAGTACAAGTTGTAATAATAAAGGCTACAGAAGGAGTTTCATTTATAGATCCCAAGCTAGAATCACATTATCAAGGAGCAAAAAATGCTGGTTTCCCAGTAGGATTTTATCACTTTATGAGTGAAAAAACCTCACCTTCTGAACAAGCTGTAGAATTTTATAATGCTATAAAAAATAAAAGTTATGAAATAATTCCAGTTTTGGATATAGAAAATAATTCTCAGAATAGAAATGCATCACAAATAACTGATAGGTGTTTAGAATTTTTAGCTAAGTTCAAAGAGTTGTCAGGTTTGGATTGTATAATATATACTGGTGGGTATTTTGGACGAGATAATTTAGATAGCAGAATCAAAAGATATAAAGCATGGATAGCTCATTATGGAGTTAGTGCTCCAATGGCAACTGGCTTCTATAATGTAGTAGGTCATCAATATACCTCAAACGGAAGAGTATCAGGTATCAATGGGAATGTTGATTTAAACAATTTTACAGAAGGAATATTTATAAACAATCAGCAAACTCCAGTAGAACCACCAAGACAAGAATCAAATAGTGGGAATAATATTATTCGAGAACTACAAAAAGAATTTAATATACAGTTTAATTCTGGATTAGTAGTAGATGGAATAGCTGGCCCTAAGACTTTAGCTGCTGCTCCACTAATCAAACAAGGAGCTCAAGGTAATATAACTAAGTGGATTCAAGAAAAAGTTGGTACAACTCCTGATGGTATCTTTGGGGTAAATACTAAACAAGCAGTTATAAACTTTCAGAAAGCACAGGGATTATCAGCTGATGGAATAGTTGGACAGAATACTTGGAGAAAACTTTTAGGACTCTAAAAAAGTCGCCAAGGCGATTATGAGCCGTATAATTTCCTAAAAAATAAAAAAGCTCCTACATCTTAAATGATGCAGGAGCAATATTTTTTTAGATTTAACAAAAGCCTTCAAGGAGGTGAAAACTTTGGAAAATAATCTAATCCTCAATTAATATATCATATGCTTAATTAAAATTACTTGTTACAAGTTTCGATATTATTTTTAAATTAAAAACATCCTATCCATTAACTAGCACAATAGATAGGATGTTGACGGGCAAGAGAATCATTAAAATTATCAAAGCTAACTTATAATGGTCTAATATAATATATGACAAATCTATTAATAATGAGACACTTTTCGATTAAAATTTATATTATTTACTAATTGTTAAAAAAAAGACAATGATTTCGTGCCATTTTCATGGTATAATTAACAAAATATCCTAATTTGTAGAATTAAATAAAGTAGCCTATTTATATAATGATGGTAGGGGAAGGGTTTTATATGAAAATTATGTATAAACTTATAATTAGTTATTTGGGATTAATTATTTTTGTAGTAAGTATATTAGGTTTTTTTACAGTTCAAAAATCTAAATCAGCAGTTTTAAAAGAGATTAATGAGAAAAGTAAACGATTAACACAATCTATTGATACTACTCTTAGTGTCAGAAATGACTTACTTATCGAAAAATCTTATGGAGATTTGAACTTCGCAAGTTCAATATTAAATAACTTTAACAACTTCAATGTAGATTATAATAACTACGTAAAAGTTGGTGAATTTACCCTTCCAATTTTATATGCTGGTAATCAGAACCTAACATTAGATAATACACTAGTCAATAAGTTGAAGCAGTCTACTGGAGCTGTTGCAACAATATTTTTATTAAATAATGATAAACTAATAAGAGTATCTAGTACTATAGCAACTGATGATAGGAGCGTTTTAGGTACATATATTTCAAGTGATACAGATGCTTATAAAAAAATACTTAACAATGAAGAATTCATAGGAAGTATTTTAATCCAAGGCTCTGGATATGTTACTAGAATGAAGCCTTTACTTGACAGTCATAAAAATATTATAGGAGCAATCGGTATAGGGAATAAGGTTATTAATAATTATTTAAGTGAAACATTAAGTAACATTAAGATAGGAGAAACAGGATATGCTTACATATTAGATTCAAATGGTAATGTAATAATTCATCCATCTGATAAAGGAAAAAATGTTAGTAATTATGATTTTTTTCAAAAGATTTATTCCTCTAAAGAAGGAACAATAGAGTATACATACAATGATGTTAGAAAAGTAGCCTATTATACATATTTTGAGCCATGGGATTGGTATATAGTTACTACAGCTAATTACGATGAGTTAAACTATTCTTCTAAAGAAATTTTAAATACTACAATTATTATTGGATGTATCGTAATAGTTTTTGCTGGGATAATAGCAGTTTTTGTAGCTAATACTTTAGTTAGACCTATTAGTAAATTAAAATCATGTATGGAAATTGCAGGTTCAGGTGATCTATCTATACGCTGTGATATAGATAGTAAAGACGAGATAGGAGTATTATCAAACAGCTTCAACTACATGATATCAGAGAATAAAAGATTATTAGAGGAAACATTAAAATATGATAAGTTAAAAACTGAGTTTATAGCAAATATGTCCCATGAATTAAGAACCCCATTAAATATTATTTTTTCTACGACACAGCTATTTTCTTTACTTATAAAAAAAGGCGAAAGTTTAAATACCGAAAAGTTAAGTAGCTATACAAGTGGTGTTAAACAGAATTGTTATAGGCTATTGAGGCTCGTAAATAATTTAATTGACATGACTAAAATAGATTCTGGATTTGTTAAAATTGATTTAGAGAATGGAAATATAGTAGAGGTAGTGGAGGAGATAACTCAATCAACAGCTGAATATGTACACACTATGGAAAGAACTATCATATTTGACACTGATGTAGAAGAAAAAATAATGGCCTTTGATGCTGAAAAATTAGAAAGAATCTTTTTAAATCTAATATCTAATGCAACTAAATTTACTAAACCAGGTGATACAATAGAGGTTAATTTATTTGATAAAGATGATTATGTAGTAATATCAGTAAAAGATACAGGAAAAGGAATCTCAGAAGAAAATTTAGCTCAACTTTTCCAAAGATTTAAACAAGTAGATCCTCTTTTAAATAGAAGTCACGAGGGCAGTGGTATAGGTTTATCTATAGTTAAGGCATTAGTTGAAATGCATGAGGGAACTATTGAAGTAAAAAGCATAAAAGATAAAGGCACAGAATTTATAATTACTCTTCCAGCTAAAATCATACAAAATGGTGTAGACGCAACTCAAAAAAGTAATTTTAAGAGTCAATATAATGTAGAAAAAATAAAAATTGAATTCTCAGATATTTATAGATAATTAAGTTTCTAAAGAACACTTCTTGGTATTAAAACATATAAAAATTATATAGACCTACCTAAAAAGTATGGTTCAAAACTGCCAAGGAGGCTATTTAATGAACGGCATGGAGCTAATTATGAAACTTCAGAAAAAGATGCAAGATCCTGCATTTGCAGAAAAATTCAGCAGATTGGCTAATGAAATAAGCGGCATACCTGGTTTACAGCAAGAAGTAATGAGAATTTCTCAAATTAGTAACGAAAGAGATAGAGAAAAAGCCTTAGACAGATTACCTAGCAAAGTAAAAAAATCAGTTACAGAAATGATGAAGTTATTAGCCTAACCTTTAATTAAGGATATCCCAAAGCATTTTTAATTGCTTTGGGATATCCTATTTATAGGCATAAAAATGTTAAGAAATTTTCACTTCACCTTTTCCAACAATTACAATTCTATAGCTAGATTTAATAGGTATTAAATTGAAAGAGTCAGACTTTTTAGCTAATTGAAATGCTTGAACTGCAATCTGTTTTTCATTAAAAATTAATACATAAATATTTTCATCAGATATATTTTCCATTACATAGTTGTTTTCAGGTTTTGGATTTAAATCTGATAATTTATACAGCCCTTCTTTAAATGTATCTTTTACGGCTAAAGCGCTTAATGAATTTATATTAATACATAAAATTAGTACAAAGAAAAATATCCAAATAGATTTCTTCATAATATCACCTCTTTTGAATCTAGTGTTAGTATATGTAAAAAAAATATACTTAAAACTTAACTACATTGCATGGATATTATTTTCACTGTATTATTAATGTATATTTAATTTTAGTTAAAAGAAATAAGGAGAGTAAATGATGTATCGTAATTTAGAAGAATGTATTCTTGACTTAGAGAAAAGTGGTCAGTTAGTAAGAGTACATGAAGAAGTTGACCCTTACCTTGAAATGGCAGCTGTACACTTAAAGGTTAACTCAGCTAATGGACCCGCGTTGCTATTTGAAAACGTAAAAGGTTCAAAATATAAAGCTGTGTCAAATTTATTTGGCAATTTAGATAGAAGTAAATTAATCTTTAAAAATACATTAGAATCTACTAAAAGCGTAATTGCCTTACGTAATAATCCTATGAGCATATTAAAAAATCCATTCAAACATATTAGTAGTGGAATTGCAGCTACTAAAGCTCTTCCACTAAAAAGTTTAAGTTCTAAGATGTCTGAGTTTCAGGAGATTCAAATTTCTGATCTTCCACTTATTCATCATTGGCCTAAAGATGGAGGGGCATTTATTACTTTACCTCAAGTTTATTCCGAGGATCCAGAAAAACCGGGTATTATGAATAGTAATCTTGGTATGTACAGAATCCAACTTACTGGCAACGATTATATTTTAAATGAAGATGTTGGTATACATTATCAAATACATAGAGGAATAGGAGTTCATCAACAAAAAGCAAAAAAAATGGGAATTCCTTTAAAGGTAAGTATTTTTGTGGGCGGACCACCTGCACATACTTTAGCTGCAATTATGCCTCTACCTGAAGGACTAAGCGAAATGACTGTTGCTGGTATGCTATCAGGACATAATTTTCGTTATTGTTATAATGACGGTTACTGTATTAATCTTGATGCTGATTTTGTAATTACAGGGGAAATTTATCCTGATGAAACAAAGCCTGAAGGCCCTTTTGGAGATCATATAGGATATTATAGCCTTACTCATGAATTTCCAGTTATGAAAGTTCATAAAGTTTTTGGTAAACCTAATGGAATATGGCCTTTTACTGTTGTTGGACGTCCACCTCAAGAAGATACAGCCTTTGGTGAGCTTATACATGAAATTACTGGAGAAGCTATAAAACAAGAAATCCCTGGAATAAAAGAAGTTCATGCAATTGATGAAGCAGGAGTTCATCCACTTTTATTTGCTATAGGAAGTGAACGTTATACTCCTTATGCAAAAGTCAAACAGCCAGCTGAAATACTTACTTTAGCTAATAGGATTTTAGGAACTGGTCAATTAAGTTTAGCTAAATATCTATTTATTACTGCTGAAGATGATATACCTTTAGACACGCATAAAAAAGTTGAGTTTTTAACATATATGCTAGAAAGATTAGATTTACACCGTGACATTCATTTTCAAACTAATACTACCATAGATACATTAGATTATTCTGGAACTGGTTTAAATACAGGAAGTAAGGTTGTAATTGCAGCTTATGGCGATAAAAAAAGAGAATTATGCTCTAATGTTCCCTATCAAGTAAATGATTTAGGTGATTTTAAAAACCCACGTTTAGTGATGCCTGGAATAATAGCAATAGAGGGGCCTAAATTTTCTGATTATCAGAAGGAAAAGGATGTATTAAATGAATTTGCTAATAGCATTTTGTTAAAAGGTAATATGGATTCATGTCCCATTATTATTCTTTGTGATGATAGTACCTTTATAAGCGATTCTTTATCAAACTTTTTCTGGGCAACTTTTACTAGAAGTAACCCTTCACATGATATTTATGGAGTAAATAGCTTTTATGAAAATAAACATTGGGGATGCGATAATATGATTATAGATATCAGAAAAAAACCTCATCATGCACCTACATTAATTCCAGATTCAATAGTTGAAAAAAATATTGAACGCTTGTTTAAAGAAGGTGGAAGTTTATACAATATAGTGTAATATATAAGGACTTTTATTATCAATTGACATCTAAACCCAGTTAAAAACTTGTAGAAATTGCTGAAATTAAACATATAATGAAGCATAAACAGTTATCAATTGGGAGTGAAATAGATGGAAGATTATAAACTAGGTACAAAAGTTTCAGTAATTACTATGATAATAAATATAGTTTTATCAATCTTAAAGTTAATTGCAGGTATTATCGGAAGAAGTTCTGCAATGATTGCAGATTCAGCTCATTCGGCCTCAGATGTTTTTACCACTGTAATTGTTATAGTTGGACTTAAAATATCATCTAAAAAAGCTGATAGAGAGCACCCCTATGGTCATGAACGATTAGAATCAATCAGTGCAAAACTTATAAGCGAAGCACTTATTTTAGTAGGATTAGCTATAGGATACAAAAGTGCCTTAAATCTTTATAATGGTAATTTAGTAGTTCCAGGAAGAGTCGCTTTATTTGCTGCATTATTATCTATAGTTGTTAAAGAGGGGATGTACTGGTATACCATAATAACAGCTAGAAAAATAAGGAGTATATCAATGGAAGGAGATGCTTGGCATCATAGATCTGATGCTTTTTCATCTATCGGAACCTTTATAGGTATTTTAGGTGCCAGATTTGGATATACCTTTTTAGATCCTTTAGCTGGAATAATAGTGAGTCTATTGATTATTAAAGTTGGAATTGATCTATATAAACGAGCAGTCAAAGAACTTATAGATTCTGCAGCTGACGATGAAATAATAAATAAGATAAAAAATAACGTCCTTTCTATTAGTAGAGTAAAAGAAATTAAAAACCTGAAAACTAGAATATTTGGCAATAAAATCTATGTTGATATAGAGGTATATGTAAATGAAGAACTTTCTGTCAGAGAAGGCCATGATATAGCTGAATTGGTTGAAAACTCAATAGAAAACGAAATTGACATGGTAAAACATTGCATGGTTCATATTGAGCCCTTCTTTGAAGAAAGAAAACTTATTTAAATATTATAAAAGTAAATAGTACCTGTAATCTACCAAGTTATATAAATTTGGTAGATTTTTTCTTGGAACTTGTATACATATTAATAATTTGAACGTCATAATAATGAAGAGCTTTAAACGCAGGCATGAAAGGGGGATATGATGAGCTATGAATTAATAGATGAGATATTTAAAGATAAAATGAATCTTATACACAGATATTTAATTAAGCTTGGATGTAGCAAAGAAAATGCAGATGATATAGTTCAAGATACCTTCTATAAAGCATTAAGGTACATCGACGGAATACAGTCTGATAAGCTTTCAGCATGGCTCTTTAAGGTAGCTATTAATAAGTATTATGACTTATGCAGAAAAAATAAACGTCATATTCATGTAAGTATTGATGAAGAAATTTTAAAAGATGGTTTAGGTACTAATAATATTATAGAAGATTTTATTTTGGATATAGAGAGAAAAAAAGATATCCTTAATGTTTTAAATTCTTTAAGTGAAGTACATAAAAATCTATTGCTTCTTAAATATCATATAGATTTATCTTATAAAGAAATAGCAGAACTTTTAGACATAAAAGAAAATACAGTGAAAACATATCTATTTAGAGCTAGAGAAAATTTCAAGAAAGTTTGGAGGGAAGAAAGTTATGAAAAGCGATGATGAAAAGCTACGAGAACTGTTTGAAACGGAAAAGAAACCTAAACTTAAAAACCCAATTAAAAGAGCTAAACTTTTATCTTCATTAAAAACTACTATAATAAGCTTTATGATCTTTATTATTTTAGGATTTGGTGCTTTAATCTTAAATGCTCATCTTCTAAATGATATTGCAAATAAGAAAGAGAAAGATTTATGGTATTTTTATAATATTGCTAAACCAAATGCTTATTTAAGCAATACACAAACTGACGATAGATTAATGACTGGAGATATAGAATATGTTCGCTATAGATTTTTAGGTACTAAATTAATAACTGATGGAAACTATAAAGAAGATTATAGCTACATGCCTCTAATTAATGGTATATATGGAAGTATAGGTGATAACTTATATAGTAATGTTGCTAATTCAGAACAAGAACTTGAAGAGATGATTAATTACAATAAGGTTGGAAAACGTATAATGAAATTTTATCATCCATCAATACAATATGACAATTATATAAATGATTTAGAAGTCCTTGATAACATAGGTAGCGATAAGGTCATGGAGTTATCACTTTCTTTTGATAGTAAATATAGTTTAGATGAAGTTAAAAATATGCTACCTAAGGAAATTAATTTAAACTGGTACTGGGTTGATACATTAACTGATAAACCTTCAGAGACTAGACCGAAACCTATATTTGAAGAATCAGAAGTTTATGGAATAAAAGCCCTAGATGGTCAGGGTAGATCTTTAGATGATCCAGAAGAACGCTTTATTAATTCATTGGAAGTTCTTAGTGATAGCTATATCAATTTATTTAATAGATTAAGTAATGGTAAGGATACAATTACTAAAGATGATTTAAAGATTGTTGGAGTAGTTGTAAGTGGAGATGTAGAAAGTTTAAAAAACTTAAAAGGTAAAAGTTATATTAAAGCAGCCACCTTAGGCGCTATAGCTGATAAATATTGATTGGAGGATTACTTATGAGAACTTATTTTAAACTTGAACTTAAGAAAAATCTATTTTCATTAAAAACTATTATTATAAGCTTAATACTATTAACTTCATTAATAGAACCTCTAATAAATAAAATTTCATTCTCCTATCCTGGCTTAGACGGTGTGGATTATTACATAAAAATTTCACACTTTTCTTATATAGTGTTTATAGGTCCTTCCATAATAGGTTTAATATATTCAACATCAATAATTACTGATAAAAAATCAGGATTTTGGGAGAAAGTTTTAGATATTATTGATATAAAAACCTATTATAAAACTAAGGTAATGGTAAATCTATTTTTAACATCTTCAATTTTTATTGTCTGTCATGGAGTTATTATTGTTTACTTAATATTTAGATTTGGAGTTAATAATGTTCCATCAAATGAAATTAATGTTGTAGCACTTAAAAATATTTATGAAATGTCTAAAATTCTTTATATCTTTCTATTGTTAGTTATTATAGCAATTTCTTCGTCTGCATTTTCAATTTTTGTTATGGGACTTGCTACAGCCACAAATAGAAAAATGGTAGCTTATGTATTCCCCCCATTCTACATGATAACTACAGGAATATTATTTGAGCTTGCCTCAATAAATGATTTTATAGACTTTAATGTAACTAAGTTATTTGGCTTAATAATTTATAATAGCATAAATGTATTAAATGTACTTTTATATGCCTTAATATTAATTATACTTGGATTAATAATACTATATAAATTTAGTTACAAGAAAAACTTAATGATACTAAACAAAACTTCATAATATTATATCTCACGATATAGCATAGTTATTTATAGAATACTATGCTATTTTTAATTCCAAAAGATTTTATAGTCATTGGTAAATATAGTATAATAAATTTATTGATATAAAGGAGATGATTATAATTGAATTATGAGTGGGTTGATGAATATTTGTTAGCCAAAAAAGGTGTTGAAAAAGACTTTAAAGAGGAATGGAAATGGCATAGATATATGATAGCAGGAAAGTTGTTTGGGGCTATTCTTAATTACAAAGATGGGAGACCAATGATTACATTAAAATGTGAACCATCCTTTGGAGCTATGCTTAGAGAAAATTATGATGATATAATTGAAGGCTATTACATGAATAAAGTACATTGGAATTCTGTATTTTTAGATGGGAATGTTCCTGAAGATGTTATAAAGCAAATGATTGACATGTCTTATAAACTTATCTTTGATTCACTTACTAAAAAAGTACAAAAAAGTATATTAAGCTAAATTTTAATAGAGGTTTATTATGAATAATGATTTATTAAAGAATTTAATAGTAAATGTAAAAGTTAAAAATCTTGGAGTGAAAAATGTTGTAGTTAGGCAAGGTGGAAAAGTAATTGCAAAACATGATTTTGAAGAAGAAAAAGAGACTCTTTTGTGGTCAGTAAGCAAAACCTTTACTTCCATGGCAGTAGGTATTGCAATTGAAGAGGGTTATCTTCAATTAACTGATAATGCTATAGACTTTTTCCCTGGTATCACGCCTAAAAACCCTAATGAAAATCTAAAAGACATGAAAGTACATGATTTATTATGTATGGGAACTGGTCATGATAGGTGTCCAGTTATAAATGCTGATTGGAGTGAAGGAAAGGTTTGGGATATCACCAAATTATTTTTTGATGAGCCAGTAATATTTAAACCTGGATCACATTTTACCTATAACAACGGTGCTACATACATACTTTCAAGAATAATAGGACTTACTACAGGAATTAGTTTAGACGATTATCTTGATAAAAAAATATTTCAATATTTAAATATACCAAAACCTAGATGGGATAGATGCCCTTTAGGAATCCCTCAAGGATTTTCTGGATTACATTTAACAGCAGAGCAGCTATCTAGATTTGGTCAACTAATTCTTAATAAAGGTATTTGGAATGATAATGAACTTATTCCTAGAAATTATATAGAAAAAGCAACAACTGTCCAGATAGAAACACATGATTTTAATCCACACTTTGCAACTAAGGATCATCATCAAGGATACGGTTATCAGTTATGGATGAATTCATATAAAGGTTCATATAGAATGGACGGCTCTTATGGTCAATATGTTGTAATATTACCTGATAAAGATGCAGTAGTAACCTATATTTCAAATGAACCTACAAACATGACAGGTGTACTTGAACTTACCTGGGATACTTTAATTGAAAAACTATAATCTTTGCAAAAGCTAGAGGGCATTTGATGAAGCTGCACTTATATCTTGTAGAGACTTCTTCTCAAGTCTCACTAGAATCCTTTTGGGAACGCTTCTACAGGACTAAGGTTAAAAGGAATTTAATGAAGCTGAGGAACGCTTCTACAGGACTAAGGTGTATATTCTTAGCTTCTTAAATTCTTTTATGCTTAACTTCTTTTATTCTTAATTTCTTAGCTTCTTTTGTTCCTAACTTCTTAACTTCCTATATTCTTATATTCTTATATTCTTATATTCTTAAATTCTTGGTGCTGTGATTAAAGTTAACTTTATTAGGCTTGAGAATAAAACTAAATAGATATTATGGGGGTAAATAATGATTGAATTAAAAAAGATTACTTTTGATAATTTTGATGAATGTATTAAATTAGAAACTAAGGAAGATCAAAAAAACTTTGTTGCTAGCAATTTAATAAGTCTTGCACAAGCTTATGTTGCTTTAAGTAATGGAGATGGAATTCCTATGCCTTATGCTATTTATAAAGATGATGTTATGATTGGTTTTATAATGTTGTCTTATACTGAAGCTAACGAAATCCGCAATGAAAATGCTTATTGGGTATGGAGATTTATGATTGATAAAGTTCATCAAGGTAAAGGTTATGGAAAAGCTTCTATGAATAAAGCTATTGAGTTAGTTAAAACCTTCCCTTATGGACATGCTTCTGAAATTTTTCTTTCTTATGAACCTGAAAATATTAAGGCTAAAAAGCTTTATTTATCAATGGGTTTTATAGAAACTGGAGATATAGAAGAAGGAGAATTAGTAGCAAAACTAATAATTGACTAAATAAAATAAATTAGTTTGGGGGAAATATGGGTAATATTAAAGGACTATTAATAGATTCTGGTAGGGTATTAAATTTTGCTGCAACTGGAGATTGGAGTTATTCTCCAAATTTCTTTAAAATAGTTAATAAAGATAAATTTAATAACATATCTAAGGATAAAAGAGATGAAGCTTTTCGTAAAGCTTGGTCATATATAAATAATATATCGTTAATACAAACAGTTGAGGAAGAATGGAAGCATTTCCTAGAATTTTTTATAATTATAAAAAATGAATTACCAGAACTTAAAATTGACGATGAAATGTTAAAACTTTTAACAGATGATTTTGTTTTAAATTATGATAAATATATATTCTTTAAAGATATATTTGAAGTTCTGCCAAGATTAAATCAGAATTACAAATTATGCTTAGTATCAGATGCTTGGCCTTCTTTAAGGAATGTTTATAAAAAAGCTGGCTTTTATGATTATTTTGACGCAATTATTATTTCTTCAGAAATTGGTGTGACAAAACCAAATGAGAAAATGTATAAAGCCGCAATTAAATCATTAAATCTAACCTCAAGTGAAGTCCTTTTTATAGATGATAACCCCAAAAACTGCGATGGTGCTTTAAACCTTGGAATAAAATCAATAGTTTTAAATAGAAATACACTCTCTAGATCTTATATAAAATATATAAAGAAATCTAATTTGCATGTAGTTAAAGACATGTATAAATTAGAGAAATTACTTTTAAAAGAATTTTAAAATATAAAATAGCACATATATAAATACTAAAGTTTCACTATGTATAATAAATGCACCTAAGAGGACACTAAAAACATGCCTAAATAACAAATAGAGGAGGATATATTATGAAAAAAGCTGATACCTTAATAAAATTTGGTTTAAATTTTGATAATAGTTATATTCGGTTACCAAATTCTTTTTTTAAAGAAGTAAAACCAACTTTAGTTCATAACCCTAACTCTGTAGTCATAAATTCAAAATTAGCATCCTCTTTAGGTCTTAACTCTGAAGTATTGGAAACTAAAGAATTTTTAGAAGTTTTAGGAGGAAATATTATTCCAGAAGGAGCTCACCCTATTGCACAGGCTTATGCTGGGCATCAGTTTGGACATTTTACAATGCTTGGAGATGGAAGAGCTATACTACTTGGTGAACATATAACCCCATTAGGTGATAGAGTAGATATTCAACTTAAAGGTTCTGGAAAAACACCCTATTCTCGTGGAGGAGATGGAAGAGCAGCTCTTGGTCCAATGCTTCGTGAATACATAATAAGTGAAGCTATGCAAGCTCTTGGAATTCCTACAACTAGAAGCCTTGCTGTTGTTACAACTGGTGAATCAGTAATGAGAGAAAATAAACTTCCTGGTGCAATTCTTACAAGGATAGCTGCAAGTCATATAAGAGTAGGAACGTTTCAGTACGTTTCAAAATGGGGAAGAGAAGAAGATATTAAAATCTTAGCTGATTATACAACAAGTAGACACTATAACTACTTAAAAGACAGTCCTAACCCATATTTAGATTTGCTTAAAGAAGTCATTAATAGACAAGCAGACTTAATTTCAAAGTGGCAACTAGTAGGTTTTATACATGGTGTTATGAATACTGATAACATGGCTATAAGTGGTGAAACAATTGACTATGGACCATGTGCATTTATGGATACTTATAATCTAAAAACTGTATTTAGCTCAATAGACACTTATGGAAGATACTCTTATGAAAATCAACCTTATATTGGTGGTTGGAATCTTGCTAGATTTGCGGAAACCCTATTGCCTTTAATAGATGATGATCAAGAGAAAGCTTTTAACTTAGCACAAGAAGAGATTTCAAACTACTCTAAGTTGTATCATAAAAATTGGCTTAATGGTATGAGGTCTAAACTTGGAATCTTTAATGAGGAAGCTTTAGACGAAGATTTAATTAATCAACTTTTAAATATGATGCAAGAGCATAGTGTTGATTATACCAATACTTTTGTTGATCTAACTTTTAATAGGTTAGATGAGAGCTCTTTATTTAAATCGGATAATTTTTTGAAATGGCATAAGCTATGGAAAGAAAGACTTCAAAGACAAAATGAAGGATTAGATTTGTCAACTGAATTAATGAAAAATACTAATCCTGCCATAATACCAAGAAATCATAGGGTTGAAGAAGCTTTAGAAGCAGCAAATAATGGAGAATATAGTGTTATGGATAAACTCATAGATGTTCTTTCAAATCCCTTTGATCATTCAAAGGAACAACTTGAATATTCAACTCCACCAAAACCTTCAAATAAGCCTTATAGAACCTTTTGTGGTACATAATTATAAACTTCTAAAGAATACAGTATATTACTTTTTAGTGATATTTCTGTATTTTTTTATAGTAATATTAATTTGATTTTTAAATTATTATCAACTAAAATAAAGATTTTTTATTAAAAATAAGGAAATATTTTTACAAATTTTATTATTATAGTATAATATTAATTAAAGTTGTTTAAAAGTAAGAAAACATCCAAGTCTTGGGTTTCTTAAGTTTCTTTTTGAGGTGAAGACATGAAAAACGCAAATATTCCTAAAACTATTCCCGATATAATTGACGTGATAAACAAATCTAATGATGTAGAGACTATTATTACTATGGAAAACTACATGGCTTGTTATTACGCAGGTCCAATACTTTTTGCTAGCACAATTATAAACTATTACATTAATTATATACTCATGAGTTATAATTTAAATAAGGTTATTATGGAAAGTATTTTTCTTTTATTTCTTTCTTTTTGCTTTGTAATAACTCCTTACTTAAAATTTAAAACTAAATTTATTACTCATTGGGTATCAATACTATTTTCTATTGTTCTTGTTTATGTAACATTAAGGTTTTATTCTGTTGTGGGTTCTTTTATATTAATGATTGCTTTTTTAGAAATTATTATAGCTTCAGCTAGAATCACTAAGGTTATGCTAAACTATATAACTATAACTACTTTTTTAGTAGGAGGATATATTTTCTTTTTATCATCAAAAAATGCTCACGAATTAACGCCAATATATTATGTTCTTTTGGTTATATTATTTATTTTAATGTTTTTAATAGTGCCTGCCATGTACATGGTTAGTAAATCCCATTATCAAAGGATTACTAGACTATATCTAACAGAAGTCCATCAAAGAGAAGAGTTAGAGAAAATGTATAATGAAACAAGAAGCCAATATAATTTACTTACTCAAAAAAATAACCAATTAAAGATTAATGAAGAAAGGTTATATAGGCTAGCACACTTTGATGAATTAACATATCTTCCTAATAGAAAGAGTATTTTAGACAAATTAAACTATCTTATAAAAGTTTCTAAAGGAATGAATCTATCATTTTACATAGTATTTATAGATATTGACTCATTTAAAAAAATAAATGACTCTATGGGACATCATATAGGCGATTTATTTATAAGTGATGCTGCTAAACGGCTTAAAGCATCTATACATAAAAGTGATTTTATAGGAAGAATTGGGGGAGACGAGTTCGCATTAATAATTCAAAGAAGAGTAAGTGATAAAGAAGTATTTAAATACATAGATAAAATAAGAAAGCATTTTTTACAACCATTTATAATTGAAGGCAATGAGATAACTTCAAGTGCTAGTTTTGGAATAGCTTCATTCCCCTATGATGGAGTTGGACAAGTTGAATTAATGAAAAATGCAGATACCGCAATGTACAAAGCAAAAGAACTTGGTAAAAATAATGTGCAATTTTTTGAAAAATCTATGAAAGAAGAACTACTAGAAAAATTAAATCTTGAAAATGAATTAAAATCTGCACTTTATAATAATGAGTTTTTTTTAGTATTTCAACCTATATATAACCTTAGAACTGGTACAATAAGAGGTTTTGAAACTCTACTACGTTGGAACTCCAAGGTATTAGGTATGGTAGCTCCTGATAAATTTATCCCTGTTGCAGAGGAGCTAGGTATTATTATTCCATTAGGGGAGTGGATTATAAGGACAGCCTGTAAAACATTCAAAAAGCTTCAGGACAAATACAAATTAGAGGAGACTGTACTTGCCATAAATTTATCTGTCAAACAGCTTGAATCACCTAATATTGTTGAATCCATTAAATACATATTAAAAGAAACAAATTTTGACCCAAACTTATTAGAAATAGAAATCACAGAGAGTACCTTTATGAATTCAATTCATAAAACAAAGTCAACTTTAGAAAAATTACAAGATATGCACATTAGCATTTCCTTAGATGACTTCGGAACTGGTTATTCGT
Source organism: Clostridium sp. YIM B02506 (assembly GCF_022324845.1). Lineage (NCBI taxonomy): Bacteria > Bacillati > Bacillota > Clostridia > Eubacteriales > Clostridiaceae > Clostridium > Clostridium sp. YIM B02506. The sequence goes on from NZ_JAKGTG010000028.1 coordinate 48,907, forward strand.
CATTAAGCTATTTAAGACAACTACCAATAGATATATTAAAAATTGATAGAACTTTTATAAATGATATTTTGAAGAGTGACAGAAATGTTGAAATTATCGGAAGTATAATAGATTTATCTCATAATTTAGATATAGCTGTTATTGCTGAAGGAATAGAGGAGGAAATTCAACTTCGCCACTTGAGGAAACTAAAATGTGATTATGTCCAAGGTTATCTAATGAGCAAACCTTTAAATTTAGAAGATTTGGAACAGTTTATATGCCAAGAAATATAAAGAAAAACCTAGAAGGGATATCCTTTTAGGTTTTTTATACTTTATAATATTTCTATTATTTCAACCTTATATGTTTCACTTGGAGCATTAACTTCAACTATATCTCCTGCTCTTTTACCAGATAAAGACTTTCCTAAATCTGACTCGATACTTATTTTCATATTTTCAGGATCTATATCCATAGTAGTTACCAAAGTTACTATATCCTCAAAATCATCTTCTATAAATTTAATTTTCGCCTTACTATTTATACCCATAACTGACTTATCTATTTCAGAGTCATCTATTAAGGTTGCAGTTGAAATCATGGTCATTAGATATTGTATTCTATTATCATTTTCTCTATAATTTCTACAAGCCTCTTTGTATTCAGCATTTTCTGATCTATCCCCATGAGCTGCTGCTACTAATTTTTCTTTTGCTATCTCAGCTCTTTTTACAGTCATTCTATAATCTAATTCTTCTTGTAATTTTTTGATATTTTCTTCAGTTAACTTATTATTCATATAAAAACTTATCTCCCATTTAATATACTTTATTAATATTATAAAGTCATAGAGAAGAAAATAGAAGTTTCTTTTTAAAATTCTTATTAAGCATAAAATAATTTCTAATTATTTTTATAAGTTCTTCATCCTCCTTAACTTACATAAAATTAAACAAGTTAGTAAATAATCCAAGCTAAAAGAACTTGTGTTTGTATTTTTCTCTTAAGTTGACATACAGTGGTCATATTAGATTATTTATACTTAATATTATTAAAGGTAATACAAAAAGAGAGGAGAACATTTTAATAGCAAATTAATTTAATTTTAAAATATGGGAGGATAAATGATTAGAAATATATTTGAACTTTATTCTGAAAGAAAAGATTTTTTTCTTAAGCTTACTGTAGAACATCTAAAGATATCTGCAATTTCTATAATAATAGCTCTAATAATAGGATTAGTATTAGGCATTATTATTAGTGAATATAAGAAAACCTCGCCACTTATTTTAGGTATAACAAATTTTGTATATACAATTCCCTCTATATCCTTACTTGGTTTTCTTATTCCTTTGTCTGGTATCGGAAATACTACTGCAATAATAGCACTTACTATTTATGCATTACTTCCTATGATCAGAAATACTTATACGGGTATAGATAATATTGATCATTCTATTATTGAAGCATCAAAAGGAATGGGTAGCACCCCTTTTCAGATTTTATATAAAATAAAGCTTCCGCTTGCTTTACCTGTTATCTTAGCTGGGCTTAGAAACATGGTTGTTATGACCATAGCACTTGCTGGTATTGCTTCATTTATAGGTGCTGGCGGGCTTGGGGTTGCTATATATAGGGGGATAACAACTAATAACTCAGCTATGACTGTAGCCGGAAGTTTATTGATTGCTTTTCTTGCCTTAATTATGGATTTTATTATTGGAGTTATTGAAAAATATATGAAGAAGAAATGGAGATTAGTATAATGAAAATTTTTAAATTGATAAAAATATTTACAACATCACTTTTAGCCTTAACATTAACTACAGGTTGTTCAAAAAAAACTGACACTATTAAGATTGCAACAAAACCTATGACTGAACAGTTTATATTAGGTGAGATGTTATCTTTACTTATAAAAGAAAATACAAACTTAAATGTTGAAATAACAAAAGGAATAGGCGGAGGAACTAGCAATATTCACCCTGCTATTTTAAAAGGTGATTTTGATTTATATCCAGAATATACTGGAACTGGCTGGAGCTTTGTATTAAAAGAAAGTGAAATACCAGATAATGATACGCTCTACAAAAACCTTCAAGATAAATATATAGCAAATTACAAGCTTAAATGGGTAGGATTGTATGGATTCAATAATACCTATGGACTAGCTATAAGAAAAGATATCGCAGAGAAAAATAATATAAAAACTTATTCTGATTTAGCAAAGTATTCTGGCGATCTTAACTTTGGTGCTGAATATGATTTCTATGAAAGAGAAGATGGATATAATTTGCTTTGCTCAACCTATGGTCTTAAATTTAAAAAGGCATCTGACCTTGATATCGGCCTAAAATATCAAGCTATAAATTCAAAAGAAATTGATGTTATGAATGTATTTACTACAGATGGACAACTTACATCCTCAGATGTTACTGTACTTCAAGATGATAAAAACTTTTTCCAAAGCTATTATTGTGGCACGGTAGTGCGTGAAGATATTTTGTCAAAACATCCTGAATTAGAAAATATCTTAATGAAAATGCAAGATATTATAACAGATAGCGAAATGGCAAAATTAAATTATGAAGTTGAAAGTAATGGACGAGATGAAGCAGAAGTAGCTAAAGAATTTTTACAAAATAAAGGTTTATTAAAAGAATAATTCTAGAGAGGAAAATAATATGAGTAGAGAAGTCATAATAAGTTTTAAAGATGTTTCCAAAAGTTATGATAAAAATTTAATTCTCCATAACTTTAATCTACAAGTTAAAAAAGGTGATTTTTTAACCATAATTGGAACTTCTGGTAGTGGAAAAACCACAGCTTTAAAGCTAATTAATGGTTTGCTTAAAGCTGATACAGGTGATGTGTGTATTGAAGGCAAAAATATAACTTCTGTTGATATAATCAGTCTTAGAAGAAATATAGGTTATGTAATACAGGGGGTTGGATTATTCCCTCACATGAGCGTTAGAAAAAATATAGCTTACGTCTCAAATCTTTCTAGAAAAAAAGATAAATCAAAGATTGATACTACTGTAAATAAATTAATTAAAATTGTGGGAATGGACAAGGAAATGTTAGACAGATACCCAAGTGAACTTTCTGGTGGACAGAAGCAAAGGATAGGTATTGCAAGGGCCCTTGCAGCTTCTCCTAAAATTCTTCTTATGGATGAACCTTTTGGAGCTGTGGATGAGATAACAAGAAAATCTCTTCAAGAAGAAATATTAAGAATTCATAAGGATCTTGGTGTAACTATAATTTTTATTACCCATGATATTAAGGAAGCACTAAAATTAGGAAGTAAAGTCTTAATTATGGATAAAGGTGAAATAATTCAGTTGGGAACACCTAACGAAATTAAAAGCAATCCTAAAAATAGCTTCGTTAAGGAGTTAATAAGTTCAGAACTTTAAATCCATATAGAATAAATTGTACTGCAAATTAAGTCTATACTTATTGCAGTACTTATTTTTTCTTAAATAGTAAATATTATATAACAACCTTTAGGAATGTTATATAATATTAAATAAGAATAAAACAGAAGGAGTTTTAATTATGAATGAAAAAGTTATATTCAAAAACATTGATGAGTATATTTTAACCTTTCCAAGCAACGTTCAGGAAATACTTCAAAGCCTAAGAAAGGTTATCAGAGAGTCAGCTCCAGAAGCTAAAGAAAAGATAAGTTATCAAATGCCAACATTTGATTTATACGGTAATCTAGTTCACTTCGCAGCATATAAGAAGCATATAGGCTTTTATCCAGCCCCTAGTGGAATCGATGCTTTTAAATCAGAATTGTCAAAATACAAAGGAGCTAAAGGATCAGTGCAATTTCCTATAGATGAACCATTACCTTATGAATTGATAAAAAATATAGTTAAATTCAGAGTTCAAGAGAATACTGAAAAATTTAATTAGGATCTTTACATAATCTATCTTCTAATAAAATGCTCCTCAATAGGAGCTTTTTTCATCCATTAAACAATAACTTTACAAAAAAATCTAAAAACATAATAACAACAATAAATCCGCTGATAATTCCACCAAATATTATTACACAAAATGCTGTAAATAAACTATAAAGAGTATTATTTTTCATAAAATCACCTCGTTAAAATTATTAACCTCATTTTATTAAGCTATACAGATTAGTAAAATTAAAGAAAATTTAACTGTGTGGTTTAAATTACATTTGTTATAATGGGTAATAGATGATAGTATATAATTAACATAAGTATTAGTGGGGGAGGGATAGGTATAACTCTTATTATATAGAGATACCGTACATATTTATGAAGAAAAAATTGATGATAGGTTTACTTGTAGCTTCAATGTTATTCGGAACAGGTGTACAAGCACTAGCTGACCCTTTAACAACAGCTCAACAACAAGATTTAGATGATAGAAAAAATCAGATATCAGCAGCAGAACAAAAATATGCTGAATTACAAAATAAAGCAGATGAATTAAATATAGAAATACAAAAGTTAGTTCTAGCCATTCAAGAAAATGAAAGTAATATTTCTTCTGTTAATAAAGATATTGAAGCACTTAATGTTCAAATAGAAGATAATAAAAAAGAATTTGAGAAAAAGGAAGAACTATTTAAAACTAGAATTAAGTTTTTATACGAAAACGGTGGACAAGCAAATTACATAACTGTTTTATTTAGTGCAAACAGCATAGGCGATTTTATTTCAAAAGCCCAAGCAATTGGTAAGATACTAAGTTTGGATAAACAAATCTTAGAGGAGCTTGATGAAAAGAAGAAGGAATATGATGTTAGTGTTGCTCGATTAGACACTAAAAAGACTGAACTGGAAAATTTAAATTCAGTTAATAAATCTAAATTAAGTGATTTAAATCAAAAAAAAGATGAACAACTAGTTTACATTCAAAAAGCTAAAGAAGAGTATGCAAAACTTTCTAGTGATTTAATAACTACAGAAAGAAATTTATATAAACCTTTTGAGAATATAATAAATAACACAAGTAGTTCAATTAACGATTTAAATAATTCAATTTCAGCTTTGAACTCTTTAAAGTCAACTGTAACTAATTCAGATGTTAAAGATGAAATAAACAACTTACTCGCAAAGGCAAATACTTCAATTAATAAGAAAAAAGCTGAAATTGAGGCAAACAAGCAAACTAATACACAAACGTCGCCTACTAATAATCAAACTCAAAAACCTTCAAACAACACTAATACAAATCCTTCAAGTAATGCACCTGTGTCTGCATCTGCTTCAAAGATTTTAGAAATAGCTTACAGTAAATTAGGTGCTGACTATGTCTGGGGTGCTACTGGGCCTGATGTATTTGATTGTTCCGGGTTTACACAATATGTTTATAGGCAAGCAGGTATATACATATCAAGAACTACATATACCCAGATAAACGATGGAGTAGCAGTAAGTTATTCTAATTTACAACCTGGGGACTTAGTACTTACTAGTGCAGGACATATAGGCATATATGTTGGAAATGGGCAAATGATACATGCACCTCAGACCGGGGATGTAGTAAAAGTATCAAAAATTTGGTCATTTTATGCTGCAAGAAGAATATTATAAATCTTTATTATAAAAAAATAAAGTATGTAGATTTGCTTTACATAAAGAAGTCTACATACTTTTTTTGTATTAAATTCACTATAATGTATAAAAATATATAATATGTTATACTAATATATAAATATAATATTTTTATTAAATGAGGGTAACTATGGCGCATATCTTTAATGATGGAAATATAAATTACAAAGTAAGACAATCTCCTATACCAGAATTTTCTTGGCATACTAGTGAAAAACTAGCGGAACTTGTTGGCTCAAAACATTTAAAATTTGATGTTAGGTCATTAGATCCAGATAAGTATTCTTATCCCTACCATTTTCATAGAAATGCAGAAGAAATATTTGTGATTTTAGAAGGAAGCGGAACCTTAAGGACTCCAGAAGGGTTTAAGGAGATAAAAGCTGGAGATATCATTTTTTTTGAAATGGGACCATCAGGTGCTCATCAACTCTATAATCATACAAATGAACCTTTGAAATTTTTAGATATACGAACAAATGTAGGCTTTGATGTATGCGAATATCCTGATTCAGGGAAGATAAATATCTGTGATAAAGAAGTATATGAATTAGGAGAACAGGCAAATTACTACAAAGGTGAAGATAAAGTTAGAGAAAAGTGGAAAGGAGGTACATAATGAATAAAAGCAAAGATTCAAATTTTGATATTATGTGTGCATTATTATTGCTTTGCTCTGGACTATTTTTTGAAGATGCATTCCCAATATTAATTATTGGTATAGCTTTTAGTATTTATGGTCTATTTAGGGCATTAAAAAAAGAGAAGCTTAAGTTATAAAGAAGAGGATATCACAATTTTGCGATATCCTCTTCTTTATAAAAATAATGCTACAATTACTGGAATTGTGAAAACAGAAAGCAAAGTAGTGATAAACACTGACTTAGCTGCAAGTTTTAAGTCTCCATCGTATTGAGTAGCAAACAAAACTGCACTATTAGCAACAGGCATGGCCAAGTTAATTAAAGCAACCCCTAAAATTAAAGGGTTAGTTATAAAATAACTTAGAATAGGATATGCTGCTAATGGTATCAATATTTGCTTTATTATAGTATAAGGATATATCCTAAACTCAGTAAATACTTCTTTAATATCAATATTAGCTAAAGTGGAGCCAATAAGCATCATAGCAATTGGAGTAGTTATGCTACCAACCATATCAAAACTGGATACAAAAATTGTAGGTATAGGTATTCTTAAAAAGTAAATAATAATTGCGATTATGGATGATATTATTCCTGGTGTTAAAAGGTTCTTAACATTTGGCTTAACTTCTTTTTCAGTCCCATAATTAATCAAAAATACACCTAAGGTAAATACTAAAAAATTAAATATCATATTAAATATCGAAGTGTAAAAAACAGCCTGATTACCAAATATAGATTTCATAACTGGAAATCCCATAAATCCTATGTTGGAAAATATAGTCATAAACATATAAAGACCCTTTTGATGCTTTGGAATTCTCATTATCTTGACTAAAATATAACTTAAAAATGGTAATATAGCAAAAATAGTTACCGCTACTAAAAAAACAACTAAAACTTCACTACTATCATCGCTAGGCTCTAAAGATCCTACAGAAGCTATTATTAAAGCTGGTGTTGTAACGTTGAGTAAGAGCTTATTTAGTTTTTGGTTTAGCTCAGCATCAAAAAGCTTTATTTTATTTAGAAAATATCCCAAACCAAGAATTAAAAATAACTGAATCATTTGATTAATAACAACATTTATATCCATCTTGTCCCCCTTAGAAAAGAGTAATAACTTTGTTATTACTCTTTGCAGAGTGTCGACAAAGTCGACACTTTTTTCTTTTTAATATAAAATATTATTGGGTGATAAATTATGTTAACAA